>JAFLTC010000099.1 GCA_022510615.1 Lachnospiraceae bacterium | reverse complement strand
GTAGCTTTTTTCTCACTGAGTGCTAATGACCGGACACCACAGGCAAAATCCATTGCCAAAGAAAAAGCGGATTCTGTCGTGAAACTCCTGACTTTAGATGAAAAGATAGGTTTGATGATGGACAGGTCAAAACCGGTTCCCAGATTGGGAATTCCGGAATACAATTGGTGGACCGAAGCTCTCCATGGAGTTGGAAGGGCAGGATTGGCTACTGTCTTTCCACAGTCGATAGGGATGGGTGCCACATTTGACCCTGAACTTATAGAAGAGACGTTCGATATCATAAGCGACGAAGCAAGAGCGAAATATAATGAATTCCAAAAGTCCGGTGATAACGGGAGATATAAAGGTTTGACATTCTGGACTCCCAATATTAATATATTCCGTGACCCACGTTGGGGAAGGGGTCAGGAAACCTATGGGGAAGACCCTTATCTCACAACTCTGATGGGACTTGCTGCAGTAGAAGGACTTCAGGGTAATGATCCGGAGGGTAACCTTAAAACTTTGGCTTGTGCAAAGCATTTTGCAGTGCACAGCGGTCCTGAATGGAACCGTCATAGTTTTGACGCTAAAGACGTACCGCCGGAATATCTTTGGGGGACATACCTGCCTGCGTTCGAACAGC
>JAFLTC010000098.1 GCA_022510615.1 Lachnospiraceae bacterium | reverse complement strand
TCTTACCGTTGATATCAGATCGCAACGCGTCGATGAGCTCGAAATCCTCCTGCGTGAAGCTGCCAATCTGCGAGCGGGACGCAGCGCGGAGGTTTTCATCGATCATCTCCAGGCTGTTCATGCCCGAGAGCGTGCAGGTGACGCCCGGCTGGTTCCACAGCCACTGGAACGCCCACTCCGCCGCCGACCATCCCCGGGGATGCGCGGCGATGCGCTCCTTGGCCTGTTTCGGCAGCAGCTCCACCAGCTTGCCGCCCCGCAGCGGCTCCATGATGATCACCGGAATGCCCTTCGCCTGCGCGGCCTCCAGACCCCGGCGGCCCGCCTGGGAGTGCTCGTCCATGTAGTTGTACTGAATCTGGCAGAAATCCCAGTCGTAGGCGTCGAGCACCTTGAGGAAGATATCGGTGCTGCCGTGGAAGGAGAAGCCGATTTGGCGGATCTCGCCGCTCGCCTTCTTCTCCGCGATCCACTCCCGGATGCCCAGCCGCTCCAGCTTCTCCCACGCGCCGACGTCGGTGATCATGTGCATCAGGTAGTAATCCACGTGGTCGGTGCGCAGCCGGCTGAGCTCCTCCCGGAAGGTCTTTTCGATGCCCGCCCGGGACTTGATCAGGTATTGAGGCAGCT
>JAFLTC010000097.1 GCA_022510615.1 Lachnospiraceae bacterium | reverse complement strand
AATAAGCAGAGTGGGCGGGAAGGAAGAGACCCGCAAGTTTCTGGAAAATCTGGGCTTTATAGTTGGCGGAGAAGTGACGGTAGTATCCGAGGCCGCAGGCAATATTATCGTGAATGTCAAAGATTCACGTGTTGCGATCGGCAAAGATATGGCTAATAAAATTATGGTGGCCTGCTAAGAGCCCTAAGAATAAGCCGGTTAGACGGCAGAAAGTGAGGAGAATATGAAGACTCTAAGAGATATTCCATGCGGAGAAACGGTAAAGGTTACTAAGCTGACCGGTGAGGGTCCGGTAAAAAGACGTATCATGGACATGGGAATTACCAAGGGTGTTGAGATTTTTGTGCGAAAAGCAGCTCCTTTAGGTGATCCGGTTGAAGTGACCGTAAGAGGCTATGAGCTGTCCTTAAGGAAAGCGGATGCCAAGATGATCGAAGTAGAATAAATTTTTTTGACCATAGGTTAGATAAGGCTAACAGAAAGAAGTTAGAACAAACAGTTAAAACAAACAGACATCAGAATACAAATATTGAACAGAAAAGAGGTAGATTATGTCGATAAAGATAGCATTGGCCGGTAACCCTAACAGCGGCAAAACAACACTTTTTAATGCATTGACCGGTTCCAACCAGTTTG
>JAFLTC010000096.1 GCA_022510615.1 Lachnospiraceae bacterium | reverse complement strand
CGCATCTGGTAGACTCCTGAAGAAGATGGATGGTGGCCGGATTGTAACGGTGGGCCTCACCCTGGCTTCTCATCTTATGGGCGCCGATACTGTCCAAGGTAAGATCTGTTGAGAGCCCCAGCGGATCAAAGGCTTCTGAATGAAGTCGTTCCACATTTTCTTCGATATCTTCCAGCGTCACACCGCCTACACGGCTGACCGTGCCTGTAAAATACTTATCGATCACATCCTGCGAGACACCGATTGCTTCAAAAATCTGCGCTCCCTGGTATGACTGAATGGTGGAAATACCCATTTTGGAAGCAATTTTTACAATACCGCTCAAAACAGCATGATTATAATCGTCCACTGCCGCATAGTAATCTTTATCCAGCATGTGGTTGTCGATCAGCTCACGGATCGTTTCTAAAGCCAGATACGGATTAACAGCGCTGGCGCCGTAACCCAGAAGTGTCGCAAAGTGATGTACTTCTCTTGGTTCCCCGGATTCCACTATAATAGCAAGGGATGTGCTCTTTTTGGTCTTTACCAAATGCCGGTTTACTGCGGAAACTGCCAAAAGGGACGGGATCGGCATATGATTCTCATCCACACCTCTGTCGGAAAGCACCAGAATATTAGCACCCTCACGGTATGCC
>JAFLTC010000095.1 GCA_022510615.1 Lachnospiraceae bacterium | reverse complement strand
CTTCAGGTTATGAAGCCCTTCAAGAGATGGAATCTTTTATGTTATGATAATTGTATTATATAATAGGTAGTGGTAAAATGGAATAGAAAATATTAGTAGACAGCGATATTGAGGTCGTGGAGATTGTAAAAGAGATAATTGCAAATGCAGGAGGAATCTAAACATGGCTGTTTCCAAAATAAAAACTATTTTTCAATGTGATGTTCAGAAGGTATGGGAAATTGTTACTTCGCTCGAAAATTATACATGGCGTAGTGATTTGAGTAAAATTGAAATTCTAAATGAAAATCAGTTTATAGAGCATACAAAAGAAGGATATGCTACAACTTTTACAGTTACGAAAAAAATGCCCTACGAGTGTTGGGAATTTGATATGGAAAATGACAATATGAAAGGGCAGTGGACAGGCGTATTTGCACAAGTTGGAGATAAAACGGAAATTGATTTTATGGAAGATGTGATTGCGAAAAAGGTGTTTATGAAGCCTTTCGTTAAAGGATTTCTAAAAAAACAGCAAGCCTTATATATTGAAGATTTGCGGAAGGCATTGTCTTTATAGAGCTGGAAGTGTTTCATTATTCTCCATACATATGGTAGTAACAAAATAGAATGGTTTAAGTGGGTGATTGAGTGAGTAGGGAA
>JAFLTC010000094.1 GCA_022510615.1 Lachnospiraceae bacterium | reverse complement strand
CGTTCAATTTCCATGTGATCAATGTGGATGCCCATGACTTTGACGCGCTGCGGGCTGCCTTCAAGGAAGCAAGGGAGACCAAGGGAATGCCCACTTGTATTGTGCTGCACAGCTTAAAGGGCAAGGGCGTTTCCTTTATGGAGAACGATATCGAGTGGCATGGCAAGGCTCCCAATGATGAGGAGTACGCTGTGGCTATGGCCGACCTGGACAAGATCGGCGCAGAATTAGAGAAAGCAGGTGAGGCATAATGGCAGATGTGAAAAAGATTGCGACCAGAGAGAGCTACGGAAACGCATTAAAAGAGCTGGCGGAGGAGTTTCCCCAGTTGGTGGTGCTGGATGCCGACCTGGCAGCGGCCACCAAGACCAGCATTTTCAGAAAAGCTTATCCCGACCGCCATATCGACTGCGGTATCGCGGAGTGTAATATGATGGGAATTGCGGCAGGTCTGTCCCTGGTAGGGAAGATTCCCTTTGTGAGTTCCTTCGCCATGTTTGCTGCGGGGCGCGCCTTTGAGCAGGTGCGCAACTCCATCGGCTATCCCCACCTGAATGTGAAGATTGGAGCCACCCATGCTGGCATCACTGTAGGTGAGGACGGCGCCTCCCACCAGTGCAATGAGGACATTGCTTTGATGCGGA
>JAFLTC010000093.1:259-644 GCA_022510615.1 Lachnospiraceae bacterium | reverse complement strand
CACCTTGTTTATATATGTCTGTTTCATTGTTACAGGGTTATATCTTCAACATTCACCCCTAATGATGCTAGTTTTGCAGTTGTTACTTTAATAAGATAATCAAGCTGTTCATTTTCATGACCGTTATTTGCTTTTTTAATTTGCTGTAAATCGGTATATCTGTCAATCGTAATTGCAATTAATTCCTTATCTGTCATTTCGTCCATCCTTTCACCCCTCCATATATAGAATATTGTGTCTACATTATAGGGGGTTTTTCTAAAGGTGTAAAGCCTTATTCAATTATCAATGTTCTGCATGTTTTTTTCTTTTCGTTGGGATGCTTTCTTGAAATTCTTAGAATAAAGCAAGATCCTTGATACGAAATATTAGAAATCTGATAGAC
>JAFLTC010000093.1:0-249 GCA_022510615.1 Lachnospiraceae bacterium | reverse complement strand
TAAATCAAGATGACAAGTGTTTTGTGAATCCGTCTGAATGATTCACGCAGTAGCTATAATATAGTGGTTTCATGCCTAAAATGGGAAATTGGCGCAATCAGCATGTAAAATCAATTAAGATATCCCCACAAACTGACGATAACTGAATCAAAAGCAAAAAGCAGACAATTATTAATTCTGCTTTGTCTTTAGAAATGAATGAGGGTTTTTGACAATGATGAAGAATTATGCCAAAAGGATAATTAGTGT
>JAFLTC010000092.1 GCA_022510615.1 Lachnospiraceae bacterium | reverse complement strand
ATCGGGTGGCAACAGTTCCAAGGTCAAGAAACCGGGAAAAGTAACGGGAGTGAAAGTGAAGGTCAAAAAAAAGAAACTGACGGTTAGCTGGACAAAAAAGAGCGGTGTAAAAGGCTATCAACTCCAGTACGCTTTGAACAAGAAATTTACGAAGAAGAAAAAATCAAAACCGGTAAAGAAAACGAAAATTACTATTAAAAAATTAAAGCAAAGGAAAACCTACTATTTCCGTGTCTGTGCCTACAAATTGAATGGAAGAAAAAAGGTATATGGTACGTGGAGTAAGGTGAAAAAAGTAAAAATTAAGAGGTAGTGGGTAAAAAAATATATTTTTGCAACATATTCTCCTGTTGATTCGTTTTGTTAGTATATAGTATTAAAAAAGTCCGAACCAATAAAAAGAATAACAGGAGGATATTATTATGCGAAAAATAGGTTTTGTGATTGTTTTTATGTTTTTGGCAATGTTTGCCGTATCAGTGCCTGCAGAAGCCAAAGACTATGAGGAGAATGGATTTTCTTACCGGGTAAGTAAGAAGGAGGCTATTGTAACGGGAACGAAGGCCTCCGGTAGTCAGTTGAACATACCAGCCACTTTGGGGGGATTTCCGGTGGCTAAGATTGATTATGGTGCATTCCGCAAATCGGGC
>JAFLTC010000091.1 GCA_022510615.1 Lachnospiraceae bacterium | reverse complement strand
GTAAGGTGAATCCCGACCAATCCCCGGTCATGATGGAGACGGATCATGGCGGGTACATGCCGGAGGCAATTTCCAGCTTTATCTTGAGCAAAATCGTGGCGGACGCAAATGCGGCGCTCGGTTTGGAGGGGGAAGGGATCAGGGATGTAGTGGTCACGATCCCGGCTTATTTTGACGACGCGCAGAGAAAGGCCACCGATAACGCGATCAGCATGGCAGGGCTGAACAGACTGGGCTTTATCAATGAGCCCACTGCAGCCGCCCTTTACTATGCGAAGCAGTCGGGAATCGAGAATGCCAACATCCTCGTGTACGATCTGGGAGGCGGTACCTTTGACGTTTCCATTATACATATCGCGGGGCACGCCAGGGAGGTTGTCAGCACGAACGGACTGCAGAAAGTGGGCGGGAGCTATTTTGACAAAGAGGTCGTACAGCGGATCTGCGGAGATTTTAACAAAAAGCATAATATAGAACTGACAAAACCGGAATATGCGGATGTGCTTCAGGAGCTTTATGACAAGGCGGAGCGTGTAAAAATCAGTCTTTCCAACGTAATGTCCGCCAATATCATGGTGAGAGTGGGCAGTGTGTCTGAAAGTTACGAGATCACCAGGGAGGACTTTGAGGAGATCGTATCAAAGATGTATAAAAAGACAGA
>JAFLTC010000090.1 GCA_022510615.1 Lachnospiraceae bacterium | reverse complement strand
GGGCTGCCTGCGGGTGCGGAGTTCCGCGGAAGACGAATTCCCGCGGGCGGACATCGCGCCGCCGAGCGTCAGGAAAAGGGTTGCGGCCATGGCCGCCGGAAAAAGATTGCGTGTCATCTCTCATGCGTTTTGTACTCTCTACAAAAATAGTGTAAAAAACCGAGATAGAGAAAAGTGTTTACAAACATACGCCTCGGTTTTGCGCACCCGCCAGAGTCCGGATTTGGCAGATTCGGAAAAACTATGTATATTTGCAGTCCTTTCCTGTAACGGAATGCAAGGGAGCATAGCTCAGTCGGTTTAGAGCATCTGCCTTACAAGCAGAGGGTCACTGGTTCGAGTCCAGTTGTTCCCACCATGAAAAAACGAGGACGACACTGTGGGTCGTCCTCGTTTTCGTTTGCAGCACGCGCGGCCGTCGAGCGAAGCTGACGGGCCCCGTCTCGCCTGAAACCGATCAGTCGGCAGAGACGAGGGAGCCGGTCCAGGCGGCGTTGGCGCGGTAGTGGGGCGCATAGAGGGACTCGACCGAGAGGACGGGCGCCTGGAAAGCCCCGGCGCGGGTCACGAAGAACTCCTCCCGGACGACCGTTTCTTCTTCCGGACAGGTGTCGAAATAGTAGTCCGTCCTGTCGGCATGCACCTCCCGATAGCTCTGGGGCT
>JAFLTC010000009.1 GCA_022510615.1 Lachnospiraceae bacterium | reverse complement strand
TATGCCATCCACCGCTCCATAATCGCACATAATACAAGAACCAGAGGCATCATTTTTACATCGTTTACTCATAAAAGCAATTTCTAAAAAAGTACCGTTTCTAAATGAATCACATACTATATTTTTATCTAAAACTGGACGTGATTTTTTAATTATTTTATTCACTCTTGTAAGTATTGTTGTATTCATAAATCACCTCATATTTATTCGATTGAAACTTGTATACACCTGTCTTGTTTTTAATTCAAGACAGCAAAATTACCATTATCATACTATTTATTCTATATAACTGATAACATTTAATTATCCATTATGTTAAAGTCAGTAAATACTAAAGATACCCACCATCTTCCTCCCGATAATCATCAATTATCACTACCAACTCACGCCGTTATCACCACGCCATATTTTCCCTATAATAATTTGACATATCTCCATGCGGGCATTATACTAAAAAGAAATAGATACAGTAAAAACCATTAGTTTTTATGATATATGGGGTCATGTATACAGGGTACACCGGCGTGGAAATATAAACAAAAGGGGGAGTACCGATATGAGAAAAATACTCAGTATTTTCATCATTGCCCTATTACTTGTGGGCTGTACGGAAACAAAGCAGACAAAGGAACCACAAGAAGCAGAAACATCAGACTGCACCATTGAGCAGATAGAGTATCCCTTTGGCGAGTGGAAACTACAGGAAACGGGGAATTATTGTCACTGGGATGTCTTTCTAAACGATACATATCAGGTATTTGAGGGAAAAAGAGAACGTAATACGGATGTTTACCAATATGTTGTCTATACCTATGATTGTACCGGCGGTACATGGGAGAAAAACGATTTTAAGTGGAATAAGCAGTTGAACGAAAACCACATTAATATGATGGGAAATTATCAGGTGGGCAGTAACGGGAATGTATATTTCCTTGGATGTAAGATGATAACGGATAACGGGAAGAGTGGGGAGTGGCTGGTCAGAAAAATATATTGCATAACACCGGACGGTCAGTTGACCGAGTTAAATAAAGAAGAGAAATTAATGGAGGAAATAGGAGAAATCAATTCTTTCCGATTATTAGAAAATGGTAAACTCCTTGTGTACTCTGTGCAGGACGGAACAGGTGTCGTAAAATGTATTGATTTTGCAGGTGCTCAGGTTACGGATGTAACTTCTTTGGGAGACCGGATTGACAGCTCCATAGCTCTGAATACGTTGGTGGTGGAAGAGGATGAACTTTCTTATCCCTATCAGTTAGACGAAGGTACCTATGCGATTCGTTTTCAGAAATTAGAAAAAAGTATTCCGGAAAAAGTGGTATTGATTGAAGGTGATTTTTCAGAGGGGATGGGTCCCATGTACTGGAATGTTGGCAGAAGCGGCGACGGCGGTGTCTATATGTTTACTTCGCAGGGTATCTGGAAGTGTAAGGAGGATACAGCGGAGCCGGTAGTAGGGGAAAAAGAGTTATCTGTCATTTTTAATGAGTATGTGGATGTAATTAGTACAGCTCAGGTAAATGAAAATGAATACTATGCCGTTGTTCAGAATGATAAAAAATTAGCTCTTTTCCGGGTACAGATATAAAAGACAGAAGGGAGAAAAATATGGTAAAACTATATAATTCCGAGAATCCGGTTCAGACTTCACAGATTATAGCAGCATTGGAGGCAGAGGGAATTCCCGTCGTAAAAAAAGATGTGGGAAGCAGCGGCTATATGACGATTACTTCCGGTATGTCCCTTATGGGCAGTGACCTCTATGTGGATGAGCAGGCAGCAGAGCAGGCAAAAGAAATTGTTGCCGGTATTGTCGGAGAAGTATCCTCTGATGAGGAAGAAGATGAAAATAAGATATTGCGGAGACAGGGACTGATAAAACGTCTGGTGGCATCTGTCCTTTTGCTCCTTATGCTGGCAGGAATTATCGTGAGCAGGATGTCCTAATGGGGGACAGAGATAGCATAACGGTGTCAAATTGAACCCTGTTTCAAATTGGCACCGTTATGTTAGCCAGAGGCGGTTCCTTTAATTATTCACTTCGTTTGTTTCTTCCAGTTCTGATGTACAATGTGGGCATCTGGTGGCGGCAATGTCAATCTCACTGAGGCAATACGGACATTTCTTTGTCGTAGGCGCTTCCGGCTCCGCATCTTTTTTGTGGCTGCCCAGATTTGCCAGTGCGTTCATTCCCTTTACCAAAAGGAAAATGACAAATACCATAATGACAAAATTGATTACCGCTGTCAGGAAAGAACCGTACATAATATCCACCCCATTGATTTTCAGGGTTAAATAGCTCAAATCAGTTCGGGCAACCAGTCCAATCAGAGGGGAAAGCACGTCCTTTACCAGAGAATTAATAATAGCCTGAAATGCGGCACCAATAATGACACCAATGGCTAAATCCATGACGTTGCCGCGCAGGGCAAATTCCTTAAATTCTTTTAAAAACTTTTTCATACTATCCTCCTTTGTCAATTTTTGCAATATTGTATCATATTTTTGCTTTCTATACCAATATAATTGTAAAAATTTTTCCTTGACGATATATATTTATACGAGTATAGTAAAATTTCATAAAGGGATATTTTTTGTGACGCGGCATTTGAAAAAAGGAGTTAAAATCCATGAATATAAAAATGATAGCGTTTGATTTGGACGGAACCGTTTTTGATAATCAGAAAAGAATACTGCCAAAAACAAAGGCGGCATTGGAAAAGGCGGCAGCAGACGGAATTGAAATTGTGCCTGCCACCGGACGACCTCTGTGTGGTGTGTCGGAGCAAATTTGGCAGCTAAAAGGAGTCCGTTACATATTGACAACCAATGGCGCTGGTATTTACGAGGCGGAAACCGGGAAATGTATTTATGAAAACAGTATGAAGCTGGAGCGATTTCTGCCCATGATGGCACGGCTGGAGCCATTGGAAGCCATGGGGGATGCCTTCGTCAAGGGTAAGTGTTTTATGAGCAGGAAAAATCTAAAACTCCTTGACCGCCTGGATACGACAGAGGAGATGAAGGCCTACATCCGCAGCTCCAGAACCTGTGTGGACAATCTCACGGAATTTTTGCGGAAAAACGGCGAGGATATTCAAAAAATAACAATAAATTTTGTGAAACAATCCGACGGTACTCTCTGTGACTATGATAGGGTACAGGAAATTATACGGGATTTTCCGGAATTTATCGCCGTGTCAGGGGGCATGAATAATATTGAGGTTACCGATAAAACGGCATCAAAGGGAATTGGGATTTTGAAATTAGGAGAAATACTGGGCATTAAAAAAGAAGAGATTCTGGCATTTGGAGACAGTGGAAATGACGTGGCGATGCTTCAGATGGCAGGCTTTGGAGTTGCCATGGAAAATGCAGAGCCGGAAGCAAAAGCGGCAGCAGATTTTGTAACTCGTTCCAATACAGAGGAGGGAATTGCCTATGCCTTGGAAAAATTTTTGTAACCCGCTGTTAAAAGCGGATTTTCCTGACCCTGATGTGATTCGGGTGGGAGACACCTATTATATGGTCAGTACTACCATGCACTTTATGCCGGGGTGTATTATTCTGCGCTCTTACAATCTGTCAGACTGGGAAATATTGACCCATGTATATGAAATCCTGGAGGATACGGATAAGGAACGGCTGGCAGGAAAGGAACATGCCTATGGACAGGGGATGTGGGCGGCTTCCCTAAGGTATCATAAAGGCATCTTTTATATATGTTTTGTGGCAAACGATACAGGAAAAACCTATCTGTACCGTTCCGAAAATATCATGGGACCATGGAAAAGAAATTTGCTTGAGGGATTTTACCATGATAATTCCCTGCTTTTTGATGACGACGGACGTGTTTATATTGCCTATGGAAATAAAAAGATTTATGTGACAGAGCTAAATAAAGAGCTGACGGGACCGAAGCCGGGGGGCTTGCATAAGCTGGTGGTGCAGGATCCGGGTCAAGTGCGTCTTGGCTACGAAGGCACGCACTTTTATAAAATAAACGGGAAATATTATTTATTTTTTATCCACTGGAAAGAGGAAGAGAACGCCAGACGAAGTCAGGCGTGCTATGTGTCGGAACATATTGCGGGGGAGTACCGGGGTGGTGAGGTTTTAGATGATGACAGAGGCTACTTAAATCAGGGTGTGGCACAGGGGGGAATTGTCGATACGCCACGGGGAGAATGGTATGGAATTTTATTTCAGGACAGTGGTGCTGTAGGAAGAATTCCGGTGTTAGTCCCGGTAACGTTTCAAAAGGATTTTCCGGTCTTTGGTGTAGAGGGCAAAGTGCCGAATGAGATAAAGGTGTATGATGCCAGACCGGATTATAAATATGAGCCGATATGGGGAGATGATGATTTTTCCTATGAAGCGGATGAGGCGGGAAACTACCATCTGCATCAACGATGGGAATGGAACCATATACCGGATAACCGGTACTGGAAAATTGAACGCGAAAAGAAAGCTCTTTGTCTGACAACGGATAGAATTTGTGAGAACGTGACAAGGGCGATTAATACTCTGACTCAGCGGTTAATGTATCCGGGCAGCGAGGTCTCTGTGACAGTCAACGGCGAAAAACTTGGAGTAGGAGATATTGCCGGGATTTGTATGTTACAGGGCGATTATGGATTAGTGGGAATGAAGCGGGAGAAAGATGGGTACTATGCTATAATGTTAGTTCGTCCCGCCGAGACGGAAAATGCTATGGAAAGCCCGGCGGATTTGACCGTCGGAAAGGAGATTGCCCGCATGAAATTGCCGGGAGCTTCCGTGGAAATCGGCGTCCGGACCGAATTTGAAAACGGAAAGGATACGGCACAGTTTGCCCTGAAAATCGATGGGGAGTGGAAGAACTTTGGTCAGAGTATGAAGCTGTATTTTAAACTGGATCATTTCTGTGGCTGCCGTGCCGGATTATTCTGCTATTCCACGGAAAAAACCGGAGGGACGGCAGAGTTTACCAAGTTCCGGCACCGTAGAACAACGCTCGGCGGCAGAAACTTGACAAAATTAGATTAATCCGTATATCATAGGATAAGATAGAATGAGGAGACAGATATGCAGATAGTAGCGAATTGTTTTATTTTAATCGTGGGATTTGTGGCATTAATAAAAGGGGCGGATTATTTTGTGGATGGCAGTGCTGCCATTGCCAGATTTTTTAAGGTTCCGGGTGTCATCATCGGACTCACGATAGTGGCCATGGGAACCAGTGCGCCGGAGCTTGCCGTCAGCGTTTCTGCCGGACTGTCCGGTTCCAATGCCATTGCTGTCAGCAATGTGGTAGGGTCGAATATATTTAATCTTATGGCAGTGCTAGGTGTTTGTGCCATACTAAAGCCCCTTCCGGTAGATACCGGTATCAAAAAGAGGGACTTTCCTATTTCTTTGGCAGCTACCTTTTTTGTCATCCTTTTAAGTGCAAATCTGGTGCTGGCAGGAAAAAGTACGGATATTAAAAACGGTAGTGCCATGGCGGGCGAATTGTTCCGCTGGAATGGTCTTGTTTTGCTGGCTGCCTTTATTTTATATATGCTCTATACAATTCGTATGGCAAAAAAGAACCGGGTGGAAGAAGAAGCATCAGAACCGGTTGTTTTGTGGAAGAGTATCCTTTTCATTGTACTGGGACTGGTGGCTATCATTATTGGGGGACAACTGGTAGTAAATAGTGCCAGAGCCCTGGCCCTTGCATGGGGAATGAGCGAGACCTTAGTGGGGCTGACAATCGTGGCCATCGGAACAAGTCTGCCGGAACTGGTTACTTCTGTTGTCGCCTCATCAAAGGGCGAAAACGGCATGGCCATTGGCAATGTAGTAGGCTCCAATATTTTCAATCTACTGTTGATTCTCGGAACTTCCAGTTCATTACATCCGATTCAGATTTCCATGGCTTCCTTTGTAGACCTTGGCATTTTATTAGGAGTGAGTCTGGTTGCTTATGGTTTTGTCTGTTCAGGGAAAAGAGTAAACCGGGTGGAAGGATTCATTATGACAGCACTTTATATTGGCTATACGGTATTTGCCATTTTGCGGTAGAAGCTTGTCTATCCGGCTTGAGTTTCCGTTACTTGACAATATTATGCATATCTGCTAAAATAACGACTTTAAAACAGGAGCAAGGTGTAGCATAGAAAGTGAGGGATTTATGGTAAGGCAAGAAAAGAAAAAATTTAAAGAATATATTAAGAATTGCGTGAAGACTTGTAAGGAAACGGATCGTATCAGCGTAGGGTTATATGAGGAATACGGGGTAAAACGGGGACTCCGGGATAAAAACGGAAACGGAGTGCTGGCGGGTCTGACCCATATTTCCAAAATCGAGGCATTTCAAATGGAAAACGGGAAGAAAATTCCCTGTGACGGACAACTCTGGTACCGTGGCTATCCGGTAACGGATCTGATAGAGGGAATTCGTAAGGACCATTTCGGATTTGAAGAGGTGGCATATTTGCTGCTTTTTGGCAAGCTGCCTACAGAGGAGGAATTACAGGAGTTCTTTTATATTCTGGCACAGAGCCGGACGCTGCCGACAAATTTTACGAGGGATGTTATTATGAAGGCACCAAGCAGTGACTTAATGAATTCGATTACCCGCAGTGTGCTGACGCTAGCCTCCTATGATGAAAAGGTCAGCAACCAGTCATTGGATAATGTTTTAGAGCAGTGTCTGAAGCTAATCAGTGTAATGCCGATGCTCGGTGTATACGGTTATCATGCCTACAATCATTATGAGAGGGACGATAGCTTATATATTCATAGGCCGGATGAGAACCTCTCCACGGCAGAGAATATTCTTCTGATGCTCCGCCCGGATAAGGCCTATACCCCGTTAGAAGCAAAGGTGCTGGATGCTGCCCTGGTACTTCATATGGAGCATGGCGGGGGTAACAATTCTACCTTTACTACACGTGTAGTATCATCTGCCGGTTCAGACACTTATTCCGTTATGGCAGCGGCGATGTCCTCCCTGAAGGGACCGAAGCATGGAGGCGCCAATATTAAAGTAGTGGAAATGATGAACGACATCCGTAGTAAGATAAAAGATTGGGAAGATGAGGAGGAAATCCGCAGTTATCTGGAACGACTGGTGGATAAGCAGGAGTTTGATAAAAAGGGACTAATTTATGGTATGGGACATGCTGTTTATTCCCTTTCCGACCCGAGAGCCCGTGTATTTAAAAAATTTGTGGAAAGCCTGGCGATGGAAAAGGACAGAATGCAGGATTATGCACTGTATTCCGCCATTGAGCGTCTGGCACCGGAAGTGATTGCGAAAAAGCGGAAAATTTATAAGGGTGTCAGTGCCAACGTGGATTTTTACAGCGGGTTTGTTTACAGTATGTTAGATATTCCGTTGGAATTGTATACACCGATTTTTGCCATGGCACGTATTGTGGGCTGGAGTGCTCACCGGATCGAAGAACTGGTGAATGTAGATAAAATTATACGTCCTGCTTATAAGAGTATTATGGATGAAAAAGAATATGTAGATATGGCAGAACGATAATAGTAAAATAATTAAAGATGTAGGTGCTTTTGACGCCTATATCACATAAAACGATAAAAGAAATGCTTGTCGATTGGTGAGGATTTTTTTTGGGGTATTGTGCATACTATATAAAAAGTCTATAATTAAGAAAAGATTATGAATACACATACATTTTATTTCAAAAAAGGAGGTAGTAATTATGAGAATCATTGATTTACTGGATTCCAAAAGCATTCAGCTCAATGCCAAAGCCGGTAGCAAGACAGAGGCTCTGGATAAGCTGGTAGAGCTGATGGAAGTCAGTGGAAAGTTGAACAATGTGGATGTGTATCGTCAAGGTGTGTATGCAAGAGAAGAAGAGAGTACAACTGGTATCGGAGAGGGGATTGCCATTCCCCATTGTAAATCCGATGCGGTAAACCAACCGGGACTGGCAGCTATGGTAGTGCCGGAAGGAGTTGAATTTGACTCTCTGGATGGACAGCCGGCGAATCTGTTCTTTCTGATTGCAGCACCGAATACGGAGGATAATGTGCATCTGGATGTACTGAGTAAACTTTCCGTACTGCTGATGGATGAAAATTTCACCAATAGTCTGCGGAATGCAAAGTCCAAGGAAGAATTTCTGAAGATTATTGATGCGGCAGAAGCTGACAAGGATGAAAGTGAAAATGTCGGGACAGATACAGCAGGAGGCGGTAAGCTGATACTGGCGGTGACTGGTTGTCCTACGGGAATTGCCCATACTTATATGGCAGCCGAAGCACTGGAGAAAAAAGCCGCGGAACTTGGCTACCAGATTAAAGTAGAGACGAGAGGGTCCGGTGGTGCTAAAAATGTGCTGACAGAGGATGAAATCTCCCGGTCCGATGGTATTATCGTGGCAGCAGATACGAAAGTTCCGATGGATCGTTTTGTAGGAAAACGTGTTGTCGTTACGAAAGTAGCAGATGGTATCAATAAAGCGGAAAAACTTATTGAAGAGTCTCTGGCAGGAACGGCACCGATATATGAAGGCGGTGCAGGAGATTCTGAAGAATCATCTTCAGGAGAAAAGGAGTCCTTCGGACATTCCGTTTATAAGCATCTGATGAGTGGTGTGTCCCATATGCTGCCATTTGTTATCGGCGGAGGTATCATGACAGCCATTGCCTTTTTGATTGATACAATTTGTGGCTATGGTGCCAGCGGTGGAGGTGACTTTGGTTCTTGTACTCCGTTGTCGGCTCTGTTTAAGTATATCGGTGGTCTTGCCATGGGTATGATGGTGCCGGTGCTGGCAGGATATATTGCTTATTCCATTGCGGACAGACCGGGTCTTGCGGTAGGATTTACCGGTGGTCTCATTGCGGCAAACGGAAATGCTTTGTTGTCAGGTTTTAAAGTATTTGGCGGCAATGTGGATTCCCTGGGCGGTTTTTCCAAATTTATTGCTAATTTTGCCTTTGTTGGTGAAAACGGTGGTAATACTATATCCGGTTTCCTGGGCGGTATTGTGGCAGGTTTTCTGGCCGGATTTATCGTATTGGGACTGAAAAAGCTCTGCAATAAGCTACCGGATGCTCTGGATGGAATCAAGCCAACTCTGATTTATCCTCTGGTAGGTATTTTCGTTATTGGCGTTTTGATGTGCATGATTTTCAATCCGTTAATCGGTCTCATCAATACGGGATTAAGTAATATGCTGACAGGAATTTCCGATGCCGGAATGATTACGGTGCTGGGACTGATTCTTGGTGCCATGATGGCTATTGACATGGGAGGCCCGATTAACAAGGCAGCTTATGTATTCGGTACCGGAATGCTGGCAACGGCAACCCAGATGATGAATCAGGGAGCACAGGCTACTGATCCGGCAGTACAGGCATGTTATATGGCGATGGCAGCCATTATGGTTGGTGGTATGGTTCCACCGGTAGGAATTGCCGTGGCATGTAAATTGTTCCCGAAAAAGTTTACACAGGCAGAAAGGGGTTCTGCGGTATCCAATGTTGTTATGGGATGCTCCTTCATCACGGAAGGTGCTATACCGTTTGCGGCTTCTGATCCGTTACATGTGATTCCGTGTACGATGGCAGGCGCCGGAGTGGCAGGATTTTTGTCAGCACTGTTTGGTTGTACGTTGATGGCACCTCATGGCGGTGTATTTGTATTCGCAACGGTGGGGCAGCCAATCTTATATATTGTAGCATGGCTTGTAGGTTCCGCAGTGACCGCAGTTATGCTTGGATTTATAAAAAAAGAAGCAGAAAAGCGATAAGTGCTGCATACCAGCCATGAAATGAGTCATTAAATAACCTGAATGAATAGCGTAAGAGTGCGGTTTTGGAACCTGATTTTTACCGGAACCGCTTTCTTACGTTTCTTTTTTGCCCGGATCATACCTTTTTTACTTATGGTAACATATTTTTTTGCGGTTGAGTGGCAGGTAAAAGATAGTTTTGCCGGCCTTTTTTTGATTTTCAATTTCAGTTTTTTTCCTTCTGTCAGACGAAGCCGTGTTTTGTTTTTGCATTGCTTTTTTCTCGCCTTTACAGTAAGCGAAGTCTTTTTCAAAGAGGATAGTGCGTTCTCCAGATTCTTCTGTGCTGCATTCAAACTGGCGGCACTGACGGTTACTTTGCCGATCCTGGTCTTATCTAATAAGGTGGAAAATCCCTTCGGCAGTGCCTTGGCTGTACCGACAGCATAGCCGTAATAGCTCAGGGGGTCATTTTTTTTGCGGAAACGCTTCGACACCTTTTCTGCCCCGGTGTCGGTTTCAGACGGCTTGAGCAGGGAACGTATTTTTTTTAAATAACGGGCTAGCTTTTTGTAAGAAGCTTTCGTATAGGAAACGGCCTTTTTCTTTTCCGCTTTTTGAATTGTGTCCATAGGATTTTTCCTTTTAGCGGTTTTTGTAATCTGAAAATCGTCGGCATATTTTTTCCCTGTATAATCATAGGTGGAAAGTGTTAATGTGTTTCCGGCAATATTCAGAGTGGAAAAGGTAGGGGTAAGCCGGTTTGAGCGTTCTGCCACATAGAACTGTTTCGGATTAGCCAGACCATACATCTTACTACCGCTGGAAGAGCCAAGAGTAACATAGGTTGTCCCGATTGGATTCAGAAGGGAGGTCGTTTTGCTCCGAATGGCGGTACCATCCAGCATCGAATAGGAACGGGAGTAAGAGTGGTCATGCCCATTCAGTGCCAAATCAATTTGAAATTCATCCATCAGAGGAGCAAAAATAATTCGCATATTGGCGGAGGTGCGGTTGGAATGAAAAGCGCCGCTTCCATAAATATCATGATGGAAAAGAGCTACCCGCCATTTGGCATGAGGGTATTTTGAAACGGCCTTTTTCATAAGATTCCGGTGTTTATCCATGTTCCGGTTATTGCTGTTTAAAACGATAAACAGGGTATCTCCGTAGGAGAAATAATAGTCACAGCCGGCGGGCGTGGAGCCGTAACCGCTGCTGCTGTTCGGATTATGAAAATGGTACCGGTAATCCTTTCCCTTAGTATCGTGATTGCCAATGGCCGCTGCCACAGGAAGGCTTCTCAGGGCAGCAGGAAAGAGAAAGCCGGCGTATTGGCTTTCTCTGACTTTTAGATTCTCTTCTGTTTTTTCATTAATCTGATCTCCGGCAGACATAAGAAAGGATGCCTCCGGTGCTGTCTTTAATGCCTGTTCCAACGTGCGATTCCAGTTGAAAGTGTCCGCCGGGATATTATCCGAAAGTCCAATCTGGGGATCGCCCACTAAAATTACCGACAGGGAGGAAAAACTTTTCGTGTTATAGTGGTAGGATGGAGACCATTCTACAACTGAAGAATCAATATCATCGGTGTAACGATAATAATACTGTGTATGTTCGGATAAAAAGCCGGTAACGCTGACATGATTGGCAGAACGATAGGTTACCCTGCCATTGGTTCGTGATATGGAAAGCCCCACTCCCCGAACTGTTTTTGCCCTGGTATAAAGTGGGTCTGTACTGATCATGACAGCCGGGGTTCCCTTTTTCATGGAATACCATGAAAAATTCAAGTCTTTTTCTGTACTGCCCGGAGTCAAAAGAACCTTTCCACTATCTGTTTCCTCTTGTTTCCAGAGCGGAAGCCAGGACTTATATTCATTGCTTTGTGTTGATTCTACACTAATAGAAAACTCTGTATCAACCGGTATTTCCCCATAGGCCAAAACCATCCATCCAGAGAAAAAAGGAAGAAAAGAAAGCAGGCAAAGGAGCCCTAAAAATCGATTTCGTCTGTTATGCGTCATAAACTACCCCCCGGTTACTGTGATTCCCCTAATTTTAGCATGATTTGTAGGGACTGTAAATAGGACTGCAAATAAAAAGGTGATTACTAAAATCAGAGTATATTTTTGTTGAAATTCCCCCCTTTTTCATATAAAATATTATATAATTGAAAGTACAATGTTACGAATGGAAAAGGATGTGATGAAATGAAAAAAGGTTTGTCTTATATTCTTTGTTTTGGTCTGGTGTTATCCTTACTATTTTCACCGGATACGGCAATAGCAAAGAAAAAGGTAAAGCTGAGCAAGAAAAAAATTACATTGCAGGTGGGTAAAAAATATCGCCTGAAGGTAAAAGGTACGAAGAAAAAGGTAAAGTGGAAAAGCAGTAAAAAGAAAGTGGCAACGGTATCGAAAAAAGGCGTTGTCAAGGCAAAGAAAAAAGGGAAAACCAAGATAACGGCAAAGGTCGGAAAGAAAAAACTGATCTGCAAGGTTACGGTAAAAACGAAAAAGGCTACCCCTACCCCGATTAAAACAAAGAAACCGGGTATAACGGCGACACCGTCTACTGCACCGAGCCAGAGCCCGGGAGGTACGGATAATCCGGCTTCGAATAAGCCTGGTGAAACAGATTCGCCAACTCCATCGGCAAGTACGTCACCAAGTCAGAATCCACCGGCAAGTACGCCACCAAGTCAGAGTCCACCGGCAAGTACGCCGCCGAGTCAGACCCCGGGAAAGACATCAAGTCCATCACCGAGTTCGACGCCTTTTGTGGAGAAAAATATAAAATCTTCCTCCTTTGAAAACGGAACTGATGGTTTTACTCCGCGAGGAGACGCTACTGTGAAATCGGTATCCGGTGGCTATAGCGGAAATTGTCTTTATGTATCGGGAAGAACTGCCAGCTGGCATGGAGCCGGCTACGAGGCAAAGGACCAGATTGTACCGGGAGCAAAATATGAGATTACGGCATATGTAAAGCTGGCAAGTGGAAGCGAGACTGTGAAATGTACGTATCAGCCGGAGGATACCGTATATACGGAAATTACTAGTCTTGCGGCAGACACTACATGGAAAAAGATGACGGCTACCTTTATAGCACCAGATACCTTCTCCATGTTTTATATTTATTTTGAGATACCGAATAGTACGACTGCATCCTTTTATCTGGATGAGATTACACTGACGCAGCTGACAGCGGGGACAGGGACAGGAGAGGAGCTTGTCAGTATTAAAGATACCTATGACCCTCTCTTTGGCAAGATGGGAACCTGTCTGAACTTAAGCCAGCTGCAAAACGCAAAAACACTTGACTATGTGAAAAAGCATTATACCAGCTTTACTCTGGAAAATGAGATGAAGCCGGACACAGTACTTCGCAACTGGAGTAAGAACTTGATTAGTACAGCGACAGCTCAGTCGTCACGACCGAATGATTATGTAATTCCAGCCAGCTATACCGAGAGTACGATTCCGGATTTGAACTATTCCAGTGTTGATGCCGCACTGAAAATTGCCAAGGCAAATGGATTAAAAATGCGTGCCCATACACTGGTATGGCATTCCCAGACGCCGGAGTGGTTCTTTAAAGTGGGTTATGCGGACAATGGAAATTATGTCAGCACCGAAGTTATGGATGCCCGCATGGAGATGTATATCCGCAGTGTCATGCATCATGTCTATACGGTTGATGGCGGGGCTTATAAGGATGTGGTATACGTCTGGGATGTGGCAAATGAATACCTGAATAATAATGCGGATGCCAACTGGTCTAAGGTATACGGAAACCGTTCCGGCAATCTGGAAACCAATCCGCCGTATTTGAAGAAGGCCTTTGAAATCGCCTATGATATGCTGAAAGAATTATCCCTGACGAATTCTGTGAAGTTGTTTTACAATGACTTTAATACCTATTTGAATTCAAGTAAGGTGATTTCTCTGATTAATTATATTAACCAGGGAGAGTCTGCTAAAATCTGTGCCGGAGTTGGTATGCAGAGCCATCTGGACGTGGATTATCCGACACCGGATCTGTTTGTTAATACGGTATCGAAGTTTGCTCAGGCAGGCTTTGAAATACAGATTACCGAACTGGATGTAACAATCAATAACGATCAGGGTAATTATAAAGATGAGGGGCAGACAGACGAGAAGCAGGCAGAATACGTTGGCACATTGATGAAAAAGCTTGTTGCCCTTCAGAGGACAACGCCAGGCACCATTACCAGTTTCACGTGGTGGGGCCTGTATGACCAGGTGTCCTGGCGGGGCGGAGCACAAAGCGGAGGCAACTCACATCCGCTCCTGTTTGATACTGGTCTATATGATGCAAAACCGTCCTACTATAGCTTTATGGATGCCATTAATTCTTAAGGGCAGGTAGGGTAGTATCGGAGGATAAAAGATTAAATAAGCGGATTTATTCGCCACAGAGGCGAATGAATTCGCTTATTTTTGTGTGGATAGAAAGGGAAAGTTTTAGTATAATGAGGGAGAGGTGAGAGGAAATGAGACAACAAGTGCATTTACAGCTGGCGAAGCTTCGCAGGCAAAAGGGGATCACACAGCAGGAGCTGGCGGAGATAATCGGTACTTCATTTCAAAATATTAGTAAGTGGGAAAATGGAATTACCATGCCGGATATTACGATTTTACCTGTTCTGGCCGGATATTTCCATATATCTGTGGACGAACTGCTGGGGCTTATTCCTTTGAAAAATGAAATTTATTTGTCGGAGGAAACGGATACGGAAGACTTTTGGGGGCAGAGACTGGAGTATTTGCTTCGCACAAGAAAGACGAGCTGGAATCTGGACTATCTGGAGTTTTTGATTCAAAAGGTCTGGAAACTGGACAGGCCGGTCAGGGTTTTAGATTGTGGTTGCGGTTATGGGTATATGGGACTTTTGATGATGCCGTTACTTCACAGGGGAAGCACATATACCGGTGTTGATTTTTCAAAAGAATTGATTTCCCATGGAAAAAAACTCTTTGAGAAAGCGGGGATAGAAGGGGATTTACAGGAGAAGGATTTTCTGCAGTGGAAAAGCCGAAAGCAGTATGATGTGGTGCTGTGCCAGTCTGTTTTAAGGCATGTGGGAGATTCCCGTCCATTTATTCGGAAAATGATAGATTTAGGGATGCCGGGTAGTCTGATTATCTGTATTGATACAAACAGAGAATTAGAATGTGCGGGACTTTATGTAGAAGGAATGGACTATGGGGATTTATGTAATCATCAGGGGGCTATAAAACACTGGAAAACGGAAAAAGAAAAAGGTGACAGGGATTATGCGGCAGCAATGAGAAATGCCTTTGTTATGCATGAGCTTGGACTAAAAAATATTGAGGTAAGAATGAATGACAAAATGTCCTTTGTTTGTCCGGAACATGGTGATTATGAGCAGACGGTGGAAGATTTTGTTCAGCAAAATTCATTATGGTATCAGAAACAGGATGGAACAGACCGATTAATGAGTCATGGCATGAGTAGGAAAGAGGCAGAGAATTATTTGGGAAGAGGAGAAAAAATAGAGAATTATTTTTCAGAACATGAATCGGAGGTCAGTTACCTCCAGTTCAAAGGAAAGACGATTACATTCGGATACAGGGAAGGAGTGTTTGCATGAAGGAGATACTGTGCTCCACAGGGGCATTAATCGGAAAACCAAATGGCAGAAACCATATGTTGTTAGAAGAACTTTCAAACAAACTGAATTGTGATGGGTTTGAATTTATGATGTATAGCAGTTGGTATGAAGCGGCAGAGAAAATTGTAGAAGATTTGCAAAGGCTTCGGATCAATATTCCTGTCATGCACTGTGAAAAGCATATTGGCGAAGCTATCAGCAGAAATGAACCAGGAGATGCCGACAAGGCGCTTTCGCTCTTTGAACAAAACTGCCAAATCGCTCAAAAGCTGGGTGCCAAAAAGATGGTTATGCACTTGTGGGATGGTATAATATCAGATCAGCATTTTTACAATAACCTGGGAATGTATGGGGAACTGGCTTCCATTTCCCATACATATCAAATCGATTTATTGGTGGAGAATGTGGTGTGCAATAAGGAAGATCCCATGAGCCACTGGTTGGAACTGTATGAGAAGTATCCGCAGATTCATTTTGTCTTTGATACGAAAATGGCGGCATTTCATGAACAGATGGATCTGATATATGACAAAGATTACCAGTGGTTGTGGGAGAAAGACTGTATCCGGCATCTGCATGTCAATGACTATGGCGGGGGTTATATGGAATGGGGCAAATTGAAAACGCTGCCCATCGGGGCAGGGCATATCGATTTTGAACGCTTCTTTGATTTTATCAATGAGAAGAATTATATGGGAGACTTTACTGTGGAAGCGACTGCATTTGACAGAGAAACCGGCGTGGTGGATGTGGAAATGCTAAACCGGTGCTTTGATTATATACGGGAGAGAAGGTAAATCCTTTCTTTTCTGTGTATATTTCCGCTATTTTCAGCCATACTAATGGAAAATATTAGCATGGAGGTTGAGGGAACATGGCAGTAGCATTTGAAGAAAGTGAAACGAAAAAAAATCTGATGAGAGCCTTTGCCGGTGAGAGCCAGGCCAGAAACCGGTATACCTTTGCGGCATCTCAGGCAAAGAAGGCAGGCATGTATGTGATCGAGTTATTGTTTCGCTACACGGCAGATCAGGAAAAAGAGCATGCAGAAATTTTTTACAATTATTTAAATAGGGTAGCGGGAGAAAATATTGTAGTGGACGGAGGGTATCCGGTGGATATTGCAAAGGATTTAGTGTCATTGCTTCGCAAGGCACAGCATAATGAATATGAAGAATTTGATCCGGTATATAAAACCTTCGGCGAGGTGGCGATGAAGGAAGGTTTTCCGGAAATTGCTTCCTCCTTTCAGCAGATTGCCAGAATTGAAAAGCTCCACGGTGACCGCTTCGGGCGTTTTGCGGACCAGCTGGAAAAGGGAACACTGTTTGTCTCCGATGTTTCCACAAAATGGATTTGTCTGAACTGCGGTGAGGTATTGGAGTGTAAGGAAGCGCCGATGGCCTGTCCTGTCTGCCATCACGACAGAGGATATTTTGTTCGACTTGAACTATCCCCGTTGGAAATGTGAAAGTTTTGAGTTTACGCATTTTTTATTGCAACGTGTAAAAAGCACTCATCACAGTATGTGATGAGTGAATAGGCGCAAAAAAGCCACTTGAAAATATATTTTCAATGTGCTTTTCTGTGCCTATTGACATTACCGCCCTTGGCGGTAAGTCCCTTTTACACTAAAATTACAAATTAAAAATAAAATGCGTAAACTCAAGTAAAAGTATCTTGCTTTTTTAAACAAAATGAGGTATGCTAGAGTTAACTTCCATACAACTGGCGGATAAGTGGGAGCACCCACAGGGAGTATGGATTGAAATGAAAAGTCGACCGCCTGGGCGACCACTTGTTTTGGTTGCTCAGGTGGTTTATTTTTTGCAAAATTCAGAATGGAGGGAAACAAAATGATTTCACTGGAAAATGAGTTAAAAAACAATGCGTATCCGGGACGGGGCATTATTATTGGAAAATCTCCTAACGGAAAATACGCCGTAACCGCTTATTTTATTATGGGACGAAGCGAGAACAGCCGCAACCGTGTCTTTGTGGAAGATGGCGAGGGAATCCGTACCCAGGCTTTTGACGCTTCAAAGCTCAGTGACCCAAGTCTGATTATTTACGCGCCGGTCCGTGTGCTGGGAAACAAAACAATTGTGACAAACGGCGACCAGACCGACACCATTTATGAACTGATGGACAAGCAGCAGACCTTTGAACAGGCACTGCGTACCAGAGAGTTTGAGCCGGACGCACCGAATTATACGCCAAGAATTTCCGGTATTATGCATGTGGAAAATGGTGTATATAATTATGCCATGTCCATTTTGAAAAGCAATAACGGTAATCCGGATGCCTGCAACCGCTTTACCTTTGCCTACAGCAATCCGGTGGCGGGAGAGGGACATTTCATTCACACCTATCAATGTGACGGGGAGCCGCTTCCAAGCTTTGAGGGAGAACCGAAGCTGGTAGAAATATCAGATGATATGGAGGCATTTACCGATATGCTCTGGAACAGTCTGAATGAGGACAATAAGGTTTCCTTGTTTGTTCGCTACATAGATATTGAAACCGGTAAATATCAATCTAAAATAGTAAATAAAAATCAATAAAAGGAATGATACGACACAAGTAGAATGGAGGAAAACCATGAAAGAATTAGAATTGAAGTATGGATGCAATCCAAATCAGAAGCCGTCCAGAATTTATATGAAGGAGGGCGAACTGCCAATACAGGTGCTGAATGGAAAGCCGGGATATATTAACTTTTTGGATGCCCTGAACGGCTGGCAGTTAGTAAAGGAATTGAAGAAGGCGACAGGACTTCCGGCTGCCACCTCTTTTAAACATGTATCCCCTGCCGGTGCTGCGGTAGGTCTTCCTTTGAGTGAAATAGAGGCAAAGATTTACTGGGTCGATGATTTAGGAGAATTGTCCCCTCTTGCGGCTGCCTATGCAAGAGCCAGAGGAGCGGATAGAATGTCCTCCTATGGAGATTTCATTTCTCTTTCCGATGTCTGTGATGTTTCTACGGCAAAGGTAATCAAAAGAGAATTCTCAGACGGAATCATTGCTCCGGGCTACGAGCCGGAGGCATTGGAAATCCTGAAGGAAAAGAAAAAGGGAAGCTATGCGATTATCCAGATTGATGCAGACTATGTGCCGGAGCCGATAGAGCATAAGGAAGTATATGGCATAACCTTTGAGCAGGGACGCAATGAGCTGAATATCGATAAGGATTTCTTTCGCAATGTGGTAACAGAAAACAAAGAGATTCCGGAACTTGCCCAGATTGATATGGCGATTGCCATGATTACGTTAAAATATACCCAGTCAAATTCCGTATGCTATGTAAAGGGCGGACAGGCAATCGGTATCGGTGCCGGACAGCAGTCCCGTATCCACTGCACAAGACTGGCGGGAAGTAAGGCAGATAACTGGCTGCTTCGTCAGTCCCCACAAGTATTAAACCTGCCGTTTAAGGAGGATATGAAGCGTGCCAACCGTGACAATGCCATTGACCTTTATATCGGTGAGGATTATATGGACGTGCTTGCCGATGGTGAGTGGGAAAAGGTGTTTACGGAGAAACCGCCTGTATTTACAAAGGAGGAAAAAGAGGCGTGGCTGAAGGAATATGCAAAGGATGTGACCCTTGGCTCCGATGCGTTCTTCCCATTTAGTGATAATGTGGAGCGTGCCTTCCGCAGTGGTGTCAAATATATTGCCCAGCCGGGCGGCTCGATCCGTGACGGAGAAGTGATTGAAGCCTGCAACAAGCACGGTATTGCCATGTGCTTTACCGGAATCCGGCTGTTCCATCACTAAAATTACAGATTAAAAGCACAATCTGTGCATTGATAGTTATAATCTGCTTTCGGATATTGTCTGGAAGCAGATTTTTTTCTTTAGTACATTGTCGCTTTACGTCCAAAAACCCTGTGGTTGTGGCGTAAAACGCTGAAAAAACGTTGTTTTTTACAAAATTTACTCTTTCTTTTTGTGACTATTTTATAATTTACAAATGAAAAATCTAGTGTTATGATAGAGCCATTCCACCCGAAAACGAGGAAAGGAGGTTTTGATTTGAAAGTTGCTTTTTGGAGCAATGTCAGGGGGAAATCATGTGTCACAAGTAATCTTGCTTGTATCAGCGTGTTATCCGCGCTGAGTCGTCCGGAGGAGAGGACGATACTCTTTGAAAATCATCAAAATATTATGAATCTTGGCAGTACATTTTTTAGCCGAAATTCCGAACAAGTTGTAAAAGAAGCGAAGGGATATACTGTGGAGATAGGGCTTGGGAAACTATTACAAATGGTAGAGCAGGGAGAAAAATTATCAAAAGAAAGCTTTTACAGTCTGGTCAGTGATTATCTGGGGAAACGATTGTTTTATATTCCCTCGGAGGGTGTGAAATACGCCGATTTTTTGGAATACCAGATGAATAAAGAATGCATCCGCACGATGCGTTATCTGGAGCATTATGGAGACATGGTGTTCGTTGACACGTCCGCCTCTCCCCTTGTCAGTTCAAGAAAAATTTTGCAGCAGGCGGATCTGGTAGTGGTAAATTTAAGTCAGAATAATCAGATGTTAGATCACTTTTTTCGGAATTATTCTTCCATCCGTCAAAAAGCTTTTTATCTGATAGGGAATTATGACGAGAGGTCAGAACTGACCAAGGGAGCGATTATGACTCAGTACCGGATTCCGGGAAGTAGAATTGGTACGATTCCCCATAATGTTCAGTTTTCGGATGCCATATCCGAGGGTATGATAATTCCCTTTTTGCTAAAAAATTATAGTTGTGAAAAAGGGGAGGCAAATTACCCTTTTATGGCAGCGGCAAAGGAGGCAGTAGAGCTGTTTCGCAGGCAGTTGGAGTGTATAGAGGGAAGGAGAATAGCAGATGACGAGGAAAGGAAAAACATTTTTTCTGATTATGGGAATTATTCTTTTTAGTCTGGGTACGGCAGAGAGAGAGGAACTCATATCTGCCGTCAAGACAAAATCAGATTTTCAGATTTTAAAACAGGCACTGGAAAAACCGGGGACGGGAGTCATAGGATTGAAACGGAGTATCCGTATGACGGGACCGATTTATGTGAAAGGAGAAAAAGTCCTTGTGGGAAACGGACATCTTCTGGAGAGAGAATCCGGGAAGGGACGGGTATATGGAGGTAGTCTCTTTATTGTCCAAAATGCTTCCCTGACGATACAGGATGCGGTAGTATCCGGCGGCGGTGCCAAAAAGACCTTACGGGGAAGCGTGTTCGGTCGTCTTATTGATGTCGGTCAGGGGAAGCTTGTGCTGGAAAAGAAAAGCGTATTAAGAGATAACCGGAATACCGAAAGAGCGACAGATGGAGGAGGTGCTGTAAAGGTTTTAAAAAACGGTAGCTTTGAGATGAGAGGCGGTCAGATTTCCGGGAATAAAAATGTGACAGGCGGTGCCGGAATATGCATTGAAGCCGGTGGAAAAGCAGTCATAACAGGAGGAACGGTATCTCAAAATCAGGTACAGGGAATGGGAAAAGTAGAAGGTTTTGACGGACGGGGCGGAGCTATCAGCAATCGCGGAAACTTAAAAATAGAAGGAGGTAATTTTACAGAAAACCGTGCTGTTTCCTATGCCGGGAAGCAGGCAGACTATGGTGGTGTCGGAGGTATGCTTTACAACGAGGGTACCTGCCGGATAACGGGTGGAACAATATCCGGTAACCGGGCATCCACCAGGGATGCCGGAATTTATACGGCAAAAGGGGCAAACTTTAAAATTTCGGGTGGAAATATTTTGAATCCTGTGTATTTACAAGAAGGAGCGGTTTTACAAGTGACTGGGGGCTTGTCTCCGAAGCAGAAAATCATACTGGAGCCACAGCGTTATCAGTCTGGGAGGTATCTTGTTATAAAGGGGAAAAAATCAGCCTTTCAGTTGAAGGAAAACAAGGGATTTTCTCTGCAGGAAAATCAAAAAGGATTATATATAGCAAAGGTGGAGAAAAGGAAAAAGACAGAGGAACAAAAAAAGTCGGCGGAAAGGCAAAAAACGAAAGAGCAGGGAAGCAAGAAGCAAAGGAACCTCGTTCTTCCCCATAAAGCGCCTAAGATTAAGACTGCTCCAAGGTATTTGTTTGAGTGGGAAGTGAAAAACTATACGGAAAAAAAGTGGCGGGAGGTTTTGTTGTCCGGTATCCGGGTGGAAGATGATACGGATTCTGTAGATAAGCGGAAAGAAGCGATACAGATTCAGTGGAACGGATTGACCGCCAATCGTGCAGGAAGATATGAGGTGACAATGGATGTAAAGGGGAGAAAAAATCATGTGTCCATATCGGTTACGCTGGTGCCGGGAGAGAGAACGGAGGAGAATCAGGAAGGTGGATATGTCCGTTTTTTGCCGGTCAATCGTGGCGAAAAAACGGCATATGAAGAATGGTATTTTAGTGGGAGCGATATTCAAAAAGCAAAAGCTTTTATGGGGCAGCAAGAGAATCCATTTTCAGCGGAAACAAATCAGAGTTTTTATAACCAATTTTCACGCTGCTATATAAGAAAGGTGGGAGGATAGATGGAAATCAGTGACTTCCAAAGGCAATATTTACTGAAACGGCAGGACTACGGGGTGTTATATCCCTATGTAGTTTCGGAACAGGTTACGGATATAAACTGGAACGGAAGACAACTCTGGATAGACGATTTGAAAAAAGGTCGGTATATGGCGCCGGAGGTGTTGTCCGGTGACTTTGTAGAGAGATTTATTTCTCTTATGGCAAATGTATCCGGTGTTACCTTTAACCGGATGCACCCGGTTTTGGAAATAGAAACAGAAGAGCTTCGCATCAGTATTGTTCACAGTTGTGTGGCCGCTTCCGGTGCCGCCATATCGCTGCGGAAAATACCGGCGCTGCGTCGTTTGGATAAGGGTGAAATGGTGTTACAGGGATACTGTAGTGAGGAAATCTGTAATTTTTTGCTCCACTGTATTCAGGCGCATTGTTCCATTGCTATCTGTGGGCTTCCGGGTGCGGGAAAGACAGAGCTTTTAAAATATCTCACAAAATTTATTCCGGCATCCGAGAGGGTGATTACCATTGAAGATGTACTGGAAATACATTACCGGAAAATAAATCCGAATAAGGATTGTGTGGAAATGAAAGTGGCTGAAAATTTTACCTATACGGATGCCATTAAGGCCAGTCTGCGACAGCTCCCCCAGTGGATTATTTTATCCGAGGCACGGTCTGTGGAGGTCAGATATCTTCTGGAATCTTTGAGTACAGGGACCTATGGACTGACTACCCTGCACACGGATGATGTAAGAAATATACCGGACCGCATGAAAAATATGGCGGGAGGTAATGTGGATTTAAACCGCATTGAAAATGATGTGTACCGCTTTCTTGATGTGGGAATTCTGATTCGGAATGACATGAGCGAAGAGGGACAGAACAAGCGATATGTAGAACAGATAGCGTTATTTGACCGCTCTGGAAAGGAGTGGCGGAAAATGGAGAACCGAATCACGATGTTAGTAGAGGATGGGAAGGTGGTCACCCGGAAACCGGGCGGAAATATTCAGAAAAAGTTTGAAAAGGCAGGAATCCGGGAACTATTTGGAGCGGATGCTTTGGAATGGAGGGCAGAATGAAACGCAGAGTGTTGGTGGAGATTTTGATACTTACTATAATTGCTGTCAGTGCATATGAACTGCTGGGATTATATTTGCCGGGGTGTGGTGTTGTATGGGGAATAGGAATACTTCTTCTTCCCTGGCTGGAGCATTGCCTGCGCCGAAACAGTCAGGCAAAGAAAGAGTATTATGAGCTTACCGCCTATATGGAGCAGATGCTCTGTTCTTATAAAAGGGAGGGAAATATAAGGCTGGCGTTAGAGGATTGCGCGACCCTTTTTCCGGAGAAAAGTAAAATGGGAAAGCTTCTGGGAAAAATGCTTCACATGCTAAAAACCGGAGAGGGAGTGGAGGGGGCAGAAATCGTGCAGGAAACTCTCCAGCAGATGAACGAAGGGTACAATAGCCGGCGTCTGATTTTACTCCACAATTTTTTGTGCAGTGTGGATAAAATGGGCGGGGAGACAGCAGAGGCACT
Source organism: Lachnospiraceae bacterium (assembly GCA_022510615.1). GTDB lineage: Bacteria > Bacillota > Clostridia > Lachnospirales > Lachnospiraceae > Eubacterium_F. The sequence goes on along the minus strand of JAFLTC010000009.1, from coordinate 48,178 downwards.
GGATATCCTTTTGCAGGATTTGCAAATGTGGAAACGAAGGGTTTTATTATACCAGCAAAAGAAGCATTCTATTCGTGTAGAAAGCGTAGTGGCTGCACTTTTGGCACTTCTCATGTGTTTTGTGTCCAGAATTTTTGTGCCCTTTGATTTTCTTCCGAATCTAACCGGTTCTTATCTCTATCAGGGATCGACTGCCTTAATCATCAGTCTGCTGTTTTTCGTGGAAGTGTTCATTCTGCATAAGCTGACCGGGAGTTGGCTGGATACCAAACATGACTTGCAAAAAAAGGAAAAAAGGCAGTTGATACAACAGTATATGAGGCTGAAAAAAACATCTGACGGTAATAACGGGGCGGGCATTTTTGCCCATCTTGCTAAAAAAATATGCCGGTCAGAGGTGGAGAGGGAATTTCCCTACTGGTTGTTGTCGGTAACGCTTTATCTCCAGCAAAAAAGTGTGTATCATGCCGTATCCCAGTCTCTGCAGCAGGTAAGGGGCATTTTCAGAGAAGAAGTAAAGAAATTTCTGAATCATATGTATGAAAGTCCGGCCTCTTTATTACCCTTTACGGATTTTTTTCAGGAGCTGGAGCTATCGGAGGTGCAGACTGGGATGAAGATTTTGTATTCTGTTAATACCAATGGATATCAGGAAACAAGAAAGCAGGTCCGCTTTCTTGTGGAGCAGAATAATCTGGTAATGGATAAATGCGAGAGAAACCGTCTGGAAAACCAGATAGCGGGGATGGGACTGCTAAAGCAAATTCCGTTAACCCTTGCCTGTGGAAAGGTAGTAGTGGATATGGTAGTGCTGCTTATGATGCTGTTGCGGGGATATCAGTCCATATTCTAGCACCGTTATGCTCTAGCACGATGTAAGGAAAGGAGGTAAAAATGAGAGGGCTTTTGGATGAATACGGAGGTATTCTGGGATTGATTCTTTTTGGATTGTTGATTTTATGCATATTCAGGGAGCTTCTTATTTATGTGGGAGGTGCAAATGGCTTTTTTTAAAGTGTATGGCAGAGAAAGTATTGTGATACTGGCAGTTCTATTGGTACTTTCTGCAATGTCTCTGTTATTTTTCCGGGAATGGAAATCCTTTGGCATTCCCGAGGATGGGAAGAGTGTCGGTTTTTCTGAAAAAATTGCAGAAAAACCAAGGCCGGTCATTATGGCGCTAAACCAGCGGGTCATGCAGGGGGAAAAAATAGCAGTGGGGAGACTGGCGGCGGCATGGGAGGAAAACGGACAGGATTTATCCAAGGATATCCATATTTATGATACCGATGGCAGAGAACTAAAGAGATTATTGAATACAAAGGTGCCGGGAAAGTATGAACTTGAAATTGTAGTAAAGAGTCCGGTAACTGGTCTGGAGAGTAGGAAAAAGATAACTGTGCTTGTGGATGGGAGGGTGGAGACATGATACATATACGAGGCATATTAAGTCATTTTATATTGCTGTTACTGTTGTTCATTCTCATGTGGACCGGGGTTACCTATGTGTCCCAGAATATTCAGTACAGCAGTGCCAAAATGTTTTTTGGCAGTGTGATACAAAGATTGGAGGATGGTTATATGGATGAGAAGGTTGTTACAGAATGTATGGAAAGGGCAGAAAAAAACGGGTATCAACTACTTGTAGAGAGAGGGTCCCGGGAACAAACAAGGGATGCCAAAGTGAGGTTGTCTTTTTCCTTTACCTTTCCCATTATTCAGAAAACAAAGCAATATCGCATCGAGGGATATGCCAGATAGGAGGAAAGTACCAATGAGAACCGTAATTGTTTCTGTCATCGGACTCAGCTCGATTTTATTTGTCATTATGATACAGACAACGATTAATACAGAATCTGTTTACCGGGAGGAAATTGCCGATGCCCTGTCTACCGCCATGTCACAAACGATGTCAGAGGTCATGGAAAAAAACAGTTATGGAATTCATAACAGAAATGAGATGATCGCCGCATTTTTACAGGCAATGATGCAAAAGATACAGGCAGATATTGATTTGACAGTACGGATCCACCAAATGGATTACGAAACCGGGAAAATGGATATTGAGGCCATTGGAGAGTACCGGCTGCCAAATCAAAGGATAAGGCGTGTTTCCATACGGCGGCAGGTAGTCATGAGCGGCAATTAATAAAGCTGCGGCTTCAGTTCCATTCGAAGTTTGTCTATGCGGTTTCCGTCTACCTGTAAAACCGTGTAGACGGCATATTCATCCTCTGCGGTTTCATCCACTTCAGGGAAGTGCTGTAACAGGTTAATGACGTGTCCTGCTATGGAATCGTAGTCATCGGATTCCAGAGAAAGATCGAGAGTATCATCAATGTCATCTAAAGAAGTAGAGCCCAGTATGATATATTCCATATCAGAAATTTTCTGGATTGCATCCTCTTCGTCATCGTCATATTCGTCCCGAAGCTCTCCGACAATTTCCTCAATCAAATCCTCCATGGTAATGAGTCCCGCCAAAGCGCCGTATTCGTCCAAAACAATCGTCATCGGAATGGAATCCTTACGCATTTCCATAAATAGTTCCGATATGTTTTTGTATTCGTAGGTCATATAGGCATCCCGAATCAGGGACTTAATATCCAGTGAGTTTCTATCGCCTTGGTAAAATACGATATCCTTCAGATTGATAATACCAATGATATTGTCAATGGTATCCTCGTAAACCGGCATACGGGCATATTTACTTTCTGTAAACTCCGCCATCAGCTCGTCATAGGTAATATCGGAGCGGACCATGGCAATATCCATACGGGGAACCATAACATCCTTAGCCAGAGAGTCCCCGAAATCAACAATATTTGTTATCATCTGGCGTTCTTCGCTTTCAATGATACCCTCCTCGTGACTGACGTCCACAAAGGTACGCAGTTCATCTTCGGTAATGCTATTGTCCTTTTTGGAGATGTCAACGCGAAGAAGAAAGAGAAAAAACCGGGCAAACTGATTGACAATAAAAATAACCGGTGTAAACAGCTTTGTTATAAAGGTTATAACATCGGCATACATCAGTGACATTTTTTCGGAATTTATTGTTGCCAGGTTTTTCGGGGTAATTTCTCCGAATATCAAAATGAGAATAGTAAGGATACCGGTAGCGATACCGGCAGCAAGGCTTGTGCTTTCCTCGAATCCTAACCTACGGCAAATGGAAAAGGCATAGGTTGTTGTAATAGAGGAAGCAGATAGATTTACAATATTATTGCAGATTAAAATAGCACTGAGCATCTTCGTAGGATGCTCAATTAACGAGAGCACTCGTTTTGCACGTTTATTCTTTTCTTCTGCCAAGGAACGCATACGGATTTTATTTACCGTAGTCAATGCTGTTTCCGCAGAAGAGAAAAAGGCGGATAAAAATAATAAAATAATAAGCGTCGTTATGCTTATCGCGTCACTGGGCCCCAAAAATCATCATCTCCTATTCTTTCTAACATATTTTAAGGGTCTTAGTTGATTGTGATTACAGTCATTTTATAATAAACGGCAGGAAGTTGTCAAGTTTCACCGATGGAAGCCTGAAATTAGCTCAGTGCCTGACGTTTTCTGGCCATTTCATCGCTGTCAAGGTATTCATCATAGGTAGTAACCTTATCAATCATGCCATTTGGCGTAAATTCGATAATACGATTGGCAATGGTCTGTATAAACTGGTGGTCCTGAGAAGTAAACAGTACAACACCCGGGAACTTAATCAATCCGTTATTGACAGAGGTAATGGACTCCATATCCAGGTGGTTTGTCGGTTCATCCAGCATAAGCACGTTGGAGCCAAGCATCATCATTTTTGAGAGCATGACACGGACCTTCTCACCACCGGAAAGGACGTTGACTTTCTTTAAGCCGTCCTCGCCCTTAAAGAGCATACGTCCTAAAAAGCCTCGTACAAAGGTAGCATCTTTTTCCGGTGAAAATGGCATAAGCCAGTCTACGATTGTGTCGTTGCTGTCAAAATATTCTGTGTTGTCCTTTGGAAAGTAGGAGTTAGATGTGGTAATACCCCATTTATAATCTCCCTCATCCGGCTCCATTTCTCCGGATAAAATCTGAAAAAGTGTTGTGGCGGCAATGCCATAGGAACCCACGAAGGCAATCTTGTCATCATGCCCCACCGTAAAGGAAACGTTGTCTAACACCTTTTCCCCATCGATGGTCTTGGAGAGATTTGTTACCGTCAGTACCTCGTTGCCGATTTCCCGCTCCGGCTTGAAATCCACATAAGGATATTTCCGGCTGGAAGGACGCAATGTATCCAGTTCAATTTTTTCCAGGGCACGCTTACGGGAAGTAGCCTGCTTTGATTTGGAAGCGTTGGCACTAAACCGCTGGATAAATTCCTGCAGCTCTTTGATTTTTTCTTCCTTCTTTTTATTGGCTTCCTTCATCTGCTTTATCATCAACTGACTGGACTCGTACCAGAAATCATAGTTTCCGGCATATATCTGCATTTTGCCGTAATCTAAATCGACAGTGTGGGTGCAGACCTTATTCAGGAAATAGCGGTCATGTGACACAACAATAATTGTGTTTTCGAAGTCAATTAAAAATTCCTCCAGCCAGCGAATGGAATCCAAATCTAAATGGTTGGTAGGCTCATCCAGTAAAAGAATATCCGGATTCCCAAATAAAGCTCTGGCTAAGAGAACCTTAACCTTGTCGGTATCCGGCAGTTCGCTCATTACTTTGTAATGGACATCTGTGTCAATACCAAGTCCGTTTAACAAGGTAGCGGCATCTGCCTCCGCTTCCCAGCCGTTCATGGTGGCAAATTCTGCTTCCAGTTCACTGGCACGCATACCATCCTCTTCGGAAAAATCTTCCTTGGCATAGATAGCATCCTTTTCTTTCATAATATCATAGAGATGCTGATTGCCGGCAATTACCGTATCTAACACCACATCGGCATCATATTTAAAGTGGTCCTGCTCTAAAACGGACAAACGCTGGCCCGGTCCGAGGCTGATTTCTCCGCTGGTAGGCTCCAATTCGCCGGATAAAATCTTTAAAAATGTAGATTTTCCCGCGCCGTTGGCACCGATTATGCCATAGCAGTTCCCTTCGGTAAATTTTATATTGACCTCCTCAAAGAGAGCCTTTTTGCCAAATCTTAAAGAAACATTACTTGCCTGTATCATAGTTACATCCTTTCTGATTTTATAAATAGGCAGCATTAAATGCCGAACAACTACGTCTATTTTACTAAAAATCAGCAATATTGCAAGAGTTTTTAAAATAAATATTGTTACTTTCCCTATCTTTCTGTATAATGAAACATATTGGAAACGTGACTGGCAGCAAAGGGCTGTGAAAATACAGAAGGGATTTAGGTAGATGGCATTATCAGAGCACATACAAATTAAAAAGGGAACCGCATTTCCTCTGGGAGTAACAAAAAAAGGAAATAATCAGGTACAGATTACGATCTGGTGTCCACAGGCAGCAGATTGTAATCTGCGTTTATACCGGGCGGGAAAGCGGCTGGATAAAATAAAAATGTATTCCATGAGAAAAGAAGGGATGGAGGATATTTTTTCCGTTCTCTTGTCCGGGGAGAATGTGTGGGAGGAGCTAAATGGTCTGGAATACGACTTTGTTTCCGGTGGTGAACAGATTCAGGATATTTATGCCAAAGCTGTTGTCGGAAGAGAGCGCTTTGGGAAGAAAAAGGGAAAGGTCCGAGCACGTTTTGTGTTTGATGAGTTCGACTGGGGCGGAGAAAGGTGGAAACGGCTGAAAAAGAATGAGATGGTGCTGTACCAGTGTCATGTGAGAGGGTTTACGAGACATTCCAGCTCCGGTGTAAAGGCACCCGGCACATTTTCCGGTATGCGGGAAAAAATTCCGTACTTAAAAAAACTGGGAATTAATACTCTGCTTTTACTTCCGGTTTATGAATTTAATGAATATATGGAGGAAGTAAATGAAAAGGGAGAAAAGAAAATAAATTACTGGGGATATGCGGAGGAAGCCTTTTATTTTGCCCCAAAGGCAGGATATGCCACACCGGGGGAAAATCCCTGCAAGGATTTTCAACAGTTAGTGTATGATCTCCACCGAAATGGCATGAATCTGATACTGGATATGTATTTTGTCGGACAGACACCGGAATTTATTTTACATTGTCTGCGATATTATGCCTTGCATTTTCATGTAGATGGATTCCGCATTAATCAGGACTGCATGAACATGGACTGGCTCTACAATGATCCGGTACTTTCTCATGTCATGCTCTTGGGAAACAGCTGGGCAGAACACCCGGAGAGAGTCGGCAGAGAGAGACTTTTTGAAATGAATGACGGCTTTTTAGTGGATGCGAGACGCTATTTGAAAAGTGATGAGGGTCAGGTGGAGAAATTTTATCATCGCTTTCGGGAGCAGAGACAGGGAATCGGCGTGATTCATTATATAACCCAGAACAATGGATTTACGCTGCGGGATTTGATTTCCTATGATGTGAAGCACAATGAGGCGAATGGGGAAAAAAATCAGGACGGGACAGAGTATAACTACAGCTGGAACTGTGGTGTGGAGGGAACCACGAGGCGAAAACCGGTATTGCGTATGAGGGATAAGCAGGAAAAAAATGCCCTTGTCATGCTGCTGCTTGGAATGGCGGTGCCGATGTTGTTAGCCGGAGATGAGTTTGGAAACTCCCAGAAGGGAAATAATAATGCCTACTGCCAGGATAATCTGACGACATGGCTGGACTGGCGTCTGCTGGAAAAAAATAAAGAGACGTTTGCTTTCGTCAAACAACTTCTTGCTTTTCGCAAGAAGCATCCTCTGTATCATCAGTTGAATAATCTTATGGGAATAGACAGAAATGGTATGGGAGCACCGGATGTTTCCTGCCACGGAAGGGAACCGTGGGTGATAGATTTTTCCTATTACAGTCGGGAACTGGGGATTTTGTACTGTGGCAGTTATTTTGAGTCAACCAGTCTGTATTTTGCCTTTAATTTTCACTGGGACGACCATGATTTCTTTTTGCCGAATGTGAATGGAAAACAGGAGTGGACGGTTGTTTTAGATACGTCCGGCGGGGATAAAAAAGAGTTACATCGGGGAGAATATAAACTGGCACCCCGTTCTATCGTCGTATTTGAGAGCGTATGTAACCGGTCAGATAAGACTGACCGGAAAACGAATTAAAACTTGTGATTTTCTACGATAGGGTCAAATAAGTCCAAAGCACAGTGCTTATCGGAAGTAAAATGTTTGCAGGTTGTGCAGGAGACATCGGTGTCCCCTGTTTTATTCGTACAGCTGCAACAGTCTTTCATCGCATAAGAACTGCAGTGCTTTGCTACATTTTTGTAGGTCTGTTCGTCAGCTCGCATAATAACCTCCGTTCTGCCGCCTGTGCGGCAAAGCATAATTGTCTAGGAACGGTAATAGTATTTGCAGTTAGGAGGATTTTTATACGGAATGATTGCACTTAGAATTGAAAATATAAAGGAATTTATGGCGCGGCTGTTTGCCGGCGACATGTTTGACCGGTTTCATGTCAGTGAATGTGAAGTGACGACCTTTGTCACGTTCCATGCAGGCGGAAAACTTCATCCGGAATGGTTTGACACAGAGGAACGAAGAGAACAGGAAAAAACGGATGTGCCGGAAATTGTCACGTGGCAGCAGTTGAAGCCATATATTTTCTCTCTCATAAAGGGAAAGAAAACGCCGGAAAAATTGCGAATCGATTTTTGTCATTACATGGAAAATGGAGATTGCGGTTCCCTGCGGATACAATATGAAAAGGAAGAACTCATTGTATTTACCGGTTATATGCAAAAAGAGTTTTCCCTGGACAAGGAAAAGAAGATAGAATGGGACGAAAACTGCCTGAAATTTATACAGAAAAATGAAATTACTAGCACTCATCTTGAATGAGTGCTAATTTTTTCTTGACATTGTGTAAAAGGGGTATTATGATATTCTGTATAGAACACAGAAATGGAATGGAGGTTATCGTGATGAAAACAGAACAGGGGAATTTAGCAATTAATTCGGAGAATATATTTCCCATTATAAAAAAATGGCTGTATTCGGACCACGACATTTTTATTCGCGAAGTAGTCAGTAATGGCTGCGACGCTATTACGAAATTAAAGAAATTGGAGATGATCGGCGAGACAGGTCTGCCGGAGGATTACAAGGCTAAAATTGATGTGCTGGTAAATCCGGAGGAAAAGACGATTACTATTACGGATAATGGTCTGGGAATGACGGCGGAGGAAGTAAAGGAATATATTAACCAGATTGCTTTTTCCGGTGCAGCAGATTTTCTTGAAAAATATAAAGACAAAGCAAATGATGAGCAGATTATCGGTCACTTTGGTCTGGGCTTTTATTCTGTATTTATGGTGGCAGATTCAGCGGAAATTAATACCTTATCCTATCAGGATGGTGCTGAGGCAGTTCACTGGGAGTCCGACGGCGGACTTACCTTTGAAATGTCAGCCAGTGATAAGGATACGGTAGGTACGGAAATTATTCTGCACCTGAATGAGGACAGCTATGAATTTGCCAATGAATACCGTGTGCGTGAGGTGTTGGATAAATATTGTTCCTTTATGCCGGTGGAAATTTTCCTTACCAAGGCCGGAGCTGAGCCGGAATACGAAACGATTCCGAGTGAGGAAGTGACGGAAGAAGATACGGTTATCGAGGAAATTACAGAGGAGCCGAAAGAGGATGCTGAGGACGGTGAGAAAAAAGAGCCGGTGAAAAAGACAAAGATTCTGAAACGTCCGGTGTCCATCAGCGACACGACCCCTCTTTGGGCAAAGCATCCAAATGAGTGCAGTGAAGAGGAGTACAAGGAGTTCTACCGCAAGGTATTCCGCGATTATAAGGAGCCTTTGTTCTGGATTCATCTGAATATGGATTATCCGTTTAACCTGAAAGGTATTTTGTATTTCCCGAAAGTAAATCTGGAGTATGAGCAGATCGAGGGGATGATTAAGCTGTACAACAATCAGGTGTTTATTGCCGACAATATCAAAGAGGTGATTCCGGAATTTCTCCTGTTATTGAAAGGTGTCATCGACTGTCCGGATTTACCGCTGAATGTCAGTCGTAGTGCACTGCAAAACGATGGCTTTGTGAAAAAGATTTCAGACTACATTACAAAGAAAGTGGCAGACAAGCTGTCCGGTATGTGCAAGACCGACAGGGAGAACTATGAGAAGTACTGGGATGATATCAGTCCGTTTATTAAATTTGGCTGCCTAAAGGATGAAAAATTTAAGGAAAAGATGAAGGAGTATGTACTGTTCAAGGATTTGGATGAAAAATACAGTACTCTTTCCGAATATCTGGATACGCTGCCGGAGCCGGAAGTCGAGGCAGAGGTGGTAGAAGAAGGCGAGGAGGAAAAGGATGCCGAGCCGAAGGAACCGCCAAAGAAAACAGTATATTATGTTACGGATTTGCAGCAGCAGAGTCAGTACATTAATATGTTCAGAGAGCAGAATATGAATGCGGTCGTTCTTCTTCATAACATTGACCAGCCTTTTGTATCGGCACTGGAGGCAGGAGATGACGATGTGCTGTTCCAGCGGATTGATGCGGATTTGACAGAGGCCTTCAAAGAAGATGGAGATGAAGAAAAGCTGAAAGCAGATACTGAGACCCTCACTGAGATTTTCAAAAAAGCATTGGGAAAAGAAGAGCTGGAAGTCAAGGTAGAAAAGCTGAAAAACGAAAAGGTTTCTTCTATGATAACGATGTCCGAGCAGACGAGAAGAATGCAGGATATGATGAAAATGTATACGGCCAATGGCATGGGCGGCATGGATATGCCGGATATGGGGCTGACCCTTGTGCTGAATGCCAATAATGAGCTTGTCAAATATGTACTGGAACATAAGGACGGTGATAAGACGGAGCTGTTCTGTAAACAGCTGTATGATTTGGCGTTAATCAGTCACCGCCCGTTGGAGGCAGATAAGATGACGGAGTTTATTGAGAGAAGTAATGAAATTATGATGCTGTTGGCGAAATAGTAGAAGCGAAACAGTTATTAGGAACGAAAGGGATACCATCCAATCGAACTCAAAAGTGAGGTAAGCCTAAAAGTTAAACTTTTGGGCTTACCTCCCAGGTAACGCTTTTGCGTTAAAGGTTCTCACTGATTGGAGAGTATCTCTTTCGTTGTGTGACAGTTATGCTTTTGTATGTGTCAACAGCATCATGATTTCTGGTGGAGAAAAGTTTGACTTCCTATAGTAAGTAATATATACTAATAGTAACTATATAAAATTAAATATCATTGACTGACTAATAAAGGAGGAATGCCTATGAAACAGGGCAGGCAAATAAAACGTTTTCTGGCGTTGGCACTGGTTATGGCTTTGGTGGCAGCAGCACCGGCACAGGCAAGCGTGAATAATAAGGGAACGCCGGAAGAGGCTGGGATTACGAAAGAGGTGGATACACCGATTACTCTTGAAATCACAGGTCTTACAGATGGCAAAGTCAAGCCCGGTGATAAAGTAACCTTTAAGGCCTCCGGCGGCACGGATGGAGAATACTATCTGGTTATAGATGTGGATGGTACCTCTGCGGGCGCGCGCATTATGAAAAACGGAGAGCTGACCCTCACCTCCGGTGTATTTGAAAACCGGTATGAGGACTATGTACTTCCTTTTGGTTTAGGATATACGGTCTATGCTTTCCGCAAGACGTCTACCGGAGAGAGAGAGTATTCGAAGGCACAGGAATTTTCAGTAGCCTATCAATCTCCGGAGGAATACAAGCTGGTGGCGAGGGGCGTAAGCAAAATTTATACCGGCGGCTATGTCTGGTCACTGCCGGAGCCACCGATTCTTTACAAGAACGGGAAACCATATAAGACAACGGCAGAAATGCCATCCGTTATGAGATTTAAAATCTATACCGAACAGGAAAAAACACTGGTTTGTCAGGACGGTATGATTAAGGATATCGGCGGCTATGATGTCACGGTTTATGAATTGTTCAAGGACGATGACGCTGACGAGTTTTATTATGTGGAAGCGGAGCCGGTAAGAACATGGATTCTCTCCAGAGAAATCAGAGTGGACCAGAGTTTGTTGGATGGTGGAAGGTTTACGGTTTCTGCTGATTACGATGGTGAGAGCCACGGAATTGATGCCTCGCAGGTTTCTGTTGCCGGTATGGCGGAGGATGAATACTCCCTGAGTTATCATTACCTCAACGAATCGAGTAATACATGGGAGGATTCGACAGTTCCACCAACCTATGTAAATCCGGGTAAGTATACGGTAGATATTAAAGCTACTTTCCCTACCAGTAAATTGGTAACAGCTTCTGCGGTAGCTACCATTTCCATAAAAGACAAGGGGAAATCTACCACTACAAGCAATGATGCGGATACCGGAAGCAAGAGTGGTAATGAGAGCATCGCAGAAGAATCCGGGACCAAAGACAGCGAGAGTGTTGCGGCGGAACCCGGAAAAAAAGGCGGCGAGAGTGTTGTAGAGCAAGCCGAAAAAAAAGACAGCAATGTAACGGTGACGGCTCCCGTAAAGACCGGGAAATCAAAAAGCAGCGTCGCACAGACAGGGAAAAAGATTAAGATTGGAAAGGTAACCATTACCTCATTAAAAAACAAGAAGGGTAAAAAAGCAAAGCTAACATTCAAAAAACTCAGTAATGCCAGCGGATATGAAGTTCTTTATGGCACGAAAAAGAGTTTGAACAAGAATAGTAAAACGATTACCACAGAGAAAAACACAGTAATACTGAAAGCGCTTAAGAAGAAAAAAGCATGTTATGTTAAGGTACGTGCTTACGGAATTGATACAAAAGAAAATATAGTGTATGGAAAATATTCCAGCGCGAAAAAAGTCAGGATTAGTAAGTAATACTGTGCCGTGGTAAAGTGAATTATATAGGATAAGTGAAACAACCATTATCTGGCAGAGGTCATCTGACTCTGCCAGATTTTTTTGTTTCTGACCCGTACGGTCAGAAAATGCCGGTATATTTTATGGAGGCGGAGAATCTGGAACAGATTTTACTTACGAGTGCAGATTGCATTGAACTTTGCAGATAAACTTGTCAGTTTTAGAAGGGAGAAGGGATGGAAAATCTAACGAGTATCTATCGGGGAAAATATATTTTTTACCGGACTGCTCAGGGATTTTGTCTGGGAAGTAAAAAGGAGGCGAAGGAAATACAGAGCATATGGAATGACAGCACATGCCTGGTGTTTTATCCGCAAACCTTTCAACCGGGCGAGGACTTTGTCATAGAAGTGGAACGGTTTTTGGATAGAGCCTCTGCCAGACTGCTCTGGATCGAAAATCCGCAAGAAAAAATGGAGTCTTGGCAAAATATTGCTGCCTCCGAACATAATTTAACACTCAGGGCGGGAAAGTATTGGATCTCTTTCAAAGAGTTTCTGGAAGAAAAGGGTAATTTTTTATCCTTTTCCGGTATTTTTGGCGTGGAAGAGATATCTTTTCAACCGGTGGATGGAAAGATTACCATGGATTTACAGGACAGCATGGGAAAACTGACATTTTCTTTTGAGACCGGAAAGGAAAACTTTTCTTCTCTCGATGTCGGTATGAAATATCTGATGAATCTGCCGGGAGATACAGAAAATGGGAAAGAGAAAAATTTCACGGGACGATTTCAGGCATCTTTGCTGGAGCCGGTGCAGACAGTAACGTTAAAAGCCCAGATTGCACCGGCGGCCATGACGGATAAGGAAAGTACTTATTTTTCCCTGCCGGTCTGTGAATGGAATAGTTTTTTTACCACCCCGCAGGGAAGTCCATTGCCTGTCCGGTCTTTGGAAGGGGCTGTGTTAGTCTTTGAAAAAACAGCGGAAGTACTGACTAGTGAGGGAGGTAATTATGCTGCAGCGGGGCAGGGATGGTATCTGGGTGTGGAAGGCGGATTTCTGGCAGGTGTTCCGGGAAAACCAGAGCAGATGCAACTTATGCCGGGATTGGCAGGAACGGAATATTTTATGGACAGTACCACTGAACTGATAATAGATTTTCAGGCACAACAGAGTGCAGTGCTGAATCAGATGGATAAAACCGTGGTGACGGCTCCCTGGATAGCAGTCCGGGGTACTTATTATTCCGCTCCGGTTTCCATGCCGTTTTTTCAGGTGAAGGATGGCAGGATGGTTTCTTTCGTGCCCAAAATCGCTAAATTTAAAGAAAAGACACCGGCATTTCCCCTACTGCCATGGAGAGGTATCCTGTCCGGGACAGATACTCCCGATATCAATGAGGCAGAGAGACTTCTGTCCGGGAAACGATACGCCATTCTTACAGAGGGATTACAGTCAGCGCCAAAGAGTGATGAAAAGGAAGTGGTACTTTTAACACCCAGCGGTATGTGTCTTGGAGTACAGCCGGAAAGCGGGCACTGGAACTGGGTGGGAATTGCCCAGACCGGTGAAGCAAAGGGACAGGAAAAACAGTTACCGGACATTCGACTGTACCAGCCGGGCTTCTCTGCCAGACAGGCTCTTCAGCAGACCGACTGTCTTTTGATAGCAGCCACCAAAGGGGAATTTGTGGATTTGTGTGATAACCCCATTGAACTGAATTTTCTCATTGATGGCTGGAAGATTTTGTTTTCTCAAGAGTCATGGAACGACGAAAACAGTCTGTTCATATTAAAGTATACGAAAAACGTTTCCCTACGCTCTGTCTTAGAGGAGAAGGGGAGCAGTCAACTGCGTTATTTAATAGAATACGCCTATGACGAGAAGGGGAATGTTAAAACGGGCTATGAGCCCCTGACAGAGGTTTTAGATAAAAAAGAATTTCAGGGAATTTTTCTTCTGGGAGCTCAGGGTGAGGTGGATGAGGAAAAAGTATCTCCGGAGCTTGCGACGGTATTTCGCTCCATAGACGGAGGGAAACTTAACGTGCTGTATGCCGCTGTGGAAAACGGCAAGGTGTCTGTATCGGGGGAGGGCATTTCCGTGGCAAAATCCAAAGTGAATGCTCTTTTGCTTTGTGAGGGGAAGCCGGTCTATACGGAAGGGGATAAACCGTTTTACTTTTGCACCCGAGATATGGTTGTTCAGATTGAGAATTCTCTTGTGCAGCGCTTTCAGAGTCATTCCGAACTTACCCCGTATCATCTGTTTGGTTCGGCGGTACACCCGGTAGAACAGTCACAAGGAAACAACCTTGTTCTGGTGGGAGGGATGGAGAAAGTAAACGGTCAGGAGGTTTATCAGTTTCTTCTGGAGCAGCCCATCGAATATAGCGCCGGTGTATCCGTTCTCCAGAAGATTGTGGTGCAGGATGTTATTTTGTCTGTCGGAACCGATACCTTTTCCTTTCAACTACAGGGTGTGCTCTCCTTTATGATCTGTGAGGAGTTTGATTTGTTCTCCTACGAAAACCTTGGGTTCGAAGGGTTGATACTCACTAAGAAACCGGAAGAACAATATGAGATTGACATGGCGAAGCTTAAGCTGGCGGCAGAAAGGGCGGAGATTCGGGAGAATTCTTTTGTTCATGCCTTTGGCATACAGTCGGCACAGATGATTTTCGGAGATCAAAATACGACACCGGATTCTATGGGGTATGCTTCCTTTGAGGCTATTATCTCTCAGGGAACGCTGGGCGAAAGCTGGATGGGGCTGGTGTGGCAACTGCCTTTAAATCCATCGGGGCAGTTGGGGAAAAATGAAATGCTGTCTCTGGAAATCATAGCGGCATGGAGTGGAACTAGTTGTTATGTAGGCGCAAAGACCGGCGGTATTTTCGGCGGTGATTTTTTCCTACAGGGGATTATGACAGCCGGGATAACCGGTATGAGTATGGAAAAGGAGAATAAAGGCGGAGTGTATCTGCTTCTCCATGGTCTTTCCCTGAAGGTTTTCAAGATATCACTGCCGCCTCAGGGAGTGGAGGTGCGTATTCTGGGAGAAAACGGGAAAATCGCCTGGTTTGGTGCCTATGATGCGGAAGAGGAGGAGGTAGGAGAGAATGACTAATGTGGAAGTATATACCTATAATGTGGGGCAGGGGTTGTTTAACATATTGATCGATAAGGGTAAATCAGGATTATGTGGAGGACCATTTTGTGCGATATTCGACTGTGGTAAGGTTCAACATTGTGGGAAGTATGATTGGGCAGCGATAAAAAAAGAGGCAATAAACTTGCTTGTAAAGGTTAAGGGACCCGATTTGATTGTAATATCGCATCAGGATACTGATCATTGGGACCATTTAAAGGATTTATTGGAAGAATACAAAAGGGAAGTTAATGTATCTAATATTGACCTTACTGCTATTATAGGAAATTATGGGGCAGGTAAGAAATATCGAAAATTCATACACAATATGCAGGAAACTTATACCAAGGTTTATCCTTATCATTCCAGGTTTTTTATAAGTCCCGATACAACAGGATACCCTATTGGTATACAAAATCCCAGAGTCGGTAGCACGAGCGGTGTCGCAAAAAATACCAGAGGGATTATTTATTGTTATGTAGACGAGGTTGCGGAGGGAAAACCATATTTTCTCTTTCCCGGAGATGCCACGATACACACCTTTAGTGCGTTAAATGGAATAGAAGAGAAGCTTGCAGAACATATAAATGGACGAGAATTGCTCCTAATGCTGGCTCCTCATCATGGTTCCGGTAATGACATATTTACTTATAAATGCATAAAAAAAAGAGTGTTAGATAGGGATGAGAACCAACCGTATTTGAAATTTTTAAATAAACATAAGCCGCAAAAAATGATTATTAGTGCGGGGGAATGCTCAGGATATAAACATCCAAGTCTGGATTTTGTGGAAAAAACAGAAAAATATGTTAAAGGAGGACAAGAAAAACATTCGGTTAGCGTGTACGGCGGTGCGGAACATCATGACACCGAAAGTAACATTTACAATACTCTGGATTTTCCTAAGGCTCCATATTTGATTTCAGGAGCTAGGGATGGCATTGGTTTATCTGAACCGGAAGCTCCGGCAGCTGAGGATGACAATGACTCACCTGAAACGGAAGCCCCAGGGGCAGGAATGCCGAGAATGCCAATCAATTCTATTCCGCCAGATAAATGCATTGTTTCAAGAGAAGGTATGTGCGTATGACTTTACAAAAACTGAATGAACTGTTACAGGAAAGATTGAGCCAGAAAGTCTTATCATTGGATGCCTCCTTTGGGGAGAAAATTTATGTTGATTTTTTCCGTACTTTCAGGTTGGAAAAAATCCAGATCGAGGAGTGCGAAATTACCCTCACAGGTGCTTCTTTGCGTGTAACGGGAAAAATCGGGCGGCTGACAGGAACTGTCCAGTCAAGGGAAGCTAAAGTGACTATGGAGATGGAACAGCGCGATAAAGGACAGATTGGATACCAGATTAGGCTGGAAACCATATGTCAGAGCACTTTTCCGGAAATGTTTGGGGTACTGGCACCGCATGTTCCGAATTACGAGCCGGAGACAACTCTCTTTGAGGGCTTTTCTCTCGTAAATCCTGTGCTGGGATACAAAGGTGGTGACGATAAAATCCACATAAACGGGGTTTCTACTCCACCGGAGAAGGGAAATAAACGGTGGTCGGTGCTTTTCTGGCTGCTTTCCGGGAAAAACATCCCGATACGGGGAACACTTTCTCCGAATCCGGATTCGTATCCTCTGCTGACCATTAATTTTTTGCTGGCACAGCCGGTGGAACTGCCTATGGGAACAGGGTCGGGAAATCTTGTTATCGCTACCATAAAGAATGCGTGGTGGTATGATGAAACCCCGGTCACGACGGCCTATATGAAATGTGAATTTCGGATAAAGGGGATAGAGAAAACACTATCCTTTACCATGGATTTATTTACCGGCAGGGAGGTCATGCAATATACAGCAATGATAGAACCACCAGAATCACCCCTGGTTCTAAATGATATTACAAAGATTTTGGGAGAGGTGTTTCAACTGCCCACAAGTGATATGCTTATACCCGACGGGGTTCCTCTTTCCGGCTTTGGTCTTCGGCAGCTGGATGTGATTTATGACAGAAGGTCAAAGGAGAGCTTTCATGGGGGAAAACTACAACATATCCGGGGAATTTTTGTCATGAAAAAGCCAATGGAACTTTTTGTTCCTAATCTCACCCTGAACCATGTACAGGCAGAATGGGAAGAAAGTCTGTGGGGTCAGAAGCCGATCCTTACGCTGTTTTTGGCGGCGAGTATTCAGGCGAAGCTTGGTAATAGAGTACTGACAGGGGAGATGACAGCCTATTATCCGGATTTACAATTTACCGGACATCTGGAATTAGAAGAGGAAAAGGAGGTAACCTTTCAGGATCTGGCTGAGGACTGTAAGGTGACATTGCCGGATTTCTGGGCGAAGAAGGATAGTCATGATGCCGGAAATGTGCTGGCCTCTGTCGATATAGGAGTCGATGGCAGGCAGAGGAGTCTGACTCTGGGATTTGAGGTTTCCGATGTTCTGGATTTAAAAATTAATGATAAGGTAAAATTTCTGTTAGATAATATTACGGCTGAACTCGAATATACGGGAGGCGGTATGTCTTTTGGTATTTTCGGAATGCTGGGATTTGAACATGATTCGGCGGATGGACAAAAGAAAAAATTTGCCCTTTCTTTGTCTGCCGACTATGCGGAAAAAAACTGGGTTTTTCAAGGAGGTCTGGCCTATGGAGAGCCGGATTTAATTGCTCTTGTGAAGGCCTTTATTGGAAAAGAGGAAGGAACGCAGGCTCAAACGGGAATTAAACTGTATGATCTGTCATTATATTATGACACGGGTTCAAAAGAACTCCGGGTCTATGCAACCTGTCAGGTGTGGTTTGACATACTGGATCAAAAGATTACCACCGGAGGACGACTGCGGCTGTACAGGCAGGATTCCGTCACGGAACTGTCGCTGGCCGCATATTTGCAGGTGGGGGTTTTTAAACTTTTAGTGCAGGCAGATAACATCCTTCAGGAGGAAAAGAAATACCTGTTTCGAGTTCAGCTCTGGGATAAATATCTGCAGGGTATCTATCAGCTCAATGATAAGAAGGAGAAAACCCTGACCTTCTCCATAGGGGGTGTCACGCTGGGAGATGTCGTGCTCGCCTTTGTCCGGCTCATAAATCCTAATGCAAGAGTTACCCTGCCGGCGCCGTGGGATATTATTAATAAAATTTCCCTCAGTGACTGTACGTTCATTTTGAATCTGTCCGACCACACTGCCACGCTTTTATATCATGTGGAAAAAAGCATTGCCGGTGTTATGAACATTACCGATATCGGAGTCAAGTATGAAAAAGGCCAAGGGAGCGGTAAGGGGTCTGTTCAGTATATCCTGTTAGGAGACTGTATGGGACAAACATTTGATACGGACAATCCCCTCAGCTGGGATGCCGAGAAGGGAAATCCGAATAATAATCTGGCGACAAACCAGAAGGGCTTTCATCTCTACTATTTTGGTCTGGGGCATCATTTGTCAGTGTCACCGGAGGGGGCGACCTTAAAAGAAATTTTTGATGATGTCAGGAAGAAATTGTCAACCTCCCGGAAAGGTGCCATGACCTCCCGAAAGGATGTCATGACATACGGGGAGACAGGCTGGATTGTGGCATCGGATTTTGAGATGGCAGATATGTTCCGGATCAAGCTTTTATTCTATGACCCAAAGATATATGGAGCAAATCTTCAGGTACAGGCATCGGAAAAATCTGTTCTGAAAAATTTTAATGATCTGAAACTGGATTTATATTATAAAAAAATCAGTGATGCGGTAGGTATGCTCCATTGTCAGACGACCCTTCCGTCTAAATATTCAAAATTTGATCTGGGAGCCATTACGATTTATCTGGGAGAAATTCTGGTGGAGATCTATACCAATGGCAGCTTTTATCTGGATTTGGGATTCCCGCATAATCAGGATTTTACCCGCTCTTTTGGCATCACGATGGGGATTTATTCCGGTCGCGGCGGCATCTATCTGGGAGAGTTTTACGGGGATGCGGTGAATTCGGTGCCGGCTGTTGTGAATGGTTCCTTTTCAACGGTATTAAAAATCGGCATCGGTCTGTCCGTCGGCTTATCCCGGAGCTTTCATCTGGGAGTGGTGCAGGGTGGTGTATCGCTGATGGTCGTTGGTATTTTAGAGGGAATTTTCGGCATCTTCCAGCCTACGGATAAAAGTAAGCCGGATGGTATGTATTATCAGGCTTCGGCAACCGTGGGAGTGGTGGGGACATTATTTTTAAGCGCGGATTTGAAGGTGATCTCGGTAGGGGCGTCTGCCCGGATATCGGCGTTTTGCAAGTTGAAGCTGGAGAGCTATCGTAAGTCGTCAGTGGCGGTAGACCTGGAGCTTTCTTTAAGTGCCTATGCGAAAGTATTATTTTTTAAGATTTCCTTTTCCTTTCATTTTAAACAGCGGGCAGAATTCAGCTTTGGTTCTAATTCGGCTACTCCGTGGCAACTGGCAGCAAATAACAGGCAGCAGATGGCAGCGAACTTACAAAGTGAGATATGCTTTTCGGATGTCCTGACAAAGGAGGAGAAATATGAGATGTCCCTGATCCTTGCCCCTATGTGTTCGGTCACCGGAAAAGAAAAAGACGGCACGTATCAATACGGTTTTACTTTTCTGATGTTTTTGCACCACGAGGATTTTACAAAGGTACTGACTCTGCTTCTAAGAACCCTATGTGCAGATCAAACGATGGGAGGAATCAATGATTTCAAATATATTGATTATGCCTATGTGGAAAACCTGCTGGAAAAAAATACGAAGCTGCGGATTACATTGGAAACTACGGACCAAAACAAGGAAGAAAAGGAAGCGGTCATATTTCCTATCCTTCCAAGGCTGTCCTGCAAGGTGGGAGAGTTTTCTGTGGATTTTACGGACAAGGTGGTGGATGAGGAATACATGCAGGGATTGTCCAAGTATTTTGAAAGGCTCAATGCAGACCCTTCCTATGCACCGGAGGGACTGTCGGAGAATCAAAATAAGAGAGTCCCGTTCTGTGGGGCGATACTGGCAGACTGGTTTCGCATTCTGGCAGAGGAATTAAAGGCGCGGGTTGAGAGGTGCTATCAGGCTTTCTCTGTCACCTGTCAGAATCTCGTAGATGCCATGGGGGAGTACGGAGTGACCGCAGAGCAGATTATAGCCGGAAATCCGAAACTGAAGCTACAGGTGAAGAAGCTGCCGAAATATTCCGTCACACTGCCGGAAAAGACCAGTCTGAAAAGCATTGTGGAGACATACGGATTTATGCCGGAACAACTCTGGCAGGGCGTATCGAAAAAGGAAGGACTGTTAGACGAAAGTATCCGGGTGTCTCTGGAGGGTTATCAATTTGATAACCGGAAAGCGAAACTGACGATGGAACAGGCGGCAGCGTTGTTTTATGTACGCCTGCATCAGCCGGAGGTTCTCTACGCACCTTATGTGGAAGAAATATTGAAAACCAATGACGATATTGACATGGATTGGGAGTGCCGGGAGATATCGGAAGCGAAGCTTCAGCTTCCCGGTGGCAGAGACCGGCGTGCCCTGCCGGGGGACACCGTGGTACTTTTGGCAAAGGAGTGTGCTGTCTTAGATGGAGTGCATTGTGACGGGACAGTTATGACATTTGAGGCGTTTAAGGAAAAACTTAAAGGCAATCCTTCCGGGGAACAAATTCCGGATACATTATCGCTGTTTGACGAATACACCCGGATACCACGTGGGACGGTAGGTGGTCTTTTCCGATATGTCTGCCCGGATTTTCAGCCGGGTAGTACGGGTAACTCCGGGGCGCCGGAAAACTGTGTCCTCTGGGATCAGCCGATACTCCGGCCGCTGGCGGAATTTGACATACAGAATTATGGGCCGGACAAAAAGGGAACGGTAAAGGAACTCTGTGAGCTCTATGGAACGGAGATGCTTACCGAGGCACTACTGGACGGAGAATATGTCACTTTAGACGGAGAACAGGAAGTTACGCTGCCTGCCCCGGCACAAATCCCTTATGAAGAACTGGAAGCCTATATTTTAGGGGAAGGTAATGTAAAGGAAATGGGCTCCATGATTTCCCGGGTTTTCTTACAGGGAAGCCGTATGCCTGAAACGATGTCTGGGGAAAATGAGCATATGCTGCCGATGTATGAACTGTCTCTCCAGCAGATGTCGCTGCCGGTTTTTGATGAGGAGAATGATGTATGTCACATTGCCTTTGATACAGATGCGGAATGGATTACCTTACAAAATGCAGAGGCAGATTTTACCAGGGAACAGCTTCAGGCCATCTTACCGAAGGATATCAAAGAGGACGTTCCAAGGGTTCAGAATATGCCGTTTTTTGAAGAGCAGCTCCAGACCTTTACCATGACAGGAGGATGGACGTTATTCAATGATAAGGATTGGGCCTATCTTGGTATGCTGCCGGCGGGCTGTGGAACAGAGGTGGCAGATTATAAGAAAATACTTCATGCCAGAAAAGGTGACTCAGAAATTTCCAGTCTGGAACCCGCGGTAGTGATAGACATCCGGCTGTACCGGAAGGAAAAGGATGTATTCTGGGTAGAGGGTGCAGGAGCCTCTCAGGTAGAAACTCTCTATTCTCTGATCGGACAGGATTCTTTGAATTTGTCTCTGTACTGCCATTCATCCCCTCTGAAACACAGTCAGGATGGCCTGTATTTACTAAACATGAAAGAGGTGTTCCTTGTAAAAACAAACCTGTCAAAAGAAACGAAATATGTCAAAAACGCTCTTGACAGTGAGGTTGAAAATTGGGAGTTTATCGCCAATATGAGGAAGCAGTCAAATCAATTTGTAAAGCTCCTATGGGAGTGCACGGTAATTGGCGGCGGGTACTGGCTCTACTGTCCCAATGCCAATATTCCGGATAATGTTTTTGACGGGGAGGGTTATGGAAGCCTGACTTTTGTGGCGAAATCCGGGGGAGAAATGATGTGCAATGCGGTGTATCTGCCGGAAAATCTATCCGGAGTTACGATTTATCAGGAGGGTAAAACGGTTATGGCACCAATGCTGCCGGCGGGCTGTGTGGGCTATGTGGTGGAGAGAGATTACGATGAAGAGGATATATTTAAGCATCTGTTCCAACTTCTCGGCTACGAGACGCACTCACATGAGTCCGCATCGGTTATGCCGGTGGTGGAAAGCGATGACACAGGCGGCAAATTAAAGTACCAGATGGTGATTCCTATATGGAAAATGTACGGACAGAGTCCCTATGCGGCAGTGGGCTGTGAGACCGATTTGAAGCTCTTTTTCCGAGATGTATTAGGAAACCGTCTGGATTGCCGGATGCAGGAGCAGATAAAAATACGGGGAAGATATAATGACTTTTTGACCGGGGTACATGAATTACCGAATACCCTGCTAAGCTACCGTTTTGAAAAAAAGGAGGGGAGGGATATCCTGAAAATTTGCTGCGAGGCAAAGGTCAGTGAGGAACTGGTGGAGGAAGATAAACTTCAAGCAGAAAAAAATCTCCTGATAACGGCTTACTATCAGTATCAGTGTGAAGATGTTCATATATCGGTACAGCATTCTCTGTCTGCAGGCTCTTTTGTGGAGGTGGATAAGACTCTGCTCCTTACCTATATTCATTCCCGGTATACCGATTTAGAAAACAATCGTCAGGAAACGAAACCGGTAGAACTGTATCTGTCGTTCAGTCCGGAAGAGAATGGCGGAGAGCCGATTCAGAAACTAGAAGTGACACTGAGGGTAGAGCGTACAGAGTCCGGACCGGAAAAGGGAAAAGAGAAAGAAATAGTAATGTGTGCGGATTCAACTGTGCTACCGGCAGATAATATGGCAGAGACCTTTTCATTGGAAGACTACAGGCTGGCTTATGGCAATCAAAATGATGTGTATCTGCTCCGTGCAGACATGCTGGCGGGGATACGGATTCAGCCATATGAGCACGAGATAGATTCCCGGAAAATACATATGCCGGAATTTTATGCGGTGCTGCCTTTTGCCAACGGGGACGCCAATGTATGGGAAAGGCAGTTTTTAGAGGATATCGAGAGGTTCCTGACAGGTCCGCAGATCTGTATGGGGGCAAAGGAATGTCCGGAAATAGTAGAAAGGTTAGTAAATCATAAGGCCGATATTGCGGAAGAACTTAGCCACAGGGTAAAACCGGTGCGGGCGGAGGTGACAAAAGAAGCTCTGAAAAAGATAGAAAAGCTTGTGAAGGACAGGTTCTCTGAGAATCTGGCACTGGCTTATGATACCGGAGTAATTGCCGCATTTCACAGCGAATGGAAGACGGAAAAATATCGTCTGATGCCTCAGATTTTTTCTGACCAGATTTTAACAGTCTCCAAGCTGGAAGCCGGGGACAAAGAAGGCGTATTCTGTCTGTTTTTGAAGGAGGACAGTGGGGAGTGCCGCAGCTGGGATATACAATTTCCTTATCTGGAATATGATATCGAGGAGGGACTGGATGGATACGAAAAATCCCAGTGGCTGAAACTATATCAGCCGGTTGCCAGTGATGGAAAAACCATTAACCTTATGTCAGATGCCAGCATTCCCTACCCGAAAAAGGAGTGTCCGCTTCCGCCGGAGCTGCTCTGGCAGGAAGGAGTGACGAAAGAAGAAGAGATCAGCCGGAAGGAAATCAGGACGGAAAAAAAAGAATTGAGGTACAAATGGAGGGGAAAGATGGCAGTGAATGCCGTGTTACAGGATACATTGTATCTAGAACTGGATTATTCTGGGCGGGAAGTAAAGATATCTACAAATCAGGAAAACAAGTTTGATATTCTGGCACGTTACAGCTTGGAGCGTGCAGAAATTATGGATCAGCTAGAGACAGATTTGAAGACTGCCTATAAGAGAATGGAAAAGTTCGCAGGGGATTATGTCAGATATGGCCCACCTGTTTCTGGGATGGGGCAAAACGAACGGAAGGAAAATGAATTGATAAAACACACAAATTCCATTGACATAAAACTCGGAATGAAGTGGGAAGACGAAGAAGAACAGCTTGCTTTCAGCATCCTGAACCAGGATGACCTGACGGAAGAGTTGAACTTACTGGGAGCAGATTTCAAACCGCCGGAGCCGATATCGGGAATCCGGCTGGGCGACAAAGTGGAACTGAATTTTTCTATATCGAATCTGCCACTGCATTCCTGCAACCAGATTATCCCAAAGGCATGGATTGTGCGAAATGCGGATTTGCTGCATATCAAAGGGGCATCTGATGGTGAGCCCCCGACCTCCTTTGAAATCAGGGAGGACTTTATTTTTCGCACAGAACAGATGTCGCTCCCTGCCATTCAGGTGGTAGCGGACTATAATGCCATAACACTGGAGGAGCGAAAGGAGATTCAAAAGGCAGAGCAGGAGATGTGGTCTGTGCTGGAGATGGATACGAGGAAATTCCGACTGGATGTTACGGTATTTTATGAATATCCGGCGGTCCTGTGGGGACAGGAGGAAAATGCCATGGTCCGCACGCCGGTAACCTTTATTATCGATATGCAGAAGCCGGGAGAGATTGCCGGCTATCTGTCCGGCTGGGAAATAAAGGAAGGCAGCCGGCTTTTGATGGAATGCAATGTATACGGCAGAGGATCCGGTACACTAATTATCAAGGCAGGTTTTGTGATGGATTTTGATGTTGCAGGGAGGTAGCGGGGGTTAAATATTTCGCATCTTTTGGTCGATATACTAAAAGATGCAAGGATGGCGAGAGCTGTGTTTGCCAAAGGGCAGGCATGGCTTTTGGCGTTTGAAAGCAAAAAATCATATAAAACATTATAGAAATTACATATGGAGTATGATATAATATTTGACAGATTGGGAGAAACATAATTTTTATTAAAATATAAGGGAAAGGATGTATCAATTATGACAGTTGAGGAAAAGATGGAAATGCTTGAAGAAATCATGGATTTGGAAGAAGGAACCTTAAAAAAAGACGCTGTATTAGCAGATATAGAAGAATGGGATTCCATGTCGAAGCTGTCTTTGATGGCAGAGGTTAAGAAACGACTTGGAAATAAACTGGAGCCGGGAGAACTTATGAAATTTAAAACGGTTCAAGATATTCTGGATTATTTGCAGTAAAGTACTGTGGATTATGTGTTGCTGTCGGATGGACAGTGAGAGATTTCATAGATTAAGGGGTGACACCATTGAAGAATTCGGTACTGTGTTATTTAGAAGATTCCGTTGCTACATTTCCGGACAAGACTGCTTTGACAGATGCCAAAACAGAGGTAACATTTACCCAGTGGAAGAATATGGCACTTTGCATCGCAAAGGCAATTCAGGAAAAGAAGACTGACAGACAAATTCCTATACTTGTGTATTTACCAAAATCGGCAATGACTTTGATTTCTTTTGCCGGAATACTTTACAGTGGAAATTATTACACGCCTACGGATGTGAAGTTTCCCTTTGATAAGGTAAATTCAATTATTCAGTGTCTTCTGCCACAACTTATCATTACCGATCAGGCAAGTGCGAAAAAATTGTTGGACAATGGTATTGATAAGGAGCAGATGATTTTTGTTGAGGATATTGATTTTTCTGAAAAGATTTCAAATGCAGAAAAATATCTTGAAAATGCAATTGATACGGATTTGGCTTATGTGTTTTTTACCTCCGGCTCGACCGGGGTTCCTAAGGGAGTCGCTATAACCCACAGAAGCATTATCGATTACATAGACTGGGCAGGAGCCGAATTTGATATTACGGAACAGGAGAGGATTGCCAATCAGGCTCCCTTTTATTTTGACAACTCCATTTTGGACATCTATCTATGTATGAGTAAGGGTGCGCAGTTATTTATTGTTCCGGAATCCCATTTTGCTTTTACTGCGGCTTTGCTGGAATATTTACGCTCGAATGAAATTAACTTTATTTTCTGGGTTCCCTCTGCTCTCATTGGAGTGGCAAACAGCGGTTTGCTGGAAAGGGTAGACTGTTCCTGTGTAAAGAAGGTTCTGTTCTGCGGCGAGGTGATGCCGAACCGGCATTTAAATTATTGGCGAAGGGTATTACCGGATGCCATTTATGCAAATTTATACGGTCCTACAGAAATTACCGATGTATGTACTTATTACAGAGTGGACAGGGAGTTTCAGGATGAAGAACCGCTGCCGATTGGCAGGGCATGTAAAAACACACAAATCCTTCTGTTGGATGACAATGACCAGTTAATTACAGAGAAGGATAGGATGGGAGAATTGTGTGTGAGAGGAACATGTATTTCCGTGGGATACTACAATAATCCGGAAAAGACAGCGGAAGCTTTTGTGCAGAATCCGTTAAATACTCATTATGAGGAGAAGATATACCGTACCGGTGATTTGGCTCATTACAATGATTATGGTGAGATTATGTTTGATGGAAGAAAAGACTTTCAGATTAAGCATATGGGCTATCGAATTGAATTAGGTGAGATTGAAACGGCAATTCTGAGCATGGATGAGATCCTGAATGCCTGTTGCATATATGATGAAAAGAATCATGTAATTAACGCTTTCTGCAATGCCGATACAGCGATTGAGGAAACGAATATAAGAAAATATCTGATAGGGATATTGCCAAAGTATATGGTTCCTGAACGATATGTGGTGCTGGAGGAATTTCCATACAATGACAATGGTAAGATTGACAGAAAGCAGCTTAAGAAAGACTATATCGAAGAATAACTGACTGCATGATGTGTATTCGGGAGGAAATGTAACGTGAAAATGACTTTTGAAAATGTTTTGCAGCAGGTAACCGCTCTGAAAAGAGAATATGGAAGGCTTCTCACAAATATAGTTCCGGGAGCAATGAATCGGGAATTGGAATATGAACTGCTTAGGGAGGGGGCAGGGATTGTAGTGATTGCCCATGAGCCTTACCGGAAAAGAGGGTATTTTGCTACAAAAGATGAAATTACATTGATTGGATTATTACAAGGACTGCCGGAAAACATTGTTTTTGAATGGATATACCGGGATGAAAATGTTCTGGAAGAGATTATGGAAAAGGCGGGCATTGAGTTGTATGCCACCTATATCCGGCATACGTGTGTGTGGGATGAAAACCCCTATGAAACACAGGCAAGAGGAAATGCTCTATTACAGGAATTGTACGAGCCGGATTGCGGAGAGTATGCCCGGATGAGTGATGCGAAAGAGCTGTGTGAATTGTCGAAGTCGGTGTTTGATGTAAATTGCGATGATGTATTCACGGTAGAGGAGTGGCAGGAAATCATTGCCCGCAAAGAAGTGCTTGTATATCGTGAAAACAATAAGATTCTCAGCTGCTATGTCTGGCGTCTGGAAGGGAATAAATTATATAGCAATATATCCATTAATCTCGGTCCGGCCAATATTTTATATAATTTAGAGCGCAGAGTTCTTGAGGAGATGTGGGATAAGGGTGTCCGCGTTACCTGTGCATGGAGAAATATGCGTAATAAAAAAGCAGTGCAAAGAATGGGAGATTTGCCTGAGCGGACACAAATCATGTATAATGCCATATACAAGACAGGGGCGTCCGACTGAGGATCTTGTATATAGAGAAGGAGAGATATAGTGTGAATCAGTCCTATTTAATTACGGGAGCATCCTCCGGAATTGGCAAAGCTTGTGCGAAACTATTGTCAGATGAGGGGAACAGCCTGATATTAGTTGCCAGAAATAAAGAACGGTTAGAAAAACTGGCGGAAGAATTGCCGGGTAAAATATATTTGGTAAACTATGACTTACATGATTTAGATAATATACAATCAATTTTTGATATTTGTACAGAAAAGAAAATAAAATTAGATGGTATGGTGTATTCCGCGGGAATCAATGCGGAATGTCCCATAAGGGCAAATAGAATTTCTCTGTTTCAAGAGGCTATGTCAGTAAACTGCTCTGCTTTTTTGGAAATGGGTAAATGTTTTTACAGTAAAAGAATTTCCAAAGATAGTGCTTCTATTGTTGCAGTTTCCTCCATTGCCAGTCTATTATGCGAAAAAGGTATGGCACCATACTCAGCTTCAAAAGCTGCACTCAATGCAGTTGTAAAAACGATGGCCAAGGAATTTGTACGTCGAAAAATACGGGTTAATGCTGTCTTGCCGGGAGGTGTAGATACTCCGATGACGGCAGAAAAAAAGGCCATGCTGGCAGAATTGGCAGATGTGAAAGGTAGTGCGCCTACGCCGGGAGCACAGGAATTTGGTTTGATTCCGGATTGGGTTGTGGCGGAGAATATAAAATTTTTGTTATCAAATGCGTCATCCTATACGACAGGGGAACTACTTGTTGTAGGAGGGGGACGAAATTATTAATATTGCAAAAGGAAGGATGAAATTATGGATACCATTTATAGCATGCTGGAAGAAATAAGACCGGAGTTTGATTTTCGGACAAGTGAAGATTTTATAGAGGATGGCTTTTTAGATTCCTTTGATGTTGTTGCTCTGGTAACAGAATTGGAAAATAAATTTAATGTTGTGATTGATGCTCTGGATATTTTACCGGAGAATTTCAGCTCTGTGGAAACAATTATTGCTGTTGTGAAAAAAAGCGGTGGCAAAATTTAATTTGTGTTTTAGATGATACAGGAGAATAGCAGAAAATGATAACCACATTCAATGGAAAGCGAATATCAGGTATTCTGGCGGTTTTGCCGGAAAATGAGTATGACTATGACGAAGAGACGAAACCCTTTGCTACCGTGCAGACCAAACGGTTAAAAAAAATTATGGGATACGGAAAGCGCCGGGCTGCTAAGGCAGATACTACTACTTCGGATTTGTGTATATATGGACTGCGACATATTTTGGAAAAGGGCTGGATCAGAAAGGATGAGATTGGTGCCATTATCGTAGTTTCGATCTGTCCGGATTATTATGTGCCTCATATCAGTAATATTATACATGGTGAATTGGAACTTGAAAAAGATGTAATATGTATGGATATTCCACAGGCATGCGCCGGGTATATCATGGGATTGATGCAGGCATATCTTTTGCTGGAACATATCGGCGATAAAAAAGTTCTTGTTTTTACCGGTGATGTGTTGTGCCGGAAAGACAGAGAAGATTCTCTAAAGCATCCGACCTTTGGTGGAGATGGTGCAAGCGTTACCGTTGTTGAAAACGATAAGAGTGCATTACCGGTGTATATGAATTTATATTCGGATGGTAGTCAGAGAGAAGCTCTGAAAATTCCGGCGGGAGGATACCGGCTTCCGCGAAGCGAAGAAACGGCGATTCCTATGGATATTGGGGATGGAACAATGCGTTCCCAAAATGAAATGTGGATGGATGGAAGCGGAGTTTTCAATTTTGTGCAGAGAGAAGTTCCACCGATGATTGCAGAAATTATTCAATATGCCAATATGAGTATTGAGCAGATAGACTGGTTTATGTTTCATCAGCCAAATAAATTTATGCTTCAGAAGTTAGCAGACCGAATCGGGGTTGAGCACTCCAAGGTGCCAATGAATGTAGTCGGTGATTTTGGAAATTCCAATAGTAATACCGTACCATATGCCATTACCAGTAATGTGGCGGAGCAGATGAAAACAGGGAACTATACCTGTTGTCTTGCGGGATTTGGAGCGGGACTGACATGGGCATCCATGATTGCTGAAATGGGAAATTTGGATTTTTGTGAAATGATTATTTCTGATTTGTAATATAGCTGGTCCCATAAATAAAAGGAAGTATTTATTGAAGGGAAAGGACAGGTATATGAGTAAGAAAACAATCTTAGTGACAGGAGCCTCATCCGGAATCGGCAGGGCTACATGTGTTTATCTGGCCAGTCAGGGGTATCGTATCGTGGCACTGGCAAGAAATGAAGAGAGGTTGAAAGAACTATCTCAGCAGCTGGGCAGCGATGACATCTATATTCCTTACGATTTACTGGAGTTAGAAAAGATAGAAGATGTCTTTAAAACATGTAAAGAGCAGGGGATTAAGTTAGATGGTCTCGTCCACTGTGCCGGTATTAATAATAGCGTTCCGATTCGTGCCAATGATGTGGAAGCGATGCAGAGGGTAACAACAGTAAATTACTTTGCATTTGTAGAGCTGGGGAAATATTTCAGTAAAAAGAAATATTCCAGTGATGGGGCATCTATCGTTGCGGTTTCTTCTATTGCGGCACTATCCTGTGAGCGGGGAATGTGTACCTACGCCTCTTCCAAGGCCGCTCTGAATGCCGCAGTAAAAGTTATGTCAAAAGAATTCATACCGCGGGGAATACGGGTAAATGCCCTGCTTCCTGCCTTTGTCGACACCGGGATGTCGGGAAAATTCATTAGTGGAGTTTATGATTTAGATGAAAAGGTGGAAAAAAGTATGCCCTTTGGTATTATCCCACCGGAGCAGATTGCCTATTATGCCGAGTTCTTATTATCGGATAGGAGCAGCTATATTACAGGAGCACTGTTGCCTATATCAGGTGCTTATACACAACTTATGGAATGAAAGGGGAAAATATGGAAAACCGAGTAGAAGAAATCCTGCGGGAGATTATGGAGTTAGACGATGACTTGGTGCTGACGGATGATATGTCAGCAGAAAGTCTGGAGGAATGGGATTCCTTAGCCAGTATGCAGATTGTACTGACGCTGGAAAAGGAATATGCTGTTAAATTTGACTACGAAGAAATTATCAGCATGGAAACCATTGGTGACATAAAAAGGGTGCTGGCTAACAAATTAGAAAAGAAAGAATGAATGAAGACAATGGAAAAGATTGTAGCGCATATTTTAAAACAGGGAATTGAAAAGGCAGAACACGAAGCCTTTGTTGTGGATGATTTGTCCGTTACCTATGGAGAACTATCCGACAATATATTGAGGGCAGCCCATCTTTTGAAAGAAGAGGGCATTAACCGGGGAGATAAGGTCATTATAGCAGCCCTGATGGATCCGGTATATGTGTATTTATATTTTGCCATTCATCTTGTCGGTGCTGTGGCAGTGCCGGTAGAGAAAAGTGTCAGACAGGAGAGAATACAATATCTTTCCGATATTGTGCAGCCACGGAAGGTGTATGTAGGAGAAGATTTTCCGGACTGCATTAATATGACAACCCTTACTCTGCCACCGGAGCGGTATCCGTATAGGGAAGATGAGTTAATGGCGGATGATACGGTTTCGGATATTTTGTTTACAACCGGAACCACCGGTCAGTCAAAAGGAGTTATGCTGACACACCGGTGTATCGTATATGGAGCCCAGAATGTCATCGAAGGCGGGGATATGAAGCAGGCAGACAGAAATCTGCTGCCGATGCCTCTCTACCATGCCTATGGTCTGACAACGCTGAGAGCCGTGTTTCTCCACGGGGCAACGGCTGTCCTTCAGGATGGTTTTACCTCAATCAGAAAGATGCACATGAATATACATAAACGAAACTGCAACTGCGTATATCTGATGCCTTCTGCCATACCAATGCTGGAGATTCAGACAGGTAATAATCTGGGATTGCTGTTAGGAGGACTGGATAAAATTGAGTTTTGTACGGCGCCGCTGGAAAAACAGATGAGAATGGATTTACTGGATAGGCTTCCGGGTGTCCGCATTTACAATTCCTATGGAGCGACGGAAGCTGCCAGAACCGTCTATATGAAAATCAGTGAGGACAGACTGGCTTCCATCGGAAAACCGGTCAGCAATGCCAGAATTTGTATTGTAAACGATGAGCTGGAAGAAGTAAAGGCAGGGGAAACCGGCAGACTGTGCATTTCCGGCGGTATGGTAATGAAGGGATATTTTGCCGACGAAAAGCTGACCCAGGAGGTACTTCGGGAAGGCCGGTTTTATACAAGTGACGTCGGATATATGGATAAAGAGGGGTATATCTTTTTATTGGGACGTTCGCAGGACATTATGAATATTGGTGGCGAAAAAGTAGCGCCTTCTGAGATAGAAGCGGTGGCCTATGAGTTAGATTTTATAAAGGAATGTGCCTGTATAGCCATTCCGGATCCGGATTCTGTCCGGGGAGAGGTACCCATTCTGTATTTTTCAGTAAAGAAAGAGAAAGAGGATGACACCCGGATTATGAAGGAGCAGTTTGAGAAACAATTAGAACGTTTTAAGTGGCCCTATAATATGGTTCGGATAGCGGAAATTCCCAAAAACGAGCTAGGGAAAATTGACCGCAATAAGTTAAGAGAACTGGCAAGGAGTGAATACGGTGACAGGAGTATTTCATGATATTACCATAAAGGGTATATCGACATGTGTACCGGAGAGAGTGATTGAAAACAGTATATATGCGCAGCAGTTTGGCGAAAAGAGAGTAAGCAAGCATATGCGGATGACGGGGGTACATAGGAGACATAAGCTGAGTGAAAATCAGAAGGCCTCCGATTTGGCAGAAGCGGCTGCCAACAATCTCTTTGACAAACTTTCCTGGCAGGGAAGCCAGATTGATGTACTGGTATATGTCACACAGTCTCCGGATTTGGATAAGCCGGCAACGGCGTTTGTTTTACAAAAACGTCTCGGGATAAAAAAGGAAAGTATTGTATTTGATGTAAATCTGGGCTGTTCCGCCTTTGTTATGGGGGTTCAGATCGTATCCGCACTGCTGAGGCAAAAAGGAAGCAGGGGGTTATTATTAATCAGCGATGGAGTATACGGCGAGGAAAGACAGAATGCGGTCGATGAGATGTTATTTGGAGATGCGGGCTGTGCGGTGGCACTGGAAAATAACGGTGAAAATGAGATAGCCTATACCCAGTATTCAGATGGCACAAGGTATGAGGCAATCCATAAGGAGAAAAGCGGAAAGGGCGTTATGGATGGCAATGCGGTTTTTGCCTTTACACTAAATGATGTGACAGACAGTATTAAGGATAGCTTTTCTGAATTTAAGATAAGTGATGAAGAGGTGGACTACTATTTTCTGCACCAGGGGCAGAAGATGATACTGGACAATCTCATTGACCTGTGTGAGATTCCTTCGGAAAAGGTTTTGTTTTCCATTCATGACTATGGGAATACCGGTGGGGCGTCCATTCCTGTTACCATGTGCGCTCATTGTGATAAATTAGCGGAAAAGGACAGGATAAGGGCTTATATGTGTGGCTTCGGTGTGGGACTCTCATGGGGAAGTATCTATACCTGTATTGAAACCAAAAATATTTTTCCAATACAAATTTTATAAAAAATAGAGGAGGAAGAAAAATGAGTAAGGAAGAAAAATGGGAAGTTATTGCGGATATGTTGGAGATGGAGCCGGAAGAATTGCGAGAGGATTTGGCTCTGGAAGAATTGGAAACATGGGATTCGGTTGCAATCTTGTCTTTTATTGCCTATGTCAATGAAAAATTTGATAAGTTTTTGCATGCCAGAGATTTCAAAGATATAAAAACCATAGGTGAACTGGCAGAAATGTTGGAGGAATAAGTTATGTATAAGAGATATCCTGATATTGTGGTGGATGGAGTTGTTGCTGCAGTGCCGGGAAATTTTGTGGAAAATAGTAAGTATGCAGAGTGGATAGACCCCCGGATGATTTCGAGGCAGAGTAAGCTGACGGGAGTGAACAGTCGTTATTTGGCTTCACAGAATACGGTGTTAAGTGATTTGCTGGTGCCGACAGCGAAGGACCTGATGTCAAAGCGGACAGTAGATAAGAATGATATCAAAGTACTTGTCGTAGTGACGGAAACACCGGACTATGTAATTCCCGCCACAGCAAATAATATTCAGAAACAGTTGGGAATACCTGAAGAGTGCCTTTGTATCGACATAAATCAGGGATGCGGCGGGGCAGCGGTGGGGATTCAGGTGTTGTGTTCGCTGTTAGCGGGACAGCCGTCAGGGACACAGGGATTGTTGCTTATGGGAAATGTGATACATGACTTTTCCGAAGAGGAACGAGAAAATCCGGATACGATTCTCAATCAGATGATTTACGGTGCCGGTGTTGCGGCAGTCATATTTAAGGTTGTGGATGAGGCCGAACCGGTGATTTGTGAAACTTTGTCTTATGGTAACTTTGTAGACAGTATATACCAGAAAAAAGATGGGAGTGCAGTAAATGAAGCATTGCAGGTAGTAGATTTCATTTATGATATCTGGGCTCCTGAGTTTCGGGAATTTCTAAAGAAAACAGGAAACGATGTAGATTTTTATTTACTGAATCAATCGCAAAAGATGATAATGGATACCATGATGAAATCAGCAGGGATTGAGGAAGGGAAGGCCTTATTTTCAATTCAGAAGTTCGGGGATACTTATAGTGCTTCCCCGTTTATTACATTGTGCTACAACCGTGAAAGTTTGGGGAAAGGTACAAATCGTATGCTGCTGGCTGTTTCCGGAAGTGGTATGACCTGTGGCTTTGCCCGGCTTGATATTGCGTCCGATTACATTTTTGAGTTATTATATTTATAATGAGGTAGAAATATGAAGATAGAAACAAAGCTTGAGATAGCGGGGAAAATCAGAAAAACTTTAATGAAAGTGAAGGATATTTATGGATTACGGAAGACAGGGTTTGCCATTTTATCCTCACCGATATTTGAATTACGTATTTTAAAAGGAATACGCTGGTGGGGGTATCATTGTCTGTTTGATATGGGAAAAAATGTATATCTGCAGTATGGCATGCACTTTTTTAATCCACATCCATTAAAAAACGCGGATCTTATCATAGGGAATGGAGTGTCACTGGGAGCGGGGATTCGTATTGATTACAGCGGAGGGGTTGAGATTTGCGACCACGCCTCGTTGTCAGACGGAGCGGTCATATATTCCCACGACCATTCACGGTCCAAGAAAAAAAAGTGGATCGGAACGAACGGAAATGTGGTAGAATTTTATCATGTCACGATTGACCAACATGCGTGGATTGGGGCGAATGCCGTTATTCTGCCCCGGGTAACACGCATCGGAAAGTCGGCAGTCATTGCGGCAGGCGCCGTGGTGCGGAATAATGTACCGGATGGAGCAATTGTAGCGGGAAATCCTGCGAGGATTGTAGGCTATAGAGAAATATAATATAAAAGGAGAGAGAAAAAATGAAAGAAATCATAATGGAAGCGTTAGCGGAAGTGTTGGAACGCGATGTAAGTGAAATTGATGAAGAACAGGAGCTTGCGGAGTTTTTTGAATGGGATTCATTAGCGGTTATGGGCTTTGTGTCCCTGATTGATAAAAAATTATCAAAGCATGTTTCCGCAGTAGATATATGGCATTGTGAATATGTATATGAAATTATTGATTTGTTAGAGGAGGCATAGATGAAACGAAATATTACAGCAAATAAGCACGAAAATGCAGCGAAAATCTTTATTATTCTTTTTTGTATTATTGGTATCATTTATATGGTAGTTCATATTTTTTATGATTCCGTACTTAAATTTGCAAGAAGAATAAGGGCTTATAATAAATTATTGACGGATTGGATTTATTATAGTTTTGATGGTGAGAAGTTTGAAAAGGTTCTGACAAAGAAGCATATGAAAAATATTGCAATTTATGGAATCGGATCCGTGGGAGAGCTATTTTACCGGGCGATTGAAAACAGTAATATTAATGTGGTTTGTTTCATTGATAAAGGTACCAATGACCCGGAGGGGATCAATCATATACCGGTAATTTCTTTGGATTGTTACGAGTGGACAGGAAATGTGGATGCCGTTCTTGTAACACCGGTATTTGATATTGATGACATCACAAAAGACCTTGTGGAAATTGGTGTTCCTGCAAAGAAAATTGTCTCATTGGAAAAAATCGTGGGATGAGTGAGGGAAAATAAATGCTTGTAATTCGAAGAGCAAACAGAGAAGATATACCCGGAATTATGGAATTTATTGATCTGTATTGGAAGAAAAACCACATCTGTGCAGTAAGCCCGGAATTTTTTGAATGGATGTATTGTGATAAGGGACAGGTTAATTTTAACATTGCGGTAGATGAGGATACAAAAGAGATATGGGGCATCAATGGATTTGTCTGCTATAATTCCGAGGAAAATCCGGATGTGAGCGGTACCCTGTGGAAGGCCAGAAAAACGGAAGAGAATATTGTACTTGGTATAGATTTGGGGAATTTTCTGAAATCCGTCACACAATATAACCATAACTTTAGTGTAGGAGTGAGTACAAGAGCCTTTAGAATGGAGAAACTGCGGGGAAAAAAGGTGGCAGAGTTAAAACGCTATTATATGCTGAATCCCAAATCAGAGTATCAAATTGCACGAATCCGGCAGATACCGCAGATTGCCCCGGATGTTGTGGATTCCTGTTTTGAAGGCATATCCGATATGACAGAATTTAAGGATTGGATTAATGAGAAAGACCTTCGGGAAAATATTCCATATAAGGATTATGCCTATATCGGACATCGTTATTTTGGACATCCGGTGTATCGATATCAGATGTTAGGGCTTTGCGTGGAAGGACAAAGAAGAAAAGGAATTTTTGTCGGACGCACTGTAGAACAAAATGGTACTTGTATTTTTAAAATTGTAGATTTTTTTGGCAGGGATAAAGAAATTGGAAGCTGCCACTTGGCCATGGACAAATGGATGAGGGAAAACGATTTTGAGTACATAGATTTCTATGAATATGGAATATCGGATATTTATATGGAAAAAGCCGGTTTTACATTACTGGAGGACGATACCAATATCATTCCAAACTATTTTGAACCTTTTGTACAAAGCAATGTGAGAATACCTATTGTATTATGTGAAGGAGATAACCTTCACATATATCGTGGGGATGCGGATCAGGATAGACCAAGTTTATTAGGAAAGAGGAGAGACATATGATCGGTAATTATCTCATCACCGGTGCGACATCCGGACTGGGAGAATATGTGGCCAGATTTCTGGCGGACAGGGGAGATAATGTTATTCTTCTGGGAAGAAACAAAGAGAAATTGGAGGAGCTCTCCCATGAATTAGGCGAGAGGGCCAAGAGCTTTGTCGTAGATTTAGAAGTTCCGGAGCAGATTGGAAAGGTATTTGAAAATATATCCGTAAAGATGGATGGGCTGATTCATTGTGCCGGACTGAATGAGGGATTTTTAATTAAAACCAGTGAGCCGGAAATGGCAAGAAGAGTAATGAATGTAAATAGTTTCTCCTTTTTGGAATTGGGAAAACATTTCTGCAAAAAGAAATATTCTCAGGATGGTGCCTCTATTGTCGTGATATCTTCTATGGCGTCTAAAAGTCATCCGGCAGGAATGAGCCTATACTCCGCCAGTAAGGCGGCATTAAACTCCTTTGTAAAAACGATGGCGAAGGAGAATGTAAAAAGGAGGCTCCGGGTCAATGCTGTGTTACCGGGATATCTTGAGAAAACAATGAAGGATGAAGTAATACCATGGCAGGTATCGGACACAGAGGGGGAACTGTTAAAGGACATACAGCCGTTAGGAAGAATTCCCTATGAACAAGTCTGTATGCTGGTTGATTTCTTGCTATCGGAGCGTTCACAATATGTTACAGGAAGTCTGATAGAAGTATCAGGAGGACAGTAAAGTGCAGTTGGGTCGTAGATTTTTTTTAGACAAGAGGTCTGAGAATAAAAAAATCGTTATATATGGAGCGTCTCTAACGGGAAAAATGTTATATGAGCAGATCAGGGATATAAACTTTGCACAGGTAATTGCTTTTGTGGATCGGAATGCAGAGCGTATGCAGGGGTATTTGCAAAATAATGATATAGACTGTGAGGTTTATAAACCGGAATGGCTCTTTGAAAACACAGGATATGATTTCGTTTTTTTGGCTACTTCAAATTTGGATGCGAAAAGAGCCATAACCGCTTATCTCATAGATAATGGAATCGAGAATGGCCGGGTTATTTTTCTGGAGGAAAGTTTTTATGATGGCGAACAGGAATACCGTATCATAGATGATGTGGATACTGCATTTAACCAACTGTTACAAGCGAATGAAACCCTAAAAAAGGCAGGTAGGAAACTAGTCTTTGATTTTACGTTCTGGATGAGGATATATTTTCGGAGATTGACAGATCAAGAAGGGTTTATCAATAAAGTGAAGGATGAAATTTATCATCAGGAGTCGCTTGAAACCCGTATTATGCTTAGCAGGTGTCTGTTGCGGTTTCTGAAACAAGGAGATGCGCAAATAGCAAAAAAATTGATACATGATATCAGTGAACTGCCGGAAGAACAGTATGAATGGGCAAATATGTTGTACCATTTCAGTGCCCACATGGAAATGAAAACAAAAACATCATTATATAAAGGACTGGGACAAGAACGGAGAAGGATTGGTAAAAAACTTGCGGACTATTTTTGCAGAGGGGAGCAGTTTGACTTTGGCAATTACAGAGAGAATCCAGATCGAATTGTTCTTATGGTACCGTGGATGCGTAGTGAGAACGACTCAAACACAATGATTTACCGTAAAATGGCAAATGTGTTGAGCCAAAGGGGAAAGCGGGTTTTGTTATTAGTGGTGCTATTTCCGAAAGAACAGTGTTTCGGTTTTATGTCAATATCAGATGACGGGCCGCGAAAGAGTACGATAGATTATTTTGAACAAAACCGACAATGGCTGGATGATAAGGTGGAATTTGAGTATGTGGAAGAAGATAGTGCAAAGTCTCTTTTCAACCGGGTAATACAACGGATTAATGAATTTAAACCCGGATGTATCATTGATGCAACCAAGGAAAGTTTCCCATTGTCAGCAATCTTGTATCAACATTATCCAGTGTTGAATTTTCCTTCAAGAACCTGTACGATAGCGTCTTTTTTTCACAAGACTACAGCAGGATTATTTGAGTATAACCAGGAGATTGAGCCATACTATGTCCAGTTTCCGAAGCTTAAGGTGGAAAAAGAGGCAACACGGCGATATAACCGGGAAGAAAAACTTCAGATTCCGGAAGATAGTTTTGTTATAGTAACAGTAGGGCACAGATTAGGCTCTGAGGTTACGCTTCCTCTCGTCGAGAGGGTTATGTCTCTGTTGGAAAAAAGGGATGATATGTACTGGGTTTTAGTGGGAGATATCAGTGTTGGTGAGTATTTTTCAACGGATATGGCGGCATATGATAAAATTCGGGTTATTCCTTATGAGGAAGATTTAATAGCTCTTTACCGACTGTGTGATGTATTTCTGAATCCGGACCGTTCAGGCGGCGGATTTTCCGCTATGTTTGCCATGCAGGAGGGGGTTGTCGTTGCCACATTAAATACAGGTGATGTGGCGAAATGGGTAGGTAGACTAGACAGGCAATGGTTAGTGGAAGGCGGTTACAAGGAGTTGTGTGAGTATATTGAAAAGTTATATGAGGATCGTCAGTTGTTAGCCGAGGTAGGTAAACAGATGCAGCAGGCTATGAAGTATTCGGGTGAGGAATGGGAGGAAGCGTTGTTTCGTGTTGTGGAAGAATTATCAAAGATGGAAATTCGGGATTTTCGTTTTGAAATATAAAATAATGTACTGATAATTAAAGGATGTGAAAGACATGATACCATTTAATAAGGCCATCTACTTTCCGGAATCCATTACTTATATGGAGGAAGCAATAAAGTCTGGGAAAATTGCAGGAAATGGCAAATATACAAGGTTGTGCAGTGAATGGATGGAGAATCGTTTTCATGCAAAAAAGGTGCTATTGACAACGTCCTGCTCGGCAGCTCTTGAGATGGCTGCTATTCTCCTGGATATCAAGGAGGGAGATGAAGTGATCATGCCCTCCTATACCTTTGTATCCACAGCAAATGCTTTTGTTCTGCGAGGGGCGAAGGCAGTATTTGTAGATATCCGACCGGATACGATGAATATGGATGAAAGACTGATTGAAAATGCAATCACCGATAAGACAAAGGCAATTGTAGTCGTTCATTATGCAGGCGTATCCTGCGAGATGGATGAAATCATGAGAATTGCAAAAACATACAATCTCCCAGTGGTAGAGGATGCGGCTCAGGGGGTTATGGCGACTTATAAGGGAAAGGCATTGGGAACAATCGGCGATCTTGGCTGCTACAGCTTCCATGAAACGAAAAATTACACGATGGGAGAAGGCGGTGCTCTTGTAATCAATGATGAGAAATATATAGAACGGGCTGAAATTATCCGGGAGAAAGGAACAAACAGAGCCCAGTTTTTCCGCGGTGAAATTGACAAGTACAGCTGGGTCGATCAAGGTTCTTCTTATCTGCCGAGTGAAATCAATGTGGCAATTTTGCATGCTCAGTTGGAGAGGGCAGAGGAGATCAATCAGAACCGGCTGAATACATGGAGGAGGTATCAGGACAGATTTTCAACACTGCCTATAGAACTGCCGAGGATTCCGGATGGGTGTACACATAATGCGCATATGTTTTATATCAAGTGCAGAGATTTACAGCAGAGGACGGAATATATATCCCATATGAGAACGAAAGGGATTTGCTGTGTTTTTCATTATGTACCTCTTCACAGTGCAGCAGCGGGAAAAAAATTTGGTACATTCTGTGGCGAGGATACATATACGACTAAGGAAAGTGAACGATTGGTGCGGTTACCGCTATTTTATGGTCTGAAAGAGGAGGACATTGAAAGAGTGGTGGAGGAGACGGTGCAGTTCTTTGCCAAGGAGGGATAGTCATGAAAAACCGGAGGGATTTAAGGATGGAAATTCCAATTGCACAAAATGAGGAAGAAATCGACAGGATAGGACATGATTTGTATGATCAGCATAAAAAAGTATATAATGCTAATATGCTCAAAATGATGAAAAGAGAGTTGCCCCCTGATAATTCTGTTAATTTTGAAGATAATTTTTTTAAGTTTGTATATTACTATTGGTTATATGGTGCAAGTGTTAGTGATTATTATAAATTTAGACTCTATGATTTAACTCACGAAGATATAAAGAAATATATCACAATGAGATGGAGAGTTATATATTCTAATTTATTGAATAATGGCATGGATTATAGGTTGACAGAAGATAAGTATAGATGCTACAAGGTATTAAAAAAATATTATAAACGAGAAATGATATTTATTGCAAGTGTGGATGGACATAGAGAGGCATTTTATGATTTTGTTCAGAAAAATCCATGCTTTTTTGTCAAACCACTTGATTTGGGTGAGGGGAAGGGGATTAACTATTATGATGCTTCAGGATACAATTCAGCGGATTTCGATTTTTTATTTGGAAAAATATGGGGGGGTAGACAATGCATATACCGAGTATGGTAGAAATAATAAAGGGTTAATACTTGAAACAGCTATAGAAGAGCCTGCTGATATTTTAAAATATAATCTGAGCCCCTATTGCATGGATGTTATTAGAATTCCTGTATTGAAATCCAAAGATGGTAATTATGTGTTTTTTGGTGCTTTTATAAGGACGTCTATATCAAAAGATAATCGTGTTATAGGTTCAAAGGGATCTGAACTAATATTGGCCAGTATTGATGAAAATGGCTTTTTGTCATCTAATGGGATATATTCATCAGGATTGTCAATAGAGGCTCCCAAGGAAATAGAATATCACCCGTTGTCGAATATTAAATTCAAAGGATATAAAATACCAGAGTGGGATCAGTTGAAAAACATAGCAATAGATATAACAAAACAGGTTGAACGGGCTGGTTTTATTGGCTGGGATTTTGTTTTTTCAAAAGATGGCTGGGTTGTTATTGAGGGAAATCCATATAGTGAACATCGTTCCCAGGCACTAATTCACAAAGGATTTAGACCTGATTTTGAAAATATAACCGGATTGGATTTTAAGGATAAGTATTGGTGGGAGATAGACTCGGCGTTTAGCAGGTATTAAAATAAAATTACGGAGAAGGTGTTTGTTATGCAGACCACAAATATAGGCTTAGATAATTTTTCGGGGAAAAGACTATTAATTTTAGGTGGAACCATGTGGCGAGATGAAATAAGGCGAATCGCAGACAGATATGGACTTATTTTAGTTGTGTGTGGTAATAATCCTAACTCATCTTTGGTTGAAATTGCTGATGAATATTATGAGATTGATAACACAGATGAGAATAAAATGTATCATTTTATCATGGATAAGAAAATTGATGGCGTTTATATGGGAGCTAACGACGAGGTGATTTCACATGCTATAAGTTATGTGTTAAAAGCGCGATTGCCTTGTGTTTACTCAGAAAAAACGTGGAATATTATCAACAATAAGACGGAATTTAAAAAAGTTTGTGCAGCTTATGATTTACCTACGGTAAACCAATATGAATCGACAGAGGCAGTAGATAAGTTTCCTGTTGTTGTAAAACCAATTGATGCAGATGGGAGTAAGGGCTTCTCAGTATGTCATAATAAAGAAGAATTATATAGTGCAATAGATAAATCTCTTTCATTTTCTCCTACGGGAGGTTATTTAATAGAAGATTATGTGGATAATTCAGGATACATTATTTTTTATACATTTATTGATGGAGAGCCTGTGTTTTCCGGGATTGCAGACAAGTACTCTGTTATGCTTCCAAATGGAACTTTTTTGGGAAAAGTATGGACCTGGGAATCTGGTAAAAAAGAGGAGTTTCTGAATACATATGATAAAAGAATTAGAAAAATGTTTTCTGAGACAGGAATGAAAAACGGAAAACTTTGGATGGATGTTTTTGATGGAGAGAAGGGCGTTTTTTTCAATGAAGGAGGATACAGATATGGTGGAGAGATGACAATGTACCCTATTAATTATTTTTATTCTGTCAATCAAATTGAAAGAGACATGTTATTTTCGTTAGGATGTCCGTCAACAGATGATTCCTCGTTGTTTGATACTATTAATGATAACAATAAAAATAGCAAAAAAAAATATTATTGTACATATCTGATTCTTTTGCAGAAAGGCAAAATCGGAAATATCACTGGAATTGATGAATTGCTGAACAACAAATCTGTTCTTAAGGTGTTTTTCGAGAAAGAAGTAGGTGATGTCTGTACTGATGACTTAGATCTTCGGATCAGAGGTGGATATGTACATTTTGTTTATGAGGATAAGACAGAATTACATGAAATGATAGAACTTATTAATGACACCATACAGATAGTCGATGTTGATGGATATGATATGATTCGAAGAGATGATGTAACAGTAATGAAGAAGCAACTGGAAGGAGGATTGCTATGAGAGTGTTGTATTTAAATGAAAGAGATATGATAAATGCCGGGGTAGAAGACATGTATGAATGCATTTCTGCCATGGAAAAAATGTTTGTATTGTTAAGCAAAGATGATTTTCGTATGAGTGGAAAGAATCATAATGATCATGGTGCAAGAGTAACATTTCCAGAAAATACAGATATTCCTAATATGCCGACAAGTGCTCCGGACAGGTGGTTTTCGGCTATGCCTGCATATTTAGGAGGTGAATTTCATGCTTTTGGTATAAAAAGTTATGGTGGCAATCATGAAAACAGTAAAAGAAATCTTCCTTATTTAATGCTTATGATGCAACTTCTGGATGTAGATTCCGGAGCTCCGCTTGCCTATATGTCTGCAAATCTGCTTAGTTCTATGAGAACGGGAGCTGTAGCCGGCGTTGGTGCAAAATATCTTTCACCGCGTGGAGCAAATACAGTTTCTATTCTGGGGCCAGGTGTTCAATCCCTATATGCTCTTAAAGCAATTCTTGTTGCTCAACCGGATCTAAAAAATCTTAAAGTGCTTGGACGGGGAAAAGATAGTCTGGATAAATTTATTCGTGAGGTAAAAAATGATTATGATTTAGAAATCCAGGTATGTAAATCTGTAGAAGAGTTATACTCTGATGCCGATATTGTTTTTACTGGTAATTCCAGAGCAAATTCATTTGATGCTCATCCGTTTTGTGATGAAAAATGGATTAAACCGGGCAGTTTAGTAATTGCATCGTCGGCAGTGAGATACAATAGAGATTACTTGAATTCAGACGATGTGTTTTTGGTGGCGGACGATGATTTAATGTATGAGGATGGTTTGAGTGTTGATGGGATTCCTGTATCAGAAGAAGCAAAAAAAACGGTGACGGTAAATGGGTTTATTAATGAGTCTTTGAAGTCAAATAAAAAAATTGTAAATATTGGCGATATTATTAACTCTAATGACAAAGTAGATAGAAGTTGCAAAAATGTTTTTTATGGTGCATATGGTTTGCCTACAGAAGATGTTGCGTGGGCATATATTTGTTATCAAAATGCCCTTAAAAAGGGCATTGGAACATGGTTAGATTTGTAAATAACAGTGTCATTGGTGCAGGCAAAGAATAGAAAGAAGATGTTTAGGTTGAAAAAAGTTGCAATTTTGCAGTCAAATTATATTCCATGGAAGGGCTATTTTGATATTATAAATATGGTAGATGAGTTTATCCTATATGATGATATGCAGTATACAAGGCGTGATTGGAGAAATCGAAATAAAATAATGACGAAAGATGGATTATTGTGGCTTAGTATACCTGTAGATAGTAAAGGGAAATTTTTTCAGAAGATTAATGAAACCAAAGTAGCAGATCCTACATGGGTGGACAGTCATTGGAAAAGTATTCAATACAATTATGCCAAAGCAAAATATTTTCCTGAGTATAGTGGGCGTATACAGAAAGTATATGAAATGTGCAAAGAAGAAGAATTTTTGAGCCGAATCAACTATTTTTTTATAAAGGAAATTTGTTCTATACTTGGAATTGAAACGGAAATAACATGGAGTTCTGATTATCATCTTGTGGATGGAAAAACAGAAAGATTGGTGGGATTAGTAAAGGAAGCAAAAGGGAATTATTATCTGTCGGGACCCGCGGCAAAGGACTACATTGTGGAA
Organism: Lachnospiraceae bacterium; assembly: GCA_022510615.1. GTDB lineage: Bacteria > Bacillota > Clostridia > Lachnospirales > Lachnospiraceae > Eubacterium_F. The sequence goes on along the minus strand of JAFLTC010000009.1, from coordinate 3,407 downwards.
CAATTGTTTGAGGATGCAGGAATTACACTGGAATGGATGGATTATTCCGGATATCCACAGTATACTCAATTGGGGAAATCCTTTGAACATGGAGTTTCAATCTTAGATTTGATATTTAATGAAGGACCTGATGCAAAGAAATATATGAAAAGTTTCGAGGTATGATAGCAGACATTAGGAGGACATTATGAAAGAAAAGGTAGCCATCTGGGGAACCGGCAGTTTGGCTAAAAAATTTTTAAAACCGTACTGACAGAAGTTTGAAGTCGAATGTTTTTTCGACAACAGTAGAATGCAGCGAGCAGGTTATTTGACAAACCGTTTATAAGTATTCACGGACTTACTCCAATAAGAATAAAGAATTCAGACGGGATTATGTGGTTGTCAAAACACCTAAAGTGTGCGATTATGATAACAAAAACAGGAAGTGCCTGGAGTGTTTTGCAAATGATGCTGTTTTTTTTCAACAGATTGATCTTTTATATATCAGCCGATGTCAGACAATAATCGTTTTTCACCCATTCTTAGTAGCAAAAAATTGGTGGTTCAACTAACAAAGAGCAGTAAGAAAGTGAGGCTTATTAATACTTTTTTCGAAGGATATTTTCCACAAAGGAATAAGAATAAGCGCAAATGGCTTAGAGAAGTCCATCAGTCAGGTATATTTTCATTGGGGGATAAGTAGATGCTTTTATCGAAGAAGGGGTAAATCATCCAACAGAGGACTTATTGCTGGAATATATGAATCGGTATCTGGATAGAGGATTGTTTTTTACAATTTGGGAGTATTTTTTTTGGTTGACCAAGATATGTATAGCAAATGCCACCCAAACTGGTCACAGTCTTAGGGTGGCTTTGCTTATGTAAGGCTACCGACAGAATGTAAAACATTAAATCAAAACAAACAAAAGTTCCGGGTAGATTTTTGTCAAATTTTAGTATATAATGTATTTATAAATTTTTACAACACAAAAGAGGAAAATAACTAATTCATACATTCATTTACATTTTAGAACTTCCTGTAAGTTATCTTTTGGTATTGATAGCTTATATAGAAGAAATGAATATATGGATTTTTTTATGCTTATTTTTTTCTGTGTCACTCGTCTGCTATATGTCGAACATTGATATATAATTATGTAGTAATTATATAAAAAATTGTAGAAAGGAGGGACATGTTATGCAGGGAGCATTTAATTTTGACGTTTTAAAACCTTGTGATCTTCCAGAGAAAGTTGCTACAGGTTTTTCAGAAGTATTTTCGAAACTTGTAGGTGCGGACTATGTGCCGGTATTATACTGCGGCAAACAGACAGTACATGGTGTAAACCACATGATTATTTGCAAAATAAAAGTTTGTCACCCAGATGCAAGCGAAAAACTTGCAAAAGTCATACTTAATCAGCTGCCAAAAGATGAAATTAGTAGTCATTGGTCTATCGTATCAATCACAGAAATTGCATAAATGAGTGTGATTTCTGATACAAAGGAAACCAGTATGATATAGGTTATGGAGGTCGTGCTGGTTTTCTTTGGTATTTAGAATTACACAGAATTAAGGGGGCTTAAGTATATGAAAAAGAATTTTCAAAGAACCTATCTGGCATTCATTATATTTATTTTGTCTGGGATGCTCTTTGGCTGCGGTGCCAATGATACAACTGCTTCCGGGAATGATACCGCTACTGATAACCAGACGCTTTCTTCATGGAATGATTCTTCTGTCAATAAACAGGCAATCCTAGATTTTGTTGAGTCTGTTACAGATGAAAAAAGTGACAATTATGTTCCTGTGGAAGAGCGTATTGCCACTTTTGACATGGACGGCACCATTGTTGTGGAAAAAAAGATCTGGCTGGAATTGGCAGTGGCGGTGTACCGTATTGACAATGAACTGAGTGATGACAAAGAATTGGTGGCGGAGAAAGATAAACTGTTGGAATACATAGCAATGGATCCAGAACCTGATGATACGGGACAGTTAATCGTAGATGTTACCGGAAAAGCTTTTCAGGGAATGTCACAAGAAGATTTTGTGGCATATATGAATAAATTTATGCAGGAAGAAAAGCCGGATTTTCCAGGGTTAACCTACAAGGATTGCTTCTACAAGCCTATGTTGGAATTGCTTCAATACCTTCAGAACAATGATTTTACCGTATATATCGTCTCGGGTTCAGAGCGCGGTGTTATATGGGGGGCTACATCGGAAGTCGTAAAATTGCCTAGGTCGCAGATGATTGGCGCAGATATCACTTTGACAGCCGGGAACGGAGAGAGTTCCTCCGGTGGTTCCGGACATTCTGTATTTGAACCGGAAGATACTTTAATTCGGGGATTGGGATTTACCCAGCGCAGTGTGAACATGGATAAGGTATATAATATTTTCCATCAGATTGGCATTCGACCGATTCTGGCGTGTGGTAATACTGATGGGGATTTTTCCATGCTCAACTATGCGAAGTATAATCCCAATCATGCAGGACTTGCTCTCTTAATCAATCATGATGATGATGCGCGGGAATACCGGTACAATACTAGAGAACGTGATGACTGGGATGCTTTGGCAAAACAATATGGCTGGAATGTGATATCCATGAAAGATGAATTTAACACCATATTTTTGAAAGAAGCGGAAAAAGTTGCGGAATGAAAATACTTTGCTTACCGAAGATGTGGTAAGCAAAGAAACCGTCATGAACCGAATCCATACTCTCTGATTTCTAAAGGTATAAGCTTAATCTGCTGCCAAAAGATGAAACAAGCATAAAGCACATACAGACAAACAGGCAGGGATTCGGGTGATAAAGGGGAGATGTTGTATTGCCGTCGACTCGTACTACACAAAGAAGCTTTCCAAAAAAGTCAGGAGAATGGGCGATGTGTTATATACGCACCCTCCTAAGGGGAACATTAAGAAAATGCAGATATATAGGTGATTGAAAAAATAGGGCAATAACACATCTTTAAACACTTGACATATTGAATGGATATATAGTATTATATTACTGTTATTTTGGACAACGAAAATACGTTAAAAAGTGACGGTTTACCGCCCACCATGCTTCGATAGCTCAGTCGGTAGAGCACTTCACTCGTAATGAATTTGTCCAACATCTAAAAACAACGGTTTTTCGTTATTTTTCGTTAGTATCAGAAATTTCTACCCTAATTTTCTACCCCAATTTTTGAAAGGCGTGATATATTGGCAAAGAGAAAAAATGGTGAAGGCTCCTGGGGAGTTAAGACAATTAAAGGTAAACAATATAAATATTTCCGGGATGCTGCTGGGAAGTATACCTATGGTAAAACCGACGCAGAAATAAAGGAGAAGATTAAAAAAGCAAAAAGGCATCAGACAATATCTGTGAAATCTGAGGTTGTTACTATCCGGGAATATATGTTAA
>JAFLTC010000089.1 GCA_022510615.1 Lachnospiraceae bacterium | reverse complement strand
TCCACCGCCTGCAAATCAATCTTTGCCGACAATTTCTCTGCGATATTCTCGGGATACTCCGCCGCGCCCGTAATAACGGGCATCGGGTCCATCTGCTGAGTGTTTGCAATCATCTTGCCGCCTTTTTTAAGATACGGCAACGCGCGATACGCCTCAAGCATTTCAAACGCGAGGATTATATCCGCCTCGCCCGTGTCGATTATGGGCGAATAAATCTTCTCGCCGTATTTAACGTATGTAACAACGCTTCCGCCGCGCTGCGACATTCCGTGTACCTCGCTTATTTTAACGTCGTGTCCTGCCTCGATTGCAACCTTGCCTAAAATTCTGCTCGCGAGAAGCGTTCCCTGACCGCCTACGCCTACTATCATAATATTCATTGCAATCAGTCCTCCTTCTCTATCGCTTCGAACGGACATACGTTCACGCACAGTCCGCAGCCGTTACACTGGGTGGTGTCAATCACTACCGAGTCGCCCTTTAATGTTATCGCCGGACAGCCGAGACGCATGCAAACCTTACATTTTTTGCACTTATCAGTAACCTTGCAGTGACCTGTGTATTTAACCGATTTAAGCAGTGCGCACGGTCTTTGCACAATTATAACCGAAGGCTCTTCCTTTGCGGTTTCCTCTTTTAATACTCTTTCAAGCTCCTTCACATCAAACGGGT
>JAFLTC010000088.1 GCA_022510615.1 Lachnospiraceae bacterium | reverse complement strand
ACTGTCACTAGAACCAATAATATCACAGCTTTCTATCACATCATAAAGTGCTATATGGTGTCTCAGCAGCATTGCCTTTTTCTCTGCAACCGTAACCGAAAGCTCCTCGCTAAAAATCTCTGACAGAACACTCCAGAACCGGTTTTTCGGATGACCATAATAAAATCCCAACTGCCGGGATTTAACAGATGGGAAGCTCCCTAATATTAATATCTTTGACTTTGCATCATACACCGGCTCAAAGGGCTGGGTAACATGCTGGTATTCTGACATTACGTTTGTCTTCTCACTTTCTTTTGTTGTAATTATAACCATTACGCATTTACAAAACTCATTTATTTAGGGCTTGCAAAATGTCCGTGAAAATTTTATAATGGACTCATCATCTGCAGATATGGTTCATCGGTAGAACGCTAGCTTCCCAAGCTGGAAAGGCGGGTTCGACTCCCGTTATCTGCTTTCGCAAATCTATCATACCATTATTTTTAAGGTATTTCAACAATTCCAGGTCGTTGCTATCGGATATTCTCATGTCCTATGGAACACCACCTCTTTTACCGGAAAATCAAAGTGAAAATATATTGGAATGTGTGTTTGTCCTATTCACTTTGTAAATCCATTGTATGATTTTTCTGTTCTAATTCAGAGGCTAGTGTTCGGTTACTTTGTGAC
>JAFLTC010000087.1 GCA_022510615.1 Lachnospiraceae bacterium | reverse complement strand
CTTCTTGGTGGTCCATACGCACTCACCTAAAAGTTCTGCAAACTTAGCAGCATGCTCAGCTTCTTCATAAGCAATTCTCTTATATGCTTCAGCAACTTCCGGATAACCTTCACGGTCAGCCTGACGGCTCATAGCAAGATACATACCAACTTCGCTGCACTCGCCATTGAAGTTAGCCTGCAGACCTTCGATTACGCGAGGATCTAAGCCCTGAGCGCTTCCAAGCTCATGCTCGCAAGCAAACTTGAGCTCTTCATTCTCTTCTACCTTATTGAACTTGCTGCCGGGAACGCCGCACTGAGGGCATTTTTCGGGAGCAGCATCGCCTTCATAAACATAACCACATACACTACATACAAATTTTGCCATTTCTAAGTACCTCTGCAATAAAAGTCAGTTAGTTTCTTAATAGGAATTGTTCCTAACTGCTATGTTTATCTTATCATTTAGCCCTCTGCTTGTCAACTATTTTTTACCATATCATATAGCTTTTTTTATCAATCTATGCTAAACTAAACAAAATTAAAACTTATTTCACGGAGGCAACTTAAATGAAATATTTATCGATTCCCGGGACCGACCTAAAAGCTTCTAATATCATCATGGGATGCATGCGCATTGGCTCTCTTCCCGCTGCGGATTTAGAAACTCTTATCAAAACCAATCTCGAACT
>JAFLTC010000086.1 GCA_022510615.1 Lachnospiraceae bacterium | reverse complement strand
CCTCCAGTGTATAGGGAGAAAGAGAGTAAATACCCGGCAGATCCGTGACCGTAACGCCCCCATGCTTTTTCAGCATGCCCTCCTTTTTCTCTACGGTGACTCCCGGCCAGTTACCGACAAACTGGTTCGAACCGGTGAGTGCATTAAATAACGTGGTTTTACCGCTGTTGGGATTGCCTGCCAAGGCGATAGTAATGTTCATTGCATGTACTCCTCTCAAGCATAAAGTACGTTGCAACTAACTATAGCTTAAAAAATTATTCTACTTCGATCATCTCTGCATCTGCTTTTCGCAGTGACAGCTCATAGCCACGCACCGTGATCTCTATCGGATCTCCCAGCGGGGCAACCTTACGTACGCTGACTTCTACTCCTTTCGTGATTCCCATGTCCATAATCCGGCGTTTGAGCGCGCCCTCACCGCGGAGCTGTACCACCTTGACTGTGCTGCCAATTTGCGCTTCACGCAGCGTCTTCATTGCAAACCCTCCTTTCAAAAATTCAACTTATGATCTTTCGGGCCATCTCGCTGCTGACTGCGACGCGGGTTTCTTTTACGTTGACGATCACATTACCGCCCATTACGGCAATCACAGTGACCTTGCCGCCGGAAACAAAACCCAGATTTTCCAGGTGTTTCTTCGCCTCTGCACTGCCGCCTACTTTTTTAATGATATT
>JAFLTC010000085.1 GCA_022510615.1 Lachnospiraceae bacterium | reverse complement strand
ATCAGCTTTTCTATCTCTTCGCTTGGGATGTAGGGGGGATTCGATACTATCATATCAAATTCTTTTTCCCCCTCAGGCAATGCTCCAAAAAGATCCCCGGGATACAGACCCGGCCGTCGGTTTTCTTTCAGCAGACGCTCGGCATTTTTTGCCGCTACTTTAAGTGCCTCCCCTGAAATATCCACGCCTACTCCCCGCACTCCCTCTTTCATGGAAAGCAGACTTATCAGAATGCAGCCGGAACCGGTACACATATCCAATAACCGCATACCGGGCTTTAGACGTTTGGCAGCTTCTTCCGCCAGAATTTCCGTATCCTGTCTGGGAATCAGCACATGCTCGTTTACCCAAAAGGAAAGACCGCAGAAAAACTGTTCTCCGATCAGCTGCTGCAGAGGCATTCGTTTTGCTCTCCCTTCAAGCAATGCAAAAAATCGGGTACGTTCTTCTTCTGAAACCGTTCTGTCGCCGTGGGCCAACAATGTACCCATATCTGTATGGCAGACATACTCTAGCAGCAGTCTGGCATCTGTTTCAAAATCCGGTACATCCGCCGCCTTCAGTTTTGCGCAGCCTTCCTCATAACATGCCCGATAATCCATGCACTCATTCCTTTTCTTCCTCTGAGGTTTCCTCAGAGTGGGAGGTATTCTCAGTATCAGGGTTCTCCTCCATACCGGAAGTCTC
>JAFLTC010000084.1 GCA_022510615.1 Lachnospiraceae bacterium | reverse complement strand
AAATACAGGATTCGTTCAAAAAAATTGTTGTCATGAGAGAGGACATCGAACCGTGGCACGATGAAAACGGAATCCTCTATATAGGAATCGAGCAATTTCTGCTCGATGAAACAGCAATGGATCTGTAAGAAGGTTTACAATATCAATATTTTGTGGTAATATTGTTTACGTACGCAATCGCTTGTATATTGCTTGGTTTTACACAGAAGCTTAAACGAACAGGAGCCGAAACAATGCCGGATAAAATCGCCATGGAAGACCTGACTCCCATGATGCAGCAATATATGGACACTAAGAAGCAATACCCTGACTGTATTCTCTTTTACCGGCTGGGTGATTTTTATGAAATGTTTTTCGAGGACGCAATTACGGCATCACGGGAATTGGAATTGACACTTACAGGGAAGGCCTGCGGTCTTGAAGAACGTGCGCCCATGTGTGGCGTGCCTTATCACGCAGTGGAAACTTACCTGACCAGACTGGTCAACTACGGATATACGGTGGCCATAGGCGAGCAGATGGAAGATCCCAGACTAGCTAAAGGTCTGGTAAAACGTGAAGTTACACGAATCGTGACTCCGGGCACCAATTTGAACGTCCAGTCACTGGAGGAATCAAAAAACAATTTTCTGATGAGTATTGTTTATACTCCTACAAGAATAGGTATCTCCGTAGCTGATGTTACTACAGGTGACTACTA
>JAFLTC010000083.1 GCA_022510615.1 Lachnospiraceae bacterium | reverse complement strand
ATGACAGGCATGGGGTCAATTTCCTGATTGGAAACCACAATCTTGCCGCCCTCACGCAAATACTCTAAGTATCTGGCAGCCTCCAATTTCTCAAAGGATATGATGACGTCTGCCTCGCCCTTATCAATAATGGGAGAATACACCTTCTCGCCATATCGAACATAAGTTACAACACTTCCTCCACGCTGGCTCATTCCATGCACTTCGGATACTTTCACATCATAGTTCTGACTGAGAAGCACATGACCCAGGAGCTTGCTCGCCAACAAAGAACCCTGACCGCCAACGCCAACTATCATAATATTTTTTGTCATATCAGTGTCCTCCTATTCTGTAATTGCACCGAAGTTGCAAAGTTGTTTACAAACGCCACACCCCACACAAAGAGTATTGTCAATCTGTGCTTTGACGTCCTTAATGCTCACAGCCGGGCATCCCAGCTTCATACACATTTTACAACCCTTACACTTTTCTGCGTCAACCGTTAGCGGAGGTTTCACTTCTACATATTTTAATAGCGCACACGGTCTCCTGCTTATTATCACAGATGGCTCTGCCACTGCCAATTCTTCTTGCACTGCCTTGTCACAGGCATCCAAATCATATGGGTCAACCACTCGTACACGCGCAAATCCCATTGCCTTACACAGAGCTTCCAAGTTAATCTTACCTGCGGGGTCACCCTTGATATTGTATCCGGTAGTAGGATTCTG
>JAFLTC010000082.1:440-735 GCA_022510615.1 Lachnospiraceae bacterium | reverse complement strand
CGAGCTGATGGAATACCTCGAGACGCTCCGGCAGGAGAAGGAGTACGAGCTTGCGCTGCTGATGATCACCGACATCCTCAAGGAGGGCTCGCTGATCTACTGCGCGGGCAGCGGCGAGGATATCCGGCAGGCCTTCAATGTCTCGGGACAGGGAGATTGCTTCTTCCTCCCCGGCATCATCTCCCGCAAAAAGCAGATCATCCCGGCCCTCTCGGCCATCTGGGGCTGATACCGGCGGCTTTGTCGTCTGCTCTGCATAAGCACACTGTGCGGTAAACGGGTCATTATATTTGCG
>JAFLTC010000082.1:0-430 GCA_022510615.1 Lachnospiraceae bacterium | reverse complement strand
AACTATACCACAGCAAACCCGCTTTTGCAAACACAAACGCTGTTAAATTACTCTAAATTGCAAAACTCGGCAGATGCAAATTATATACTTGCAAAAATTAAAACGGTGTGTTATAATAAACCACACACGTGGAGACGTATCGAAGTGGTCATAACGAGAACGACTCGAAATCGTTTGATCGGTGATGAGCCGGTCCGTGGGTTCGAATCCCACCCGCTGCGCCAATCTTAGGCTGCGGCGAGTTTTCGCCGCAGCCTTTTTTACACTGCGGATGCATCCTTGCGCCGGAACATCCCGCTCATTGCCGCTGCGGACTGCTCCTGGGCTGAGAAGTCCAGATGGGCATAGATATCGGCGGTGGTTGAGAAAGTGCTGTGGCCCAACCATATGAATGTCATTTTTCTTCCTCCTGTATTGATGTATTTAGATC
>JAFLTC010000081.1 GCA_022510615.1 Lachnospiraceae bacterium | reverse complement strand
GAGGCGGCAAGAGAAGCCGGCTTAGAATTCTAGGAAGGGAGAAGGAAATCACATGAGACGTACAATCATTGATATAAGTCAGTTGGAATTGACTGAAAAAGTTGTAACAATCAAACGTGTTACCAAGGTTGTTAAAGGTGGTCGTAACATGCGTTTCACGGCTCTTGTAGTAGTCGGTGACGGCAATGGTCATGTTGGTGCAGGCTTAGGTAAAGCAACTGAAATCCCTGAGGCGATTCGCAAAGGAAAGGAAGATGCAATCAAGAACTTAGTTTCTGTTGCACTTGATGATAGTAACAGTATCACACACGATTTCATCGGTAAATTCGGATCAGCTTCCGTACTCCTTAAGAGAGCTTCGGAAGGTACCGGTATCATCGCCGGCGGTCCTGCCCGTGTCGTTTGTGAGCTTGCGGGCATCAAGAATATCCGTACGAAATCGTTAGGCTCCAACAATAAGCAGAACGTTGTACTTGCTACAATCGCAGGCTTAAGCCAGTTAAAGACTCCTGAAGAAGTAGCTAAGAACCGCGGTAAATCCGTAGAAGAGATTCGCGCTTAAGTTACCGGAAGTTAGTGATTGGTTAGAATATTTAGGAGGAAAAAGAGATGGCAGCAAAGAAAGCAGAAACTAAGAAATTAAAGATTACTTTAGTCAGATCTACCATTGGTCAGGTTCCGAAGAACAGAGCCACAATTAAGGCAATGGGACTCAGAAAACTCAACCAGACAGTTGAACTGCCTGATA
>JAFLTC010000080.1 GCA_022510615.1 Lachnospiraceae bacterium | reverse complement strand
AGAGTACACGGTAGGCGGCAAGAAGTATGAAGTCCATGCGGGAGAATCTCTGGTTATGCCTGCCAATGTACCGCATGCTGTATTCGGTAAAGAAGCATTTAAATGGCTTTTAGTGGTGGTATTTCCAAAAGGATTTGAGTAATCTTGCAATCTATCTTCATTAGAGATATAATAAATTTATTCATAGTATAATCAAAACTAATATGAGATGGAGGGTTAAAAGATGATCGCAAACTTTACCTGTACTGCAGAGGAGGCACTGGAAAAACTTAAGCGCGGAAATGAAAAGTACATGACTGCGGAGAAAAACGATGGAAATATTTCCTTGACACTCCGGCAAAAGACCTGTGCTGAGGGACAATTCCCTTATGCAATTGTTGTTACCTGTTCTGATTCCAGAGTGATACCGGAGAGCATTTTCAGTGCCGGTATCGGTGAACTCTTTGTAATTCGCGTTGCGGGCAACGTGATTGACAATCATCAGCTCGGAAGTATCGAATATGCGGCGGGGCATTTGGGGAGCCCATTGGTCGTAGTCATGGGTCATAATCATTGTGGAGCGGTTGGCGCAGCAATCGGCGGTGGCGCGGAAAATTTCATAAATTCTATTACTGATGAAATTAAAAAAGCAATCGGTGAAGAAAAAGACGACTACAAAGCTTGTTGTCTTAACGTACAGCACAGTGTGCAGGTAATCGAAGAAAGCCTGAAAATCCAGAAGGATGATGAACATGGCCTGAAAGTATGCGGTGCGGTATATC
>JAFLTC010000008.1 GCA_022510615.1 Lachnospiraceae bacterium | reverse complement strand
AGCACAGGAGAGAGTGAATAATAGTGTTAACAAGGAGGAAATACAATGGCAGGCTATAGAAAACTTGGAAGAACTTCCAGCCAGAGAAAAGCTTTGCTTAGAAATCAGGTAACAAATTTATTGTACCATGGTAAAATTGTTACGACAGAGGCTAAGGCAAAAGAAATTCGTAAAATTGCTGAGAGCATGATTGCACTGGCAGTCCGGGAAAAAGATAATTATGAAACCGTGACGGTACAGGCAAAGGTACCTCAGAAGGATAAGGATGGCAAGAGAATCAAAGAGGTTGTTGACGGAAAGAAAGTAACCGTTTATGACACTGTAGATAAGGAAATTAAAAAGGACAGCCCATCCAGACTCCATGCAAGACGTCAGATGAAGAAAGTGCTTTATCCGGTAAAAGAAGTGCCAGCAGAAACTGCCGGCAGAAAAAAAGCGACAAAAGAGGTTGATATGACCAACGTTCTTTTTGACGAGATTGCTCCAAAGTATGCAGACCGTAATGGTGGTTATACAAGAATCATCAAAATCGGACCTCGTAAAGGGGATGCAGCAATGGAAGTTGTGATTGAGTTAGTATAAGATTTATATGGGGACTGTTTTTCAACAGTCCCTTTCTCTTTATTTTTAACCGAAGAGGTTTACCAGGCACGATGTACCATCGTGCTATAGAGAAGGGAGGCCGCTTGCCGTGATACGGGCAGAACATGTAAAATTTGACTACATACGGCGGGATGATAACGATAACGTCATAGCCGTGCAGACTGCAGTGAATGATGTCTCCTTTCAGGTGTCGGCAGGAGATTTTGTTGCCATATTAGGGCATAATGGTTCCGGCAAATCCACTCTGGCGAAGCATATAAATGCTCTTTTAGTGCCGGAGGAGGGGACCGTCTATGTAGATAACATTGATACCTCGGATGGAGAAATGCTATGGGAAATCCGTCAGCGTGTGGGGATGGTATTTCAGAACCCGGATAATCAGATTGTCTATAACGTAGTGGAAGAGGATGTGGGTTTTGGTCCGGAAAATCTGGGAGTACCTACAAAAAAGATTTGGGAGAGAGTGGAGGATGCATTAAAAAGGGTAGGAATGTTTCATGCCAGAAAGGAATCCCCTAACAATCTTTCCGGAGGACAGAAACAGCGAGTGGCAATTGCCGGTATTCTGGCAATGCAGCCAAAGTGTATTGTACTGGATGAAGCTACGGCAATGTTAGATCCGGTGGGGAGAAGAGAAGTGCTGAATGCGGTGCGGGAGTTAAACCAGAAGGAAAATATTACGGTGCTCTGGATTACGCATCATATGGAAGAGGTCATAGAGGCGGACAGGGTGCTCGTTATGAATAAAGGACAGATTGTGTTGGAAGGGACGCCAAAGGAAGTTTTTTCCCAGGTGGAACTGCTGCAAGAATATCATCTGGATGTTCCACAGATCACTCTGCTTGCTCATGAACTCCGAAAACGAGGGATGCAGATACCAAAGGATGTACTTTCCGTGGATGAGCTGGTAGATGTGGTGGCATATCATCTTGGCAGATAGCCGGATAAAATCAGGAGGAAAGCGATGGCATTACTTGTCAATAAACTGGAGCATGTGTACAGTAAAGGGACAGCTTATGAAAAGCAGGCATTGCGGGATGTGAATATAAAAATAGAGGATGGGGAGTTTGTGGGGCTCATTGGACATACGGGCTCCGGTAAATCCACCCTGATTCAGCATTTGAATGGGCTTTTAAAACCTACCGGCGGGGGCGTGTATTACAACGGGGCGGATATCCATGATAAAGATTTTTCCCTGAAGAAGCTGAGAGGAAAAATCGGACTGGTATTTCAGTATCCGGAGCATCAGCTCTTTGAGAGCACCGTTATAGCGGATGTGAAATTCGGACCGAAAAATATCGGTATGGATCCGCTGGAAGTTGATGTGCATGCCTTTGAGGCATTAAAGCAGGTGGGGATAAAAGAGGATTTATTGGATGTATCCCCGCTGGAATTATCCGGGGGACAAAGAAGAAGGGTAGCCATAGCGGGAGTTTTAGCCATGGAGCCGGAGGTGTTAATTCTGGATGAACCGACAGCGGGGCTTGACCCGGCAGGAAGAGATGAGATTCTGGATTTAATTGCCGGACTGCACAGGGAGAGAGGCATAACCGTTATTTTAGTTTCCCACAGCATGGAGGATGTGGCAAAATATGTAGACCGGCTCATTGTTATGAATCAGGGGACGGTGGCATATGACGGCACGCCGCCAGCGGTATTTTCCCACTATAGAGAATTGGAAAAAATGGGACTAATGGCACCACAGGTAACCTATGTTATGGAGGGGCTGGCAAAGCGAGGAATTTCTCTGCCCCACAATGCCATTACCGTGGAACAGGCAGTAGACAGTATTATGGAGATGATGTAATGTTACGGGATATTACAGTTGGACAATATTATCCGGTGGATTCACCGATTCACAGACTGGACCCCAGAGTGAAGGTAGTAGCGGTATTTCTCTATCTGATATCTCTTTTTGTGTTCAGTAGCTTTACCGGATATGCCGTGGTGACCTTATTTTTATTCATGGCAATTGAGTTGTCCCGGGTGCCTTTTTCCTACATAGTAAAAGGGCTAAAACCCATTTTGTTTTTACTTGCCTTTACGGCCTTTTTCAATATATTCTGGACAAACGGAGATGTTTTATTTCATTGGAAGTTTATAACCATTACCTGGCAGGGACTGCGAAAAGGGGCTTTTATGGCAATGAGGCTGATTTATCTGATTCTCGGTTCTTCCATGCTGACCTATACGACATCTCCGAACCAGTTGACAGATGCCATCGAAACGCTTCTGAAGCCACTGGAAAAAATCAGAGTGCCGGTACATGATTTTGCCATGATGATGTCACTTGCCCTGCGGTTTATTCCTATTTTAATGGACGAGGCAAACCGGATTATTAATGCCCAGAGTGCCAGAGGGGCAGATTTTGAAGAGGGGAATCTGCTGCAGCGTATGAGAGCAATGGTGTCGATTTTGGTACCGCTTTTAGTGTCTGCCACCAGACGAGCCTATGATTTGGCGCTGGCAATGGAATCCCGTTGTTATCATGGTGGTGACGGCAGAACAAAAATGAAACCACTGCAATATGATCGACAGGATTATGTGGTTTATGTCCTGCTGATTTTATATCTGGCAGCAGTAATCGTAGTAAGTCATGTATTCGTTTTGTGACGTTATGTTAGCACGATGGCGTCATCATGTCAGGAAATGGAGGGTGTTGTGAAAAGAATTCGGCTTACAATTGCATATGACGGTACGGCATATCATGGCTGGCAGATACAGGAAAATGCCCTCACGGTGGAGGAAGTACTTTCCCGGAGCCTTTCCACCCTTTTGCAGGAGCCGGTGGAGCTCATAGGGGCCAGCCGGACGGATGCGGGGGTTCATGCACTGGGAAATGTGGCAGTATTTGATACAGAAACGAAAATACCGGCAGAAAAAATGGCGGTGGCTGTCAATCGGTATTTACCGGAGGACATCCGGGTACAGAAATCCGAGGAGGTTTCGCCGGAATTTCATCCGCGGTACTGTGACAGCATAAAAACCTATGAATATACCATAGTCAATACACCGATTCCGATTCCCACCTTGCGGCGGTATTCCCATCACGTATATGGGAAGCTGGAGATAGCCGCCATGGAAGAGGCAGCGAAGGCTTTTCTGGGTACTCATGATTTTTCTGCCTTTTGCTCGGCGGGAAGTCAGGTAAAAGACAGAGTGCGGACTATTTATGATGTAAGGGTGGAGCAGACTACGCTGCCGGAGATGCACGGCAGCCAGCTAAAGATTCGCATCAGTGGTAACGGCTTTCTTTATAACATGGTACGCATTATTGCCGGAACTCTTTTGGAGGTGGGAATGGGACGCCGGACGGAGGCTTCGATAGCAGAGGTGCTACAGTCCGGGGAACGCAACCAGGCGGGACCCACCGCACCGGCCTGCGGGCTTATGCTGATGGGAATTCAGTATGAGGAAAAATTTACCTGACAGACTTTTTATATATTGTATTTGCTATTATTCTGACTTCGCATTATAATAGCAGTAGAAGGGGGTGTAAATCAATGAAAATATTGAAAAAAATCACGACACACATTGTCATCGTGGGTCTCTGCCTGACCACAATTGCACCGGGGGCGATCTCGGATGCTAAGGCTAAGAAGCCGAAACTTTCCAAGAAGAATGTTACGATAACAAAAGGAAAGACGAAAAAGATTAAGCTTTCCCGCGCGGGGAAGAAGGCAAAGGTAACCTGGAAGGTAAGCAAGAAAAAAATTATTAAGCTTACCAAGAAAAAGAAAACCTATTGTAAAGTAAAGGGTCTGAAAAAGGGAAGTGCTACTTTAACCTGCAAGGTAAAAATCGGCAAAAAGCCCTATAAGCTGAAATGCAAGGTAAAGGTAAAAAATAAGAAAGTAGTAAATACACCGAGTATTATAAACACTTATAAAAATATTGTTCCGTACATGGGGGCGGCGGTTAATTACGGAAGCTACTCTCCCCGCGAGTTAAGAACCGCTAAGACGTTGTCCTTTATTAAGAAACATTTCAACAGCTTTACTCTGGAAAATGAGATGAAGCCGGATAACATCCTTGGTTCTTCCGCAACAACTCTTACGGTGGCACAGGCAAAGAGTAAGGGCTACTATATTCCACAGGGATACACCGAGGCAACCGTTCCTCAGTTGAACTTTAACGAAGTAGACGGTGCTTTGACAGTGGCGGCAAAGAACGGCCTGAAGATGCGCGCCCATACTCTCGTATGGCACAGCCAGACACCGGGCTGGTTCTTTACAAAGAATTATGATGGCTCCTCTACGGTTTCTACCGAAATTATGGATGCCCGTCTTGATTTCTATGTACACAATGTAATGGAGCATGTGATGAATAAGGAAAAGGCACTTACCGGTTCTGCCGGCAGTATTGTTTACGCATGGGATGTAGTAAACGAATATCTGCACCGCTTTTCCTTTGGACAGATTTGGGATACTGTTTACGGCAATCAGGGTTCCTCGCCTTCTTATGTGAAGAAAGCTTTTGAAATTGCCTATGAGGTATTAAAAAGCTACGGCGTTCAGGATAAGGTAACACTTTTCTATAACGACTACAACACATATTTCGGTGTCCAGGATACATTGAATCTTGTAGACTTTATCAATAAAGATGAGCCAGCTAAAATCTGCGGTGGTATCGGAATGCAGAGCCATGTTGATGTAAAGGTGCCTACCGTAAAGGAATATGGCGATGCCTTGGAAAAATTCCTTGCGGCAGGGTATGAAATTCAGATTACTGAGCTTGATTTTACAATCAACTTTGATACCGATGGTTCTTCGCCGTCCTATTCCTATGCGGATGAAAATGAGACGGCCACCGACCAGAAGAAATTTGTAAAGAATCTGATGGAAACAATCATTAAGAAACAGAAAAACCGTAATAAAACAGTAAATCCAAAGGGTATTACCAGTATTACTCTTTGGGGACTCTATGACAGCACATCCTGGCGTTCCCAGTGTGAACCGCTTCTGTTCGGAGACTCCATTACGGATCCAAAACCATCCTTCTATGCCTTTATCGAGGCGGCAAAGGTCTGGTAAATAGGAGACAGATAGTGTCAGTATAAAAATCGACAATAAAACGAGGGGTATAGGAGGAAACATCGTTTATTCCTATATCCCTCTTTTATGTTGAATTTATTGTAGACGATAACGATGAAAAAGTGTTGACATAACGGTCGGAATATTATATAATATGATACTGTGACGTGAAAAATACCGGATCCAAAGCCCCGGAACGGTGTTTTTAACATAATGAAATATGGAAATAGTGTCAGCTTGCTGACTAACAGAAATAAGGAGGATTCCAAGGATGAAAAGTTTTATGGCAAATCCATCCAATGTGGAAAGAAAATGGTATGTTGTAGACGCAGAGGGAAAAACCTTAGGACGTCTGGCATCCGAAGTTGCTAATGTATTAAGAGGTAAAAAGAAACCTATCTATACACCACACATTGACACAGGTGATTATGTCATTGTTGTTAATGCTGAAAAGGTTAAGACAACCGGTAAGAAATTAGATCAGAAGATTTACTATCACCATTCCGAGTACGTTGGTGGTATGAAAGAAACTACATTAAAAGAAATGATGAAAAAGAAACCGGAATTTGTTATTACTCACGCAGTTAAGGGTATGCTTCCGAAAGGACCTCTGGGTCGTCAGATGCTGAAGAAGCTGCATGTATATGCAGGACCGGAGCATGAACATGCTGCACAGAAGCCGGAAACATTAGAATTTTAATAGGTTTTAGAAAGGAGAAATAACATTGGCTAGTTCAACATTTTATGGAACAGGTAGAAGAAAATCCAGCATTGCCCGCGTTTATCTTACACCGGGTAGCGGTAAAGTGACTATTAATAAAAAAGATATGGACGAATATTTCGGCCTTGAAACATTGAAGATTATTGTTCGTCAGCCATTGGAAGCCACGAACACAACCGACAAGTATGATATTAAGGTAACCGTTCACGGTGGTGGCTTTACCGGACAGGCAGGAGCTATCCGTCACGGAATTGCCCGTGCCCTGAACAAAGCAGACGAAGATTTCAGACCGGTTCTGAAAAAGGCCGGTTACCTGACTCGTGATTCACGTATGAAGGAGAGAAAGAAATACGGCTTGAAGAAAGCCCGTCGTGCACCACAGTTTTCAAAGAGATAGTTATATCTGCGATGTCAGAAATATGGAAAGAACTCCCGAGTTTACTCGAGGAGTTCTTTTTATGTTTCTGGTATCATAGGATGACTGAGATGAGCTCGACGAAGCGAAGCAAAGTCGAGGTTCATCTCAGTCATCGCAGATATAACGACAGGGAATTTTCGGAGAGATAATATACAAAGTCCCTTGCACCCAAAGACCTTTTGTTATAAAGTAGCATATAAGGGGATAAATAAAACGAAAAGAGGAAAAAAGCCATGGAACAAAAATACGATATTTTTATATCCTACCGTCGTGACGGGGGAGAATCTACAGCAAAAATGATACATGATAAACTGGTTCAACTAGGTTATAAGGTGTTTTTTGATGTGGAATCCCTTCGTAATGGGATGTTTAATGTAAAATTATATTCTGTCATCGATGAATGTAAGGACGTGGTGGTGATTTTATCTCCGGGAGCACTGGACCGCTGTGAAAGTGAAGAAGACTGGGTGCGTCGGGAAATAGAATATGCGATACAAAAAGAAAAAAATGTTGTGCCTATCATGTTGCGTGGCTTTGAGTTTCCAGAAAAGCTGCCGGAGAGTATGGAGCGTTTGCCGTATATGCAGGGGTTGAAAGCAGATCTTGAGTATTTTGACGCCTTTGTGAAAAAACTGCAATCGTTTTTATTGTCCAAGCCAAGCTCTTCGGTGTTTTCAAAAAGAAATGTGCTAGTCTGTGCCTCCGTATTGGCGGCGATTATGCTTGTAATAGGGCTGACTTTTTTGGTGCGTAATCTAACGTCAGTAGATACAGGGACATCAAAGCAAATAGAAACGAGTGCTTCAGAAACATGGGAAAGTGATGGAGTGATTTATACGGGGACAAAGGTTAATGGAGTTATAGATGGCTATGGGAAAGCGGAGTATACGGAAAATTCTGCATATGAACCCGGGTATTATGAAGGTGAGTGGAAAGAGGGTAAGTTGGAGGGGAAAGGCATCCGTTATTGGAGTGAAAGTGGAGACCGTTATGAGGGAGAATTTAAAGATTATAAGAGAAATGGCCAAGGTATATGGTATTACTCTAATGGAAACCGCTATGAAGGGGAATATAAAAATGATAAGAAGAATGGCCAAGGTATATATTATTGGGAGGAAAGTGGCGAGCGCTATGAAGGGGAATGGAAAGATGGGAAGAGGGACGGTCAAGGTACACATTATTACAGTGACGGCTCCCGCTATAAGGGAGAATTTAAAGATGGGAAGTTGAACGGCCATGGTACATATTATATTAGTAACGGACACTGCTATGAGGGGGAATTCAAAGATAACAAGATAAATGGCCAAGGTTCATATTATGATAGCAATGGTTTCCGGACCTATGAAGGGGAATGGAAAGATGGGAAAAAGAATGGTCAGGGTATATGGTATTCCCCTAACGGCGACCGCTATGAAGGGGAATTTAAAGATGGTATGAGGCATGGTGAAGGCACATGGTATTCTGGTAATACTAAGTTCTCTGGTCGCTGGGAATATAATCAGTGTGTAGAAAAGTATTAATTCCCACTATGTTGTGAAATGACAAAGTACAAAGAGGGAGAAATATATGGAACAAAAATATGATATTTTTATATCCTACCGTAGAGACGGGGGAGAAACTACAGCCAAAATGATGCATGACAAGTTGCACCAACTGGGTTACAGGGTGTTTTTTGATGTGGAGTCCCTTCGCAATGGGATGTTTAATGTAAAATTATATTCTGTCATCGATGAATGCAAGGACGTAGTAGTAATTTTATCTCCGGGGGCACTGGAACGCTGTGAAAGTGAGGACGACTGGGTGCGTCGGGAGATAGAATACGCGATGCAAAAAGAAAAAAATGTTGTGCCTATCATGTTGCGTGGTTTTGAATTTCCAGAAAAACTGCCGGAAAGTATGGAGCGTTTGCCGTATATGCAAGGGCTGAAAGCAAATCTCGAGTATTTTGATGCCTTTGTGAAGAAATTGCAATCCTTTTTATTGTCTAAGCCAGGAACTTCGATGTTTCCAAAAGGAAATGTGATAGTCGGTGTATCTGTGCTAGCGGTAATTGTAGCTGTAATAGGAATTGCATTTTTGGTGAGCAATCTAACGTCAGTAAACACAAAGGAGTCAAATCAGATAGAAGCGGCAGGGTCGGAAACTTGGGAAAGTGATGGGGTGGTTTATACGGGGACAAAGGTGGGCGGAGTTCTGGATGGCTATGGGAAAGCTGAGTATACAGAAAATTCTGAATATGCCCCCGGCTATTATGAGGGTGACTGGAAAGAAGGTAAGAAAGAAGGGGAGGGGACCCGTTATTGGAGTGAAAGTGGAGCCCGTTATGAGGGAGAATGGAAAGATGATAAGAGAAATGGTGACGGCACATATTTTTATAGCGAGAATGAACGCTATACGGGGGAATGGAAAGATGATATGAAGAGTGGTAAAGGGATATATTATAACATTGAAAGCGGCGAGCGTTATGAAGGGGAATACAAAGATGATATGAAAAATGGTCAAGGTACATATTATTGGAAAAAAGATGGCGAGCGTTATGAAGGGGAATTTAAAGATGATAATAGAAATGGTCAAGGTACATATTATGATAGTGATGGTACTTGTATCTATAAGGGAGAATATAAAGATGGTCAGCGGAATGGACAGGGCACATATTACTATATTAACGGAAATCGCTATGAGGGGGAATGGAAAGATGATATGAAGAGTGGTAAAGGGATATATTATGACGTTAAACGAGGGGAGAAATATATGGGAGAATGGAAAGATGATGAGAAACATGGAAAAGGAACTCTCTATAAAGGCGATGGTACTAGGCAATCCGGAACATGGAAAAATGATGAGTATGTAGGTAAGTAATAAAGAAACCCTTGAATTAAACCCTCACAACCACTATAATAAAAGAGGTACAAAAGAATTGAGGTGATTTTTGTGAAAAAACTAGAAGATTATGTGAGAAGCATACCGGATTTTCCCGAGGAAGGAATTATCTTTCGTGATATCACTACTGTATTACAGGATGCGGAGGGATTAAAATTATCCATTGATTCCATGATTGAGTGTCTGAAAGATGTAGACTTTGATGTGATAGTGGGAACAGAATCCAGGGGGTTCATTTTTGGCGTACCGATTGCCTATGCCATGGGAAAGCCTTTTGTTCCCTGTCGTAAAAAGGGAAAGCTTCCTTGTGAAACGGTAACGGCAGAATATGATTTGGAATATGGCAGTGCGGTAATAGAATTGCATAAGGATTCTATTAAAGAGGGCCAGAAGGTTGTTATTGTGGACGATCTGATTGCCACCGGCGGTACAGTGAAAGCCTGTGCGAACCTGGTGGAGCAGCTGGGAGGCGAGGTCGTTAAAATTTTGTTTTTAATGGAACTGGCAGGCTTGAAAGGTCGGGAACAGCTGGGTCAATATGATGTTTCCTCCCTGATTACTTATGAAGGCAAATAGGGTGTCTACCAAGAAAGAATATCTGTCTTTTTCCAAAGCAGATTTCTAAAATATACATGAAGGAGGAAAATCATGTTAGAAAAAATGTTTCAATTAACAAAGAACAAGACGACAGTGAAAACAGAGGTGGTTGCCGGTATTACAACCTTTATGACAATGGCATACATCCTTGCTGTCAATCCTACCTTGCTCTCAGCATCCGGTATGGATAAGAATGCGGTATTAATTGCTACGGCTCTTGCGTCCTTTATCGGTACGCTGGTTATGGCACTTTTAGCAAACTATCCATTTGCGCTGGCTCCGGGAATGGGGTTGAATGCGTATTTTGCCTTTACGGTATGTGGTGCCATGGGGTATTCCTGGCAGGTTGCGTTAATGGCTGTGTTTGCGGAAGGTATCATTTTTATTATTCTTTCCCTTACTAATGTGCGCGAGGCTATTTTTAATGCGATTCCGTTTTCGCTGAAAAAAGGTGTCAGTGCCGGTATCGGTTTGTTTATTGCCTTTATCGGTCTCCAGGGGGCACATCTTGTTGTAAATAATGACTCTACCCTGCTTTCCTATGTTGATTTTGCGGGTAATTTCCACACAGAGGGAATTTGCGCGGTACTTGCACTGGTTGGCTTGTTTGTTACCGTTATCATGTATATCAAGGGTATCAAGGGTTCTATTTTGATTGGTATCCTTATCACATGGATTCTTGGTATGATTATGCAGGCTGTCGGTGTTTACGTTCCGAATGCGGAAACCGGATTTTATTCCCTGTATCCGGCATGGGGATTTGTTGATCTGACAGATTTAGGAAAAACCTTTGGACAGTGCTTTACTGCCGACTTTTCCGGTGTCAGTGTTGTAAACTTTATTGTCATTCTTCTTGCTTTCCTGTTTGTTGATATGTTTGATACATTGGGAACACTGATTGGTGTGGCAACGAAAGCAGATATGTTAGATGAAAAAGGCAGACTTCCACGTATTAAGCAGGCATTACTGGCAGATGCCATTGCCACTTCTGCAGGTGCTGTTCTTGGTACCTCCACTACCACAACTTATGTTGAATCTTCCTCCGGTGCAGCTGCCGGTGGACGGACCGGATTGTCTTCGGTTGTGACGGGTATCCTGTTTTTGCTGGCCATT
This sequence comes from Lachnospiraceae bacterium, assembly GCA_022510615.1. GTDB lineage: Bacteria > Bacillota > Clostridia > Lachnospirales > Lachnospiraceae > Eubacterium_F. Next base: position 63,548 of record JAFLTC010000008.1, on the reverse strand, counting down.
TTCTTCTCGCCAATCTTTTGTGCGATTCCGGGATTTGCCACTGCACCGGCTCTGATTTTTGTTGGATTCCTGATGATATCTTCTATTATCGATGTGGATTTCAACGATTTGACAGAAGCGGTTCCGGCTTATCTTTGCCTTTTGGCTATGCCGTTGATGTATAGTATTTCTGAAGGTATCGCAATCGGTGTTATCTCTTATGTAGTGATTAATCTGGTTTGCGGAAAGAGCAAAAAAATTACACCGTTGATGTATGTGCTGGCGGTGCTGTTTATTTGTAAGTATATTTTCTTGTAAACGCAATATTGCGAGGCAGGCTCGGAAAAAACCTTCCGAGCCTAGCCCAAGGCATGGGAAGTCTCCGAGCCTAGCCCAAGCTCGGAAAAGTCTCCGAGCCTAGCCAAGCTCGGCTGGCGCCTCGCTTGTAGGCTTCGCCTAATAACATTAAAAAAGAGCGTTCATCCTCTTGTGAGTTTGCTCACAAGGACGAACGCTCTTTCCTAATGTTGCTAGGCTCGGAGGTCAAAGTTGTACCTTTTAATATCCCCCACCGGGGCTTCGGCGGTGATGAAGTCGTTTACGATATCTACTTCCTTTTCCTTTAATGCCAGTTCGGAAGTAAAGGCGTAGCCCTGATTGTTAATGGCATCGGATAATAATTCAATGTTTCGTTCTAACAGTTTTTGTGTTTCCTTGGTAGACACAAAAAACTTGGTGGAAACTGAGGTATTTTCCTTGGCAATCTGTATATCCAGTGTTCCCAGATGATCCATATCCAGATGAAGAAGTACTTTCAGATTGTTAGGATTCTTTTTTAACGCTTCCTTTCTTGTCATCACATACAAATCTCCATGTGCATTCTGGTTTTGCAGCTTCAGAGGCAGCTGGATATACTGGAAGGTCTGGTTTAGTGTTTTCATAAAGTCCAGATTATCATTCATATGGGAGGCGGTATCGGACATCTGGGTAAAGACATCCTTCCCTAAAACCTGCTCGCCGAATTTGGATAGGGATTCAAACTGGCGGGACATTTTATCATATACTTCATCCAGGGCATTTTCCTGTTTTAAACGCTCCGGAGAAAGTGTCCATCCGGAGAGGAACTGTCCTTTTACTACGGCATGGAAGGCTTTGGAGGCAAGCAGTGAACCGGCCTGTTTCTCGTCCATATCCGGGAAAGCTTCCTGAATAGCAGTCAGAAAATCTCTTGCCGTCAATGTTCCCTCGGCAATTCCCTCCTTTATCGTGTCAGGAAGAGGATAATCCGATAAAAATTTTGCAAATTCCTGTCGTTCTTCCGGTGAAAGAATAAATCCGGTCTGCTCATGAATAAAAGGAGTACGGAAATCATCGACCAGTCCCGATTCGGTCAGTGCCGTTTTGGCAATGGCACTGCCATCGGTAATATTGGAAATAAGCTGCTTCATCCGAGAAAAAGGTCCACCGGTAGTGGTCTCCTCTGAATTTTCTGCAGTGGTCTCAGCTATTGCCTCAGCAGATTCTGCCGGGATGGGATTTCCGTTTTCGTCCAGAGAAACCGCCTCGTCCTCTAAGGCATCTTCCCCGGTAAGTGCCGTCTGAAGTTCGGCATCCTGAAAAATCTTTAGTGCTGTTTCCTCTAAAGAAAGATTTCCCTGCAGGGCAATGGAAAGAAGCTGGGTTCCTACTTCCTTTGCCAGACGTGGTACCTGTGTGCCGATGGAGTTTAGCATGTCGCCGATGGAATCTGTCAAAGTGTCCATCTTATACAAAAGCTGGTGTGTCTGGTTCTGATAGTCTTCAAACTGCTGTACCGATTCCTGTGTCATCGGCATGCCAAGCCGCCTCATCGTAATGATAGAATCCACTCCGGCATCCGGAAAGCCGGCGCAGAGCCGGATGGAGGAGAGAATACTTTCTCTGCTAATGGACTGCTGGTTTTGTAACAGGCTGCGGACTACATCTATATTTCTCTCGGTTTTCGGGAGATTTGCTTCTTCCAGTGCTTGTTCAATGGTATCTTCTATATCAAGCAGATAAGCGTCTGTCATAGCTTTCATAAATATGGTATTACTATCCAGTCCGGTTATCTGGAAAGCCGCCTTTTGTCCAATGGAATACTGGCTGGCTTCTGGCAGCTTACCGGTAAAAGAGGAACCGTCTTCCATAGACAGTGTAATTTCTTTCCCGTGAATATCACTGATTACTCCTTTTAAGGTTTGCCCCTCCTGAAGACGAATGGTAGAGCCTCCGGAACGGTACGCCCGTGAACGGGATGTGACAGAGGGGGAAGAACCTCCGCCATTGTTCTGTACTGTGTTGCTGATAATTGGCATCGAAACACCTCTTTCTATATTATTGGAATCCTTACGGAAAAGTTTTCAGGCTTCGTATCTTGTCTATAAAATGATTATATGATAAAATGAATTCCAACGCAATACAGGAGGTTATTTTTATTATGAAACCGTTTATGGATAAAGATTTTTTACTTCAAAATGATGTGGCAAAGACATTGTATCATCAGTATGCCACGCAGGTACCTGTGTTAGATTATCACTGTCATCTCATACCGCAGGAAATCGCAGAGGACATTCATTTTAAGAATATAACAGAGCTTTGGCTGGGGGCGGACCACTATAAATGGCGTGTGATGCGCTCCAATGGTGTCAGTGAAAGATATATCACGGGAGATGCTTCGGATGAGGAAAAATTTCATGCTTTTGCGAAGGCACTTCCAAAATGCATCGGCAATCCGATGTATCACTGGTGTCATTTGGAATTGCAGAGATATTTTGGCATATACGAAACTCTGAGTGAAAAAAACTGGAAAGAGATTTATGGTAAATGTAATGAAATTTTGCAAAAGCCGGAAATGTCGGCGAAAAATCTCATTCGCATGTCAAATGTAACATTGGTGTGTACAACGGATGATCCGGTGGATGATTTACATTATCATGAAATGATTGCCGCCGATGAGGACTTTGAAGTACAGGTGCTACCGGCATGGCGACCGGATTTGGTTATGTGTCCGGAAAAGGAAGGCTATCTTGATTACATAAATAAACTATCTGAGGTCAGCGGAATTTCCATCGTTGATTTTGCTACATTGAAAAAGGCATTGGTCAATCGTCTGGACTATTTTGGGGAGCGGGGCTGTTGCATTTCCGACCATGGTTTGGATTATGCGGAGTTTCGACCGGTTTCAGAGGATAAGATGAGAAAGCTGACAGAAAAAAGCTTGGCGGGAGAAGAACTTTCTTTCGAGGAGCTTCTCTCCTTTAAGACAATGGTAATGTTGTTCTTAGGAGCGGAATATAAGAAAAGAAATTGGGCTATGCAGTTGCATTACGGGGCAAAGCGGGAGAATAATGAGGTTGTATTTCAGTCTGCCGGTGCCAATGCCGGAATTGACTGCATTAATCCAAAGGGATTTTCGGCAGAGGTGGCAGATTTTATGAATGCGCTGAATAAAGAGGGAAATCTTCCCCGCACGATTTTGTACTCATTAAATCCGACAGACAATGCACTGATTGGAACGATGATTGGCTGTTTTCAGGGAGATAATGTCCGGGGAAAAATTCAGCAGGGTGCAGCATGGTGGTTTAATGACCACAAGTATGGTATGGAAGAGCATATGAATTCCCTTGCTTCGTTAAGCCTTTTGGGAAATTTTATTGGAATGCTGACCGATTCCCGGAGTTTTATTTCTTATCCGCGGCATGAGTATTTCCGTCGTATTTTGTGTAATTATATCGGTACTCTGGTGGAAAACGGCGAGTACCCGGAGGATTATGAACTGTTAGGAGAACTGGTACAGGATATATCCTATTACAATGCAGTAAATTATTTTGGATTTCAATTATAAGAAGGCTCTCATATGTGAGGACGCTTTGGACTGGAGGTTATTATGTTTGAATTAGTGAAGGGGGGAAAGGCAGCCGGCATTTATGTAGATGATAAGGCATCTGATTATGCGGGTCTGTCCCATGTGGCAGAAAAAATCCGTGCCGATATTGAGCTGGTAGCGGGAGTGTGCCCACAGTTGGAAACGGAAGTAACAGAAGGATATCAGATTGTGGCAGGTACACTGGGAAACTCTCCTGTGGTAGATGCCATGGTATCAGATGGGTCACTGGATGTATCGGCGATTCAGGGAAAGAGGGAAAGCTATGCTCTGAAACTCGTTGGGAAAAAACTGATAGTGACGGGTACGGAAACGGTAGCGACCCTGCACGGGCTGTATCATATCTCGGAGAAAATCGGTGTGTCTCCGTGGGTGTACTGGGCAGATGTCAAGCCGGCAAAACAGAGTGAAATTGTTTTTGGTGAGGATATCAATTTTGCTTCCAAGGAACCGTCGGTAAAATTCCGTGGATTTTTTATGAATGATGAATGGCCGTCTCTTGGCAGCTTTGTCTATAATACTTTCGGAGATTTTAATGTAAAATTTTATGATAAGGTATTTGACCTTTTACTTCGTCTGAAGGGAAACTATTTCTGGCCGGCCATGTGGTCTGCTTCCCTGTCACTGGACGGTGGTGAGGGAGATCCTCTTGCCAATGTCAGACTGGCGACAGAGCTTGGTATTACCATTGGAAACTCTCACCACGAACCGCTGATGCGATCCAGTGAGGAGTGGGATAAGGTAAAGACAGATACCAACAATGTAGGATACGGAAAGGACTGGAACTATTACACCAACGGCGAAGGACTTTACCGTTACTGGGAGGACGGCGTAGAGAGAAATAAAGGCTTTAAGCACATGATTACCATCGGTATGCGTGGAGAGCGCGATACTACCATGCTGCCGCCGGATGCCTCGATTCAGGAAAATGTAGAACTGCTTCGTCAGATTATTACGGACCAGAACCGTATTCTTGCGGAAAAAGGCTGTGCCGATATGCCGCAGATGCTTGCTCTGTATAAGGAAGTAGAAGGCTATTATTACGGTGGTGATGGTGTCAAAGGTTTAAAGGACTGGGATGGTCTGGATAATGCGACGTTACTATTATCCGATGATAACTTTGCCAACGTCCGTACCCTTCCGACAAAGGAAAACCGTGACCGGAAGGCCGGCTGGGGACTGTATTACCATTTTGATTACCATGGAGCCCCGATTTCCTACGAATGGGTAAATTCCACTCCGCTGCCAAAGGTATGGGAGCAGCTTACTATGGCATATGAATACGGTATTCGTGATTTGTGGATTGTCAATGTGGGAGATATTCGTCCGGATGAGCTTCCTCTTTCCTATTACATGGCGCTTGCCTATGATTATGAGGGAATGGGAATTAATCATCCAAATGAGACAGACCGTTTCCTGGACTCCTGGGTGGAGCAGCAGTTTGGCAGCTATGTGGAGGATGATGAGGTTAAGGCAGATATTGTAGCGATTCTGAAAGCTTATACAAGAATGCATGGAAACCGTAGACCGGAGGCAACCCATCCGGATACCTATCATGTGACACATTACCGGGAAAATGACCGGATGATTGCACTTTGCAGGAAAATAAAGAGAATGGCAGATGATGTGGACCATAAAATACCGGAAGAATGTAAGGACAGCTTTTACAGCTTAGTATATTATCCGGCAGTAGCCGGAGCCAATGTCCAGCTGATGAACCTCTATGCGGCGAAAAACCAGTTTTACGCAAAAAACGGAGTGGCAGCAGCGGCAGACTATGAAAAGCGGGTGGAAAGTTGTATTGCCTATGATAAGAAGCTGACAGATTATTATCACGAGGAAATGTCAGAGGGCAAATGGAAGGGTATGATGAGCTCCGCCCATATCTGTTTTGAAAATTGGAATGACGAGGGTTGGCATTATCCGGAGACGGTATCCATAGAACTACCGGAGGAGGAGAAAATGCTTGTTCTGGCAGAAGGCGGAGATGCCTTTGTCAGTGAAGGAACGATTTCTCTCCCTGAGTTTACAAACATTGGAAACGAGAGCCGGATTCTGCAGGTGGCACAAGGTGGAAAGGCAGCCTTTGACTGTGAGATTGCCTGTGATTTGGAGGCAGTCAATATTAAGGAAGTGAAAAGTCCGGTGGATTCTATCCGGGAATATGAGATTCAGATAGACTGGGAGAAGCTATCCGGGGATTGTGATTTTACCCTGACCATTAAAGGGGCTGGCAGTGAGGTGAAGGTAAAGGGAAGAGCTACCGTGATTGATACTGCCGGGGTATCTTCCATGACCTTTGTGGAAAGTGAAGGGGAGATTGCCATAGAGGCAGAGCATTTTGCCGCTGACTGGGAAAGAGATGGTTATCAGTGGTGCAAGTTAAAGGAATATGGGAAAACGCTTTCTTCCATGAAAATTTATCCGTTAGACAGAAACTTTGATGATATCGGTGTTGCTCCGGCGTTGGAATACCGGATACTGGTTCGTGAGGGTGGCGAGTATAATCTCCGGGTTATAACCTCACCGACGAATAATCTGGAGGACGGACGGAATATGAGATATGCGGTATCCATAGACGGCAGTACACCGGAGCCGGTAAAGACGATTCCGGATGAGGAGTACAATATCGGCGGCGGTCACCATCGTAATCGTGACTGGGCAGAGGGTGTTCTCAATAACTGCCATTACGGTGAAAATAAGGTTACCCTGAAGCCGGGTACTCATACGGTGACCATCTATGGTGTAGAGGCCGGAGTGGTGCTTCAGAAGCTGGTGCTTTATAAAGGAAACTGGAAGGAATCTTATTTTGGACCGACAGAATCCGGTTATGTAAAATAAATACCAGAAAAAGGAACAGGGCATGATATGGAAAAAGGACTATATCATGCTCTGTTTTATTTGATTTTACCCAAGAAAAATATTATAATAAAATTAATAGGGTTTATAAATATTTTACACAAAGGAGGAAGGGCATATGGCAAAACGTATCATGCAAAAAGGGGTTATATTGGCACTGATTTTCTCTCTTGTATTGTCAATGGTTCCCTCTGTTGGGGCAGAGGCGAAAAAATCGACAAAGATAAAGAAAGTAAAAATCAAAAATTCCGATTCCGGTGTGCTTGTAATGAAAAAGAAAGAAAAAGTCACACTGAAAATTGCCATTAACGGAAAGGTTTCCAAAAAGGCATGGAAGAAGGTAACCTTTCGGTCCAAAAACAAAAAGATTGTGACGGTAAACAAAAAAGGAAAAATGAAAGCGAAGAAAAAGGGAAAGACTACCATTACCGTTACAGCGAAAAAAGGAAAGAAAAAAGCAAAGTTAAAAATTATTGTCGGAACAAAAGTAAAATCTCTGAAGTTTAATATGGCACCAAAGTCGATTGGGAAGGGAACTTCGGTTCAGTTAAACACTATCGTTTCTCCGGAAAAGGCTTCCTATAAGAAGGTGCGTTTTTCAAGCAGTGATGAAAGGGTGGCGACAGTTTCCACCGGCGGTATAGTAAGAGGAATCAATGACGGAACGGTTACCATTACGGCGATGTCACTGGATGGGACAAAGAAAAAGGCATATTGCCAGATAAGAGTCATATCGGACAGATATGATACCGGCATCAGCCCGGCTCCGACCAATGGAGTGACAAATCCGCCGACAGAGTCCGAAAAGCCGACGGATACGGGAAACTCTCAGGGACCATCAACAAAGAATCCATCGCAGACAGGAACCGATTCCCCGACGGGAAAACCATCTGGGACACCGACGGGAAATTCGTCCGGAGCACCAACGGCTTCGCCGACCAGAACACCGTCAGGAACACCGACGCCGACACCGGAGCCCGTCAGTGTATTGGAGAAAAACTGTAGTGATATGGAGTGTGGCGGAAAATATGCCGGAAAGATTTCAAAACCTTTCGACGGTGTAGCCCTGTACGGAAATGGGGATAACTGTAAGACGACCTATTTCTTTGATGGAATCAATAAAAAGTACCGTATGGTTATAAAGGGAGCTTCTGATAATTCTACTGCCGCCGGTGTGTCACTCTATATCGGCGGAAAGAAGAAGGGAGCTGTTTCCTTTACAGGAACCGACCTTCAGGAGCAGTCCATTGATTTCAAAATGCAGGATGAGGAAACCGGCGAGCTGGAAATTGAGTTTAGACTGGAAACCGATAACGGGTCCAATGATACCTATCTGCACAGCTTTGAGTTATTCTTTTTAGGTGACATACCGGAACCTCCTACAGCACCGGTACCGGCAGGTGGAGCCGCTTATACCGGAAACTACCGCAATATGTTTCAGGAGCTTGGCTACCATGAGTCGGAGATTGATGCCAAGGTAGAGGATGCCTGGCAGAAGCTGTTTTACGGAACGGATGAGGAAAGACTCTATTATCCGGTGGAGCCGGATATGGCATATATCTATACGGCAGATACCAACGATGTGCGCTCTGAGGGAATGTCCTACGGTATGATGATATGTGTCCAGATGGATAAGCAGGAGGAATTTGACCGTCTGTGGAAATGGGCAAAAACCTATATGCAGCATACCAGTGGAGAGTTTAAGAATTATTTTGCATGGAAATGTTCCTCCAGTGGTTCCAAGATGGACAATACACCGGCTTCTGACGGAGAGGAATACTTTGCCACAGCGCTTTTATTCGCTTCTGCCCGCTGGGGAGACGGCGACGGTATTTATAACTATAATGAACAGGCGCAGATAATCTTAGATGCCATGCTTCATCAGGCGGATGATAAACAGGGCGTCAATATGTTTGACAGTACCTATAAGATGCCGGTATTTTGTCCAATCGGAAATGCCGCTACCTATACCGATCCCTCCTATCACTTACCGGCCTTTTATGAGGTATGGGCGGAACTGGCAGAAAAGGACAATGATTTCTGGAGTGAGGCAGCAGATGCCAGCCGTGCTTATTTCCAGAAAGCAACCAATGCCGAGACGGGACTTGGACCGGATTATTCCGAATATAGCGGTGTGGCAAGGAATGAGGGTGAACACGGGGATTTCCGCTTCGATGCCTGGCGTATTGCTGCCAATATCGCCTGTGACTATGCATGGTGGGGAAAGAATAGCTGGGCCACCACCCATGCCAATACCCTGCACGCATTTTTTACCGAAAAGGGTGTTGAAAATTACGGAAACCAGTGGACGCTAGACGGAAAGAAGGAATACAGTAGCGATCATTCGCCGGGACTTGTGGCAATGAATGCAGTGGCAAGTCTGGCAGCCAGTGATAAGCGGGCATGGGCATTTTTAGAAGACCTCTGGAATATTTCTCCTACCACGGGAAAATATCGTTATTATGACGGATGTCTTTATATGATGGGACTGTTGCATTGCAGCGGCAAATTCCGTGCTTATCTGCCGGATGGCTCCAAGCCGGCAACCAGTGCTACCATTACCGCCGACAGTTATGAATTTGATAAGAATGAGTCGGAACAAAAGCCGATTCAGGTTACGATGACGTTAAATGACAATACTCTGTCCCAAATTAAAAACGGAAGTACGGTACTGGCAAAGGGAATAGATTATTCTCTGCAGGGTAATATTGTGACCATTGAAAAATCCTATCTGGCTTCCCTGAAAACGGGAACCGTTTCCCTGACGTTTGTATTTAGTGCCGGCAGAAATGCGGTGCTTACCCTGACGATAAAGGATACGACACCGGGGGCGGTGCCGGATATCGGAGGACCGTTTGAACAGATTCCGGCGACAGCCTTTGCCGATTCCAATGATGTAACGGTGGAGGATGGTATTGTAACCTTTAACAGTACGGATTCGTGGATTTCCTTTACTCTTGATTTTGGAACAGATTCTGCCAGTCATGCATATGTTTATGTCAAGGAGCCAAACAACGGCGGGCAGATATCTATTTATCTTGATAGTTTGAACAATTCGCCTGCTCCTATATATAATCTGGGAAATGGAAGTTGGAAGGAAGCCGACAATAGTATCTACCCTCCTTTTAGCGGTGCTCACACAGTTTATGTAAAAACAAATAGAGCAGGTGTTATGCTGAAATGGATTAAATTTACCAAAAAGTAATATGTTATAATATAGAAAGAATCCTTTAGGAACAGAATATACACAGAGGGGCGCGGTTTTCAGTCGCCCCTTTTATTTTGATGGGGAAGTTTTTTTCTTGCGGAGCGAAAAACGCTATGCGTTTTTCAGAGGGGCGCGGTTTTCAGTCGCCCCTTTTTTTTTGGAAAAAATGTAATTTTACCTATTGACAATACTACCTTAAGGTGGTATCTTTATTTTAGTCAATGATTAGCACTCCCTGTTAATGAGTGCTAACAAAAGGAAGTGATGCTGTGGAACTGAATGAGAGAAAGCAGAAAATTCTGGAGGCGATTATCCGGAATTATATGGAAACCGGAGAACCGGTTGGTTCCCGTACCGTTTCCAAGTATACAGATTTGAACTTGAGTTCCGCTACGATACGGAATGAAATGTCAGATTTAGAGGAAATGGGATATATTTTACAGCCTCACACGTCAGCAGGCAGAATTCCATCGGATAAGGCATATCGACTGTATGTGGATACGATGTTGGAGAGAAAAGACGCACAGGTGGAGGAAATGCAGGGCCTGTTAGTGGAAAAAGCAGATAAGATTGATTTGCTTTTACAGCAGGTGGCGAAACTTTTAGCCCAGAATACAAACTACACTTCCATGGTAACAAAGCCAAAATACGAGCATAAAAAAATTAAATTTATTCAGCTCAATCAGCTTGCGGATCGTCAGATTCTGGTGTTAATTGTTCTGGATAACAATCATGTGAGCAATAAATTTATTGATCTTTTGGATGATTTGGATGAGGGCGCTCTGGCGCAGTTGAATTTCATTCTGAATACGGCGCTGAATGGACTTGATTTTACTGAGATTAATATGGCGATTATGCAGCAGATTAAGGAAAAGGCCGGAGAATACGGTGAGCTTGCTTCCAGTATTTTAGATTGTATCGCCGAGGTAATGGCAGAAGAAGATAACTCAGAGATTTATACATCAGGGGCAACGAATATATTAAAATATCCGGAGTTATCCGACAAAGAGAAAATGACACAGCTTTTATCCACCTTTGAGGAAAAGCAGATGTTAGCTGCCTGGGCAAATGATAAGGCACCGGAGGAAAATCAGGAGCATGGCATTCAGGTTTATATCGGAGAGGAATCTCCGGTAGAGTCCATGAAAGATTGTTCTGTTGTGACAGCAACGTACCAGATAAAAGAAGGTGTCTATGGTAAAATCGGTATTGTAGGACCGAAACGAATGGATTATGAAAAGGTAGTTGGAACATTGGAAAACTGCATGCAGCAGTTAGATGATATATTTAAGAAAAAGACGTAGAACAGACTTAACGCAGAAAGGTGGAATGTATCGTGGAAGAAGTGAAAAGTAGGAAAGAGCTGGAGGAAGAAAAGAAGGAAGAGGTAACGGCAGAGACAGAAGAAAATCCAGAGCAGGCTGTAGAGGAAACGGTATCTGACAGCAATGAAACCTCTGAAGAAAACGCAGAAGAAGCGGAAAAGGAAAAAAAGAAGGGAACGAAAAAAAAGCCAAAGAAAGATAAAAAAGATGAAAAAATAGAAGAACTGAATGACCGCCTGATGCGGAATCTGGCAGAATTTGAAAACTTCCGCAACCGCTCAGAAAAAGAAAAGAGTGCCATGTTTGAAGTCGGTGCCAAATCGGTCATTGAGAAAATTCTTCCGGTGGTTGACAATCTGGAGAGAGGTTTTGATGGGCTTTCCGAGGAAGAGAAAGAAACTCCTTTTGCCAAAGGGATTGAGGCAGTTTATAAACAGATGATATCTGCTCTGGAGGAAATGGGTGTTACCCCGATAGAGGCGGTGGGGCAGGAATTTGACCCGAACCTTCACAATGCGGTAATGCATGATGAGGATGATTCCGAAGAGACAAACAAAGTGATTGAAGAATTTCAAAAAGGATATTTGTATAAAGAAAGTGTAGTCAGACATAGTATGGTTAAAGTATTAAATTAATGAATGCCGCTATGTATCAATATTTTAGAAAAATGGATGGCCGTCATATCGGCAGAAAGTGAGGAAAAAAATGAGTAAGATTATTGGTATTGACTTAGGTACAACAAACAGTTGTGTAGCAGTTATGGAGGGTGGTAAACCTGTTGTTATCTCAAACGCAGAGGGAGCCAGAACGACCCCGTCCGTTGTAGCATTTACAAAGAACGGAGAAAGAATGGTAGGTGAGCCAGCGAAACGTCAGGCGGTAACTAATGCAGATAAAACCATTTCTTCTATTAAAAGACATATGGGTACAGATTATCGTGCCACTATTGATGACAAAAAATATTCTCCTCAGGAGATTTCTGCCATGATTCTTCAGAAGCTGAAAGCTGATGCGGAAAACTATCTGGGTGGCGAAAAGGTAACAGAGGCAGTCATTACCGTTCCGGCATATTTTAATGATGCACAGCGTCAGGCAACAAAGGATGCCGGTAAGATTGCCGGTCTGGATGTAAAACGTATTATCAACGAGCCGACAGCAGCAGCTCTTGCCTATGGTCTTGACAACGAAGGCGAGCAGAAAATCATGGTATACGATTTGGGAGGCGGTACCTTTGACGTTTCCATTATTGAAATCGGTGACGGTGTTATTGAAGTTCTTTCCACCTCCGGTGATAATCAACTGGGTGGAGATGATTTCGACGATAAAATCTGTAACTACATGGTGGAAGAATTTAAAAACGCAGAAGGTGTTGATTTGTCCGGTGATAAGATGGCAATGCAGCGTCTGAAGGAAGCCGCAGAGAAGGCGAAGAAAGAATTATCTTCTGCCACTACGACAAACATTAACCTGCCGTTTATTACCGCTACCGCTGAGGGACCGAAACACTTTGATATGAATCTGACCCGTGCAAAATTTGATGAGCTGACAGCAGATCTTGTTGAGAGAACCGCTACTCCGGTGCAGAATGCTTTAAAGGATGCCGGAATTACTTCTTCTGAGCTTGGTAAGGTTCTTCTGGTTGGTGGTTCTACCCGTATTCCTGCCGTACAGGATAAGGTAAAACAGCTGACAGGACATGACCCAAATAAATCTCTGAACCCGGATGAGTGTGTAGCGCTGGGTGCTTCCGTGCAGGGTGGTAAGCTGGCAGGAGATTCCGGTGCCGGTGACATTCTGCTTCTGGACGTAACACCATTGTCTCTGGCGATAGAGACAATGGGTGGTGTGGCTACCAAGCTGATTGAGAGAAATACAACAATTCCGACAAAGAAGAGTCAGATTTTCTCTACGGCAGCAGATAATCAGACGGCAGTAGATATCAATGTTGTGCAGGGTGAAAGACAGTTTGCAAAGGATAATAAATCTCTCGGACAGTTCCGTCTGGACGGAATTCCACCGGCAATGCGTGGAGTACCTCAGATTGAAGTTACCTTTGATATTGATGCCAATGGTATTGTAAATGTATCAGCTAAGGACTTGGGAACAGGAAAAGAACAGCATATTACGATTACGGCTGGTTCTAATATGAGTGACGACGAAATTGACAAAGCAGTAAAAGAGGCTGCTGAATTTGAGGCACAGGATAAGAAACGCAAAGAGGGTATTGATGCCCGCAATGAGGCTGACAGCATGGTATTCCAGACCGAAAAGGCTTTGAATGATGTAGGAGAAGGTGTGGATGCAGCAGAGAAGGAAAAAGTTCAGGCAGAAATTGATAAGGTAAAGGCAATTTTAGATAGAACCACACCGGAAAATATGACAGATGCCGATGTGGATGAACTGAAAGCGGCAAAAGAAACCCTGATGACCAGTGCGCAGCAGGTATTTGCCAAAGTATATGAGCAGGCACAGCAGGCAGCAGGAGCTCAGGGTGCAGGACCTGACATGAGTGGTGCAGCCGGAGCCGATGCCGACCCAAATGCAACTCAGGATAACAGTGGCGACGACGTTGTCGACGGAGACTTCCGCGAACTCTAAGAGCCATGCGACGGAAGCCCTCATATCTGCCGGGAGCTTGCTCACGGAAAGATATGGGGGCTGTCCGGCATACGGCGATAGCCGCGACCGAGCGCGGTAGCGCGAGGTCGGCATGGCGGAAGTGGCATGGCGGAAGTGGCATGGCGGAAGTGGCATGGCGGAAGCGGCATGGCGAGGCTTTTCGGAGGTGGGGAAAGCGATAGCCGCGACCCCGCACTTCCGTGCGAGGTCGGCATGGCATATGTGCATAGATGGAGGAAATTATGGCTGACAAGAGAGATTATTATGAGGTATTAGGCGTAGACAAAAATGCAGATGACGCCGCATTAAAAAAAGCATACCGTGTCCTTGCCAAAAAATATCATCCGGATACCAATCCGGGAGATAAGGAGGCAGAGGCAAAATTCAAGGAGGCCTCCGAGGCATATGCGGTACTCAGTGACCCGGACAAACGCCGCCAGTATGACCAGTTTGGACATGCGGCATTTGAGGGGGGAGCCGGTGGTGCCGGTGGTTTTTCCGGCATGGACATGGATGATATCTTTGGCAGCTTTGGTGATATTTTTGGCGATTTATTCGGCGGAGGTTTTGGTGGAAGACGAAGAACTGACCCGAACGCTCCACAGAGAGGAGCCAATCTTCGCACTCAGGTAAAGATTACTTTTGAGGAAGCCTGCTTTGGTACGGAAAAGGAAATTGAGATTCCGTCTAAGGTAGAGTGTAAGACCTGTGGCGGAAATGGTGCTAAACCGGGTACCAGTCCAATCACATGTGGACAGTGTGGTGGTAAGGGCCAGGTCGTTCGTACCCAGCAGTCCTTGTTTGGTATGGTGCAAAACGTTACAACCTGTCCAGCCTGTGGCGGCAAGGGAACCATTATCAGAGAGAAATGCCCAGACTGTCGTGGAAACGGTTATATTACGAAGAAAGAAAAATTACAGGCGACGATACCGGCTGGTATTGACCATGGACAGAGTGTCCGGCTGAGAGGAAAGGGTGAGCCGGGAAAGAATGGCGGTGCTCGTGGCGACTTGCTTGTTGAAGTATATGTAGAACGGCATCCGGAATTTCAGAGACATGATTATGATGTTTATTCCAGCGTACGGATTTCCTATCCGAGAGCAGTATTAGGCGGAGATGTTGTCATTCATACGATAGACGGAGATGTGGCATACAATGTGAAAGCAGGAACCCAGACCGGTACAAGAGTGCGTCTGCGTGGAAAGGGTGTCCCGTCTTTAAGAAACAAAAAAATGCGGGGAAACCATTATGTGGATTTGATTGTGGATGTGCCGACCAGTCTCACAAGAGAGCAGAAAAAGCTGCTGGAGCAGTTTGAGGAGACACTGGAGAAAAAAGAGAAAAAGAAAAAACATTAATTCTGATTGACAAATTAAACCTTTTCCTTTACAATAAGGTTTACAATGTAAAGGAGATTGAATGGAATGAAAAAGAGTTTAAACGTAACGAAAAGAAGAAATCGTATTGTAGCCCTCTGTCTTCTTGTTCTGATGATAGTTACTGTCATGATACCGGGAGCAGATTCCCAGGCGGCGGGGAAAGGCTGGGAAAAAGCATATCATTCTTTCTTAAAGAATTGGAAGCAGGTAGAAAATTACATTGACTTAGAGTATGTAAAAATGTATTTTGGTAAGGATTATAAATTCAAACGCTATTTTGTATGTGACGTGGACGGGAACGGAATTCCTGAATTGTTTCTCTACAATGAGAAAATGAATGGCCTGTCTGCCGTACTGACTTATCAAAAGGGTAAGATAAAAGGAGTCGGTTATGTCGCTGCCACAGCTATAAATAAAAAGAGAAGAGTCCTGGTGGAACACGGACATTGGCATGGGGCAGGCGGCAGTGGAATAGATGAGTATCAGATTTATCGCATTCAGAAAAAGAAAGGAAAAGTGGAATTAGGGCAAATACAGTATTTTGACCGCATGCCAAATCGGTATTGCTTCAGTACCGGTGATAACTGGACTACAAAGAAGATAACGGATAAGAAAGCGAAAAAACGATACAATTCTCTGTATAAAAAATATGTATCCCCATCGATTTCATTAAAAAAATTTAAGAAATATAAGTTTACTGATAAAAAAGGACTGAAGCCGCAGTAAGCTTAAAATTAAAACAAACGAATAAAACAAAGCCTTCTGTTACATACTAACATAAAAAACAGGAGGCTTTTTGCATGGAGCATAAATTTCGAATAAACACGATACGGGGAAGGGAAATTTTAGATTCCAGAGGGAATCCTACGGTGGAAGTAGAAGTGTCATTGTGCGGTGGAGCGAAAGGACGTGCGGCTGTCCCATCCGGAGCGTCAACGGGAGCCTTTGAGGCAGTGGAGTTAAGGGATAGCTCGCTGATGCGCTACAATGGACAGGGAGTAAAAAAAGCCGTTGAAAATGTAAATGAAGTTTTGGGCGGTTTACTGGAGGGGAAAAATGCGTTAAATCAGGTGGAAATTGACACCCTAATGGTTCGGGAGGACGGGACAAAAAATAAGGCACGACTGGGAGCAAATGCAATACTTGGTACATCCATGGCAGTGGCAAAGGCAGCGGCAAAGGAACTGGGACTGCCGCTCTATCAGTATCTGGGTGGAGCAGGCGGACGGACGTTGCCGGTTCCAATGATGAACATTATAAACGGCGGGAAACATGCGGACAGCAGTCTCACGATACAGGAATTTATGATTATGCCTATCGGGGCAAAAACATTTCAAAGTGCACTGGAATGGAGTGCTAATGTGTTTCATACACTGAAAAAAATTCTTCAGGAGGAGGGTTATGCCACCTCCGTAGGTGATGAAGGCGGTTTTGCCCCACAACTTTCCGGTGATGAGGATGCTCTCCGCTATATTGTACAGGCGATAGAGAAAGCCGGGCATCGCCCCGGAGAGGATTTTGTAATCGCCATGGACGGCGCAGCCACGGAAATGTATGAGGAAGCTGTTAAATTAGGAAAAAAAGGCGACTATTTATTTTGGAAGTCGGGGGAGTGCAAGACAGTAGATGAAATGATAGACTTTTGGGTGAAGCTCTGCGATACCTATCCGATTTATTCCATTGAGGATGGTCTTGCCGAAGAAGACTGGGAAGGGTGGCAGAAATTGACAGCCCGTCTTGGTCAGAGAGTCCAGTTGGTGGGGGATGACCTGTTTGTTACCAATACAGGGCGGATTCGAAAAGGCATAAGTATGGATGTTTCCAATGCCGTACTGATTAAGCCAAATCAGATTGGAACTGTTTCCGAAACGCTGGAAGCAATCCATATGACAAAAAATAACGGTTGGAATGCTATTGTCAGTCATCGTTCCGGTGAGACTGAGGATACGACCATTGCGGATATCGCGGTGGGATTAAATGCCGGCCAGATTAAGACCGGAGCGCCTTCCCGGACAGATCGTGTGGCAAAATATAATCAGCTGCTGCGAATTGAGGAACAATTGGGAAGCAGTGCAGAATTTGGCAGGGGCGTTTCCCTGAAAAAATAAAAAACAGCTGGCGCTTTTGCCAGCTGTTAGTCGTTATACAAAATTATTTTTTTAGAAATTTCTTTTTTCCGATATCCCAGAATACAAAATAGAACAGGGCAATAATAAGTGCTGCCAGACATATCCACAGTCCGGTCATAACTCCCGGTGATATATAGGAAAAGGTAATCCTGTGTTTCCCTGCAGGGCATTGAACCGTTATAAAGGTGTCAGCAAATTTTTCCATCACAGCCGGTTCGCCGTCAATCCGCACGGTCCATCCCTCATCATAAGGGATAGAAGTGAGGATAGTGTGATTTTCTGCCAGTGTGATACTGCCGGACAGCCCTCCGCCCTTATGAGTTTCAATCTCCATACCATTGTTCCGAAGGGCGTTCAGTGTAGTTTGTAATCTGTCTTTTTGCAGCTCAGCAATAGCGGAAAAATACAGAGAGGTGGACTGCTCGGAGGAGATAACCGTTATCGTTACCTTTTGACCGGTGGTAAAATTACCGAGATATAAGGTTCCGTTTGTTTC
The DNA here is from genome assembly GCA_022510615.1 of Lachnospiraceae bacterium. Classification (GTDB taxonomy): domain Bacteria; phylum Bacillota; class Clostridia; order Lachnospirales; family Lachnospiraceae; genus Eubacterium_F. Next base: position 45,650 of record JAFLTC010000008.1, on the reverse strand, counting down.
ATTGGAAAAATAATTGCCAATCCAGTTATCATTTACATAGACATCCGCCCAGTTGGCATTATCTGCTTTCATATACAGATATACCGGATTGGAGGAAGAAGCTGTAAAATGATAGTTCCACTGAGTATTAGAAATCTGCTCCAGCGAATATGGGCAGTCCGTAAAATACTCCGTGTCGGTACCTGCAATGGCATTCATAAATCGGTTCTGGTTGACAAAAGGGCTGATGTCCGATAAATCTGGTGACAGGCTGGATGGCTTTGCTCCGTAGGCAATCGATAACGCCATTGGATTTTGGTAGGAAGTTGTTCCCATATCCGTGCCCGAAAACTTTGTATAGTCTGTTGGCACTGCCCGGTCTGCCAGTATATATTTTACGGCAAATAAGCTGTCTAACATAGCGTTGGAACCATAGCCGGAATTCCAGAAATACCCTTGGGAAATACCAAGCTTTGGAGTCAGGCTGTTGATGGCAGCATTGAAAGTGGAAGAATAGTGTGTCATGCCATGATAGCCTAGCAGCATGGCATCATTTTTAGAATATTCAAAGCCCTGATTGATGCGGTAAAAACCGCTGTCCTTTTTCTTAATTTCATTCACCAGAGGATTCGTTTTTTTAATAAAGGTTTCGTATTCTTCCACGGTGCCGTAATGAAATTCATCGTCGAGTCCGGCTAAAAGATTGGATCCGTTTTCTCCCATTTCAAGGGAAACTCCGATTATCAGAACGATGGCAAAAATAATCCGGGCAGTCGGGGAAGCCATTAGCTTTTTCAGACTGGCATTGTTTCCCTCCCAGTGCGCCAGACGGCACATGGACTGAATTGCCATATAAAGCAAAAGAAAGCTAAAGAGAAAGGCATACCGATAAGGAAACCAGTTTGGATACTGGAAGCCGTGCCATGCCATATCCCATTTGGTGTAATAAAAGCTAAGTGCCAAAATACCGAGTATCGCAATAGTTCCTATTTTCTCCCGTATTTTAACGGTTCGGAATAGAAGAAACAAAATTGCTAAAAACAGGATAACATAGCCGCAATAAATGGCCGGCAGTCCCGCATTTGTCAGACTGTCATAATTTCCGTTCGTATATTTTCCGAACAAATCGAAAAAATTAAAGTTCGTTACAGTGTCCGGCTGATAGTTTACGTTGTCGGAAGCAAGTTTTCCCTGCATCAGATCCTTTAGGACCCCAAGTAGTAAAGGAGCCGATAGTAAAGTGGAGAGAAACGTTGTCAGAGCAAGGCGGAGGAGTTTCGGGATATAAGTTTTCCAGTCCTTTTTCGTGACGCTGCTTAAGATACGGTACAGGATATACAAAGCAGTAAAAATTCCAATCATATATCCGGTATAATAATTGCTGATAAAGAGGAGGGTAAGCATCAGCATATAATGCAGTCCCTTTTTTCCATCTAAAATCTTTTCTACTCCAAGCAGCACAGCAGGCAGAAGGATAACTCCGTCCAGCCACATAAGGCAGAGGGAATAGACCATATTATAGGACATAAGCACATAACAGATTGTCGGGACTAAAAGCAGCAGCCCCATTTCCCTTCCCTGCTTTTTTGTTATATATCTGGCGTACACGGAAAAACTAAGACCGCAGAGGCCAAATTTTAAAAGAGTCAGAAATTCTATCGCCAGAGGCATTTTCTCTATTGGGAAGAAAATAGTCAGAAAAGAAAGAGGGCTTGCTATATAATAGGCAAATACCCCGAGATAGTTCCCCCCCATGGATCTTGCCCAGGAAAAAAACAGAGAATTGTCGCCACAAATGGTGTCCCGCAGCGAAGCGAAAAATTCTACATATTGCCCTTTCATATCCATAATAAACAGGGATTTTTCCCCAAAAGGATAAAAGTCGCCGGTGTACAGAATGCACAGCATAATCAGAATAGGAAAAAGAAAGGCAGTCGCATATAGAACGACTGGCTGTTTCTTTGTAAAATCTTCTATTTTTTTTATCAATGTTGCCTCCTTAATTTACCTTTGAAATCGTTTCAATATTACTTTCCCCTACAATATAGTGGGGTCTTTTTTTTGTTTCCATATACATTTTCGCCAAATACTGTCCCATGACACCCATGCAGAAAAGCTGAATACCGCCTATCAAAGTAATAATACAGACAAGAGACGGCCAGCCTGTTACCGGGTCGCCAAATATTAGTTTTCGTATAATAATGAAAAGTATAAACAAAATAGAAATTCCTGTCATAAGCATACCAAACCAGGAGGCAATACTGAGGGGAACCTGCGAAAAGTTAATAATACCATCCACGGCATATTTCATCAACTTCCAGAAACTCCATTTTGTATCCCCGGCAGCCCGTTCCTTATTTTCATATGGCAGCCAGAAGGTTTTAAAACCAATCCATCCGAAAATTCCTTTTGAAAAACGGTTGTATTCGCCCATGCTGACAATTACCTCTACCATGCAGCGCTTCATCAGCCGGAAATCTCTTGCCCCATCTGCAATATCAGCATCAGAGATCCGATTAATAATGCGGTAAAATAACCGGGCAAAAAAGCTTTTGATGACCGGCTCTCCCTGTCTGGATACTCGCCTTGTTGCCACGCTGTCATATTCTCCCTGCTCCAGTATTTTTACCATTTCCGGTAAAAGGGAAGGCGGGTCCTGCATATCGGCATCCAATACAGCTACATAGTCCCCCAGTACGTTACAAAAGCCTGCATACATAGCCGCTTCTTTACCGAAATTCCGCGAGAAGGAAATATATTTCACGTGTTCATCCCTGGAGGCAAATTCCTGTATCAGTCGGAGAGTGCCATCACCAGATCCATCATTGATAAATAAAAGCTCATAGGAATAGCCCATTTCTGATAGGACGCGGGTTGTTTCTTTATAAAAAATAGGAAGAACCTCCTGCTCATTATAGCAGGGAACAATGAGTGAAATATCTATTTTTTCATCCTTTGAAGCCATATTATTTCCTCCATGGGGACAGCAATATAATAAAGGTCATATTGTAAAAAATATATGATAATTTTACTTTCTTTCCTACATATTGTCAAGGAGAACAGGGGATGTGAAAGAGAAAGAAGGTAATGTTTCTGCTGACCTGTTTCACAAATTTTACACAATATCAACACAGTTCAATCATTTTCCTTTATTATTCTGTTAACAAGGATAATTGGAAGAGTAACCAGTGTGTCGGATACTCAGATTATTGTGGATGTTTTTGACAGACCGGAGGGGCAGCGTGAGAATGTCAGCGGGAGTGCTATAGATGGTACAGGAAGAGGTGTTCCGGATGGTGAAAGGATGCCCGATGATGTAGGTGTTCCGGACGGGAAACAAGCATCGGATGATAACAACCCGGGAAATGTAAGTCCCGGAGGCATAGAGGGTAGAAGACGCCCGGAAAGTGCCAGTGGGGATGCCGTGCGAGGGCAAGATAGAAAGAGTGAATCCAAAACCATCTCTTTGGACGGTGATACAAAAATATATAAACAGCAGGGAGAGGAAAAAACAGAAATAACAGTAGCGGAATTAGAGCTGGATTCCATGGTAGAAATCGAAATAGACGGGGACATGGCAGTGTCTGTTACCGGCAGCAGCAAAATGAGCGGCAGGGTAATTTTAAAAATTTCCGACAGGAAAAAGAAAATTCATCAAAATAAATGCAATAAAAAGTGCTCCTCTAAGGGAGCATTTTCATTTTATGGGGAAGTTCCCTTGCGCGGAGCAAAAACGCTATGGGTTTTTTAGAGGCGTGTGTTTCTCAGTCGCCTCTTATTCCGGGTCTGTAAAAAGAATAACCGGTTTATCCATTTTATACTGATAATATTTAATTACGTTACCGCTGAACATCCGAAGCGGCCGCCAGTTACATAAGTCGTAATCCTTAATGTAAGGCAGATTATTATAAAAAGAATCATTTGTACCATAACTGGTGTCATACAACATCAGTTCTTTTTTAAACAAATCTTCTGGTGTCATATATACCTCCATTCGTACATGCCCTTTATGCAAAGTCAAATTTGGTTACCGCATCTTCTTATTTTCATTATATTCGAAATTTGCTTAGGATGCAATATAGAACTTTAAGATATTTGCTAAAAATATAAAATGCGTGTATACTGTTCCAGAGCACAAAACGTTTGGAAATGGAGGAAAAGATGAAAAACGGGCAAAGAAATTTACTTCAGAAGCGGGGCGTGGTAATTGCTTGTGCCGTATTGTGTACTCTTTTATGGGGGAGTGCGTTTCCGTGTGTTAAAACAGGATATAACTTCTTTGATATTAAGCCAGAGAATATGGGGAGCCAGATGCTCTTTGCCGGCATCCGGTTTTTACTTGCGGGCTGCCTGACGATAGCAGCTTCCTTTATATGGGAAAGAGATAAAAAAGCAGAACGGAAAAAGTCCGGCTTATCTATCCGGGGAATTTTACTGCTTGGTTTCGTACAGACCTTTCTGCAATATGTCTTTTATTATATTGGAATGGCTCATGTAAGTGGAGTGAAAGGGGCTATTATGAATGGCACCTCCGCTTTTCTCTGCGTCATTACAGCAACTTATTTTTACAAAGAGGAGTCTTTAGGCAGTAAAAGGTTGTTTGGTTGTTTCCTTGGAATGGCAGGAGTAGTAATCGTGAATCTGGGAAAGGGAGGAATAGGGGGAAATTTCTCCCTGTTAGGAGAGGGTTTTATGCTGATATCAGCGGTCTGTGTTGCGTTGGGAGCATTGATTAGTAAAGAAGTATCTCGCAGCATGAACCCCCTCACCCTATGCGGTTGGCAGCTATTGGCAGGGGGTGTGATGTTAGTTCTCACCGGAACACTGACCGGTGGACAATGTAACTGGAATAAGGCAGGTGTTTCCGGCCTTATGCTACTTTTCTATATGGCATTTCTCTCCGCAGCCGCATTCGGACTCTGGACTGCACTTTTAAAATATAACCAAATGGGCCAGATCACCGTATTTAATTTCCTAATACCAGTATTTGGAACCATTTTATCAGCAATCATTTTGCGAGAAAATATCTGGAATCTCTATGTAGTTTGCTCCCTGCCTCTTGTATGCGTAGGGATATATCTGGTAAATAAGACGGATTAGGCCCTATCCTTTTAAAAGCTCCAAAAGTAAGCAAAAGCCCCGGCGATTACACCAGAATATCCCCGCCATAAGCAGGCAGCACCACTTCAATCTGCCCATTTTCTACGGTGTATGTTTTTTGCGTCAGAGACCCGGTAAAGGAGGTCTGGCTGCCGGAATATGGAATACGAAGAACGGCTTCCTGTTCGTCATTATTTACCACAGCAATGACATCGGTTCCCTGATAGCTGCGGGAATAAGCATATTGCCGATTCATCAGTAAAAGTTCCTTGTATTCTCCGTAGGAAAGGGCAGGTGTGTTCTGACGAATCTGTCCTAATTTAGCAATCAAGGCAGTGGCAGGATTTTCCTCGATGGCATTTTCATAATCCGAAAGGTTCAGGGAAGGGCGTAAGGAAGCGTCAGAGCCCCGTTCTTTTTTTCCCTCTATGGCGAATTCAGAGCCATAATAAATCGAAGGAATGCCCGGAAGAGTATACATAAGGATATGTACAACATCAAAATGTTCTTTGCTCGACAGTATGCTGGCAATCCGCTCTACGTCGTGATTATCCGCAAAGTTGTACAGCTTGAAATTTTCATAATGCCCGCCGCCCATGTCATACAATCGTTTTACCGTGTGGGCAATCTCAAAAAAGTTGTGATCGTTGCAGCCGGACCATAAAGCCTTGTTGAGATGATAATTGGTAACCGAGTGAAGGGTGTCTGTATTGACCCAGCGGTTATATTCTCCGTGAATTACCTCGCCCATCAGCCAGAAATCCGGTTTTACTTCCTCCGCCACCCGGCGCATTCCTTTCATAAAATCAAAATCCAGAACATCTGCCGCATCCAGACGGATGCCGTCCACATCGAATTCCGATACCCAGAAACGAATCACATCATAAATATAATCCCTGACCTCCGGGTTTCTCTGGTTCAGCTTGACTAAGAGATTGTAGCCTCCCCAGTTATCGTAGGAAAAGCCGTCATTGTATTCATTATTTCCCCCAAAATTCACATTACAGTACCAGTCTTTGTAACGGGAATTTTCCCGATGCTCCTTTACATCCAAAAAAGCAAAGAAATCTCGTCCTGTGTGGTTAAAAACGCCGTCGAAAATGACTTTTACATTCTTTTTATGACAAGAAGCTACAAAATGCTTTAAATCCTCATTATCTCCCAAACGCCGGTCTAATGTTTTATAGTCTGTCGTTTCATAGCCGTGTCCCACCGATTCAAAAAGGGGACCGATATAGAGAGCGTTGCAGCCGATTGCCTTAATATGGTCTATCCAGTTTTCCATGTCCCGCAGTCGGTGAACGATTTCTCCTTTCTCATTCTGGGCAGGTGCTCCGCTTAATCCCAGTGGATATATATGATAAAAAATTGCTTCATCATACCATGCCATTGTACTTTTGCTCCTTTCGTATTGTCTTTTTAGCACGATGGCGCCAATTTGAACTCTATTCAGTCTTGCACCATCGTGCTACCATTATAACATAAAATAAAAAGAAAAGGAAAGAACTCTTGAGGAATTGTTCACTTTTTGGTAAACTATATGGGAAAGAGAGGGATTTTATGTTTTTACAAAAGTTTGATGAATTGGAAAGAATTGTGATTCAATGCCATGACAGTCCGGATGCCGATTCCATCGGTGCCGGTTATGCTTTATATGTCTATTTTAAGGAAAAAGGAAAAGATGTTCACTTAGTTTATAGTGGTGTAAACAGGATTACCAAGCCGGGACTTCGAATGATGGTTGAAAAAATGGAGATTCCGGTAAAATATGTGGAGGAACTGCCTGCCTGTGATGTTCTAATTACCGTGGACTGCCAGTATGAGGGAGGAAATATTACCCGGTTTGACACTCCGTTAGCGGCAATGGTGGATCATCATCCTTCCTGTGTGCCGACAAACGACTGGTGCTATATTAAAAGTGAATATGGAAGCTGTTGTACGGTAGTCTGGCTATTATTAACCGAGGCCGGCTTTGATGTAAATAAAAATACCGATGTGGCAACAGCTTTGTACTATGGATTATACAGTGATACCGGGCAACTATCGGAAATTTACTGCGCCAGCGACCGTGAGATGAGGGATACCCTCCGTATTGACAGAGAATTATTTAAAATGGTTGTAAATTCTAATTTGTCCAGGGAGGAACTCCAGATTGCCGGTGAGGCACTGACAAATTATTACTATAATGAACAACTTTATTTTGCTGTTGTAAAAACCAGACCATGTGACCCCAATCTGCTTGGTGTTATCAGTGATATGGTAATACAGGTGGCAGGGATTGATGTGTGTGTAGTATACAATGAAACCCCAATTGGATATAAGTTGTCCATTCGAAGCGGGAAACAACCATATGAGGCAAGTCATCTGGCGGAAAGTATTGCTGCTGATGTAGGCTCCGGTGGAGGACATATGAATAAAGCGGGTGGTTTTGTGCATCGGGAAATGCTAACTACACAATATAAGGGACAAGCCTTTTCCAATATTTTAAGAAAGCGGATTGAAAGTTATATTTTAAAGGCCAGGGAAGGATGAAAAAGGTGATAGGGAAAAGAGTATTGCTGGCAGCGGCTTGTTTTCTTTTGATAGCTGGATTTGTTACTGGTTGTCAAAAGAAGACAGATACAAAAGAAGAATCCGGGAGAAGTGTTGCAATTTCCGGTTCTGCCGTTTCTGGGACAGCCGCTGATTCCGATTCTTCTACGGTTTCCGGTTCCGCGGGGGATGCGGAGAGTGAGCTGGCAAAAAAAAGCCGGAATTTCGCTAATCAGATCGTGAGTGGATTGTATGCACCTATGATGGAAGATTTCACTGCCGAGCTGGCGAATCAGACGGGAGAGGAAAATTTACGGGCTTCTTTCCAAAGTATAGCAGGAAATCTTACCGGGTATGAGGGGATTGAATCGGTGGAGGAATCAGAAAACGGGGAGTATCATATCGTACTGGTTACCCTCCGCTACGGAAATAATCAGGGCAGAACGATTCAGTTTGTCTATGATAAGCAGGAAAAAATTGCCGGTCTTTGGTTTGATGTGACGCTTCTCCGACAAAACGGAGAAGAGAAAGAGGATACCTATGAGGAAACAGAGGTAATCGTAGGCAGGGAACCTTATGCCCTGAAAGGAAAACTGTTGCTTCCTGAAAAGGAAGAAAAAGTCCCGGTTGTAATACTAATTCCAGGCAAGGATGATATGGATATGGACGGAAGTATTGGCAACGGGGAAAATACCCCTATCAGGGATTTGGCAAGGGGATTGGCTGCCAGGGGGATTGCAAGCCTGCGGTACAATAAGCGGGGGTTCCAGTATGCGTATTCCCTGCCGGAAAGCGCCGGCATTTATGACACCCTTACGGAGGATGTCGGTTATGCGGTGGATTTGATGTATAATACAAGAGAAATTGATGCCGACCGGATTTATCTTGTTGCCCAAGGGAAAGCAGCGGATTATCTGCCGGCACTGGTTCAGAGAAAAGAAAGACGTCTGGCGGGAGCAGCTATGTTAGCCGGAAAGCCGATACAGACGACAGAAACGATATATGCGGAGAAGAAAAAGGCAGTAAAGTGTGATGCGAAATACTGGATAGAAACAAATTCCACCCTGCCGCTCCTTATTTTGCAGGGGGAATCAGATTTTGAGACGCCCATGGTCCACTATGAAAAGTGGCAGGAGCTGTTAAAGGGGCGTTCCCATGTCACCTACCACTCTTATCAGAAGCTGAACCATTATTTTATGACCTCCGCCGGAAAGACAGATACCACGGAATATGACAGCACAGGAAGTGTCAGTCAGTCGGTAATCCGGGATTTGGCAGACTGGATAACGGGGCAGTGATGACACTGTTATGCTAACGTTGTAATCGTTTTTCCAGTTCTACCAGGGGAATGGGTAGCAGGGATAAAACGATAACCATACCCCACTGCATGGTGGTAAGGGGCACTGTGTGGAAAATATTCCGGAGAGCAGGCACGGTAATGACACTGCATTGAAGGATAATGCAGAGCAGGACACTGAAAAACAGCTTTTTGTTTCCGAAAAAACCAATATTTGCCAAAGAGTGGCTGCTTCTCATATTAAAGGAATGTACTAACTGTGAAAGAGACAGTACAGCAAAGCACATTGTGGAGTTGCCGGCTACATAGGCAAACAGTGCTAACGAGCCAATAAACATTCCCTCGATTGTCATTTGAAAAACCGATTCGAAATGAAACAGGCCTTTTCCGGCATGGGTCGGAGGGCGCATCATAATATCGGAATCCGGAGGTTCTACTCCGAGGCAGAGTGCCGGGAAGGAGTCTGTCACCAGATTGATAAAAAGGAGCTGCACCGGCAGAAGCGGCACGTCAAGTCCAAATAAAATAGCGGTAAAAATAGTCATAATTTCCCCAATGTTACAGGAAAGCAGGAAATGTATGGCTTTTTTTATGTTATCAAAGATTCCCCGGCCTTCCCGTACGGCGGCAACAATGGTAGAAAAATTGTCATCCATTAATATCATGTCGGCTGCGTTTTTTGCTACATCTGTACCGGTAAGACCCATGGCACAGCCAATATCAGCAGCCTTTAGGGCTGGCGCATCATTTACACCATCACCGGTCATGGCGACGACATTTTTCTGACGCTGGTACAGTTTCACAAGTCGTACCTTATGGGAGGGGGATACCCGTGCAAATACCCGGTAATGCTTTAATTGTCTTTCCAGCTCACTGTCGGTGAGAAGGTCTAGCTCTCTTCCGGTAAGGACCTCTTCCTCATGGGAGCAGATGCCCAATTCTTTCCCAATGGCGGCAGCCGTAATTCTGTGGTCTCCAGTGATCATAACCGGAAGAATACCGGCGGCTTTACATCTTCGCACGGCATCAAAGGCTTCTTTTCTCGGAGGGTCCATAAAGCCGGCAAAGCCGACAAAGACCAGTTCCTTTTCTAAAGAAGTATTTTTGTAGGCGGCAGGAAGATTGCGGAAGGTCACCGCCAGTACCCGGAGTGCCTGAGAAGCAAAGCACTCTGCCTGTTTCCTAAATTCCTGCCGGCGGCTGTTTGTCATAGGTTGCACAGAACCATTTTCGTAATAAAAAGCGGAATCCTCCAAAAGAATTTCCGGTGCTCCTTTAGTAATGGAAAGATAACCCTTCGGAGTGTTATGCAAGGTAGTCATTTTCTTTCGCCCGGAATCAAAGGGAAGTTCAAAAATACGAGGAGACGCACTATTTTCCGCTTCATAGGAAATGCCATGCTGGGATGCAAAATGGATCAGTGCCTCCTCCATTGGTCCGGTTTTGTCATTACAGAGGACAAAAAGCCGGGCTAAATAGGCAGGCTCACAAAAACAGAAAAAATCCCGTACGGTCATTTTATTTTCTGTCAGAGTTCCTGTTTTGTCGGAGCAAATGACGGTGGCACTGCCGAGAGTTTCCACCGCTGGAAGGTGACGGATAATGGCATTCTTTTTTGCCATACGCTCCACGCCTAAAGAGAGCATAATAGTAACGAGGGCCGGTAGACTTTCCGGGATGGCAGCCACTCCGAGGCTTACGGAGGTCATAAACATGGAAAAAATCGGCTGTTCCTTACGAATGCCAAGGAAAAATACAAGGGCACATATAGCCAGTGCCAGAAAGCCGAGAAATTTCCCGGTTTTATTCAGTTTCTTGGTCAGAGGAGTTTCCGGTGCTTCTTCCTCAGCGAGAAGTCCGGCTATGTGTCCAATCTGGGTACTCATACCGGTATCTGTGACATAGAAAGTCCCTCTGCCTGTAGTGACCATAGTGCCGGAGAATACAAAATTTTTCCGGTCTCCGATGGAAACAGAAGAGGAGTGGATGGCCTCCGTATTTTTTTCCACGGTGCCGGTTTCTCCTGTCAGTGCCGATTCCTCGGTTGACAGGCTGTGACAGGACAAAAGCCGCCCATCTGCCGGAACAAGATTCCCGGTCTCCAGACAGACAATATCACCGGGAACCAGTTCATTTGAGGGAATGGTTTTTCGCCTTCCCTCTCTCAGTACAACTGCCTCCGGTGTCTGCAAAGAACGCAATGCCTCTAAAGAATGCTCTGCCTTTTGTTCTTGAAACACCCCGATAACGGCATTGAGTATGACGATGGCCAGAATAATACACGGATCGGTAAAATCCGCATGTCCCCTGCTACAGGAGGCTAAAAAGGAAATCAGGGCGGCCGCTAAGAGGGTAATAATCATAAAATCCTTAAACTGGCCGAAAAAACGGGCAGCAAGACCGGGACCCTTTTTTTGCTCCAGCTCATTCAGGCCATACTGACGCCGCCGTTTGATTACCTCCTTTTCCGACAGACCCTGTTCTGTGCGGCATCCGGTTTCCCGGATAAACTGTGGTATGCTCAGTGTATACCATTCCATGGTAATTGCTCCTTTTCAATATTTTGTCGAATTATCTTCCCATTTTACTTTCTTTACATAGAATAGAAATAAAAAACGGGAGATTTCTATGGGTTTGATTATGTTGCTGGCTGTTTCTGTCAGTCTGGATACGCTGGGAATCGGAATGGCATATGCCGTGTCGGGAATCCGGATACCCTGGAGCACCAGACTGATCATTGCCTTTATGAATGGCATATTGACCCTTTTTGCCGTGGCAGCCGGGGAACGGCTGGTGGATTTTGTGCCAGATGAACTGTTTCGGATAGGCGGTGCTGCCATACTAATTTTTCTGGGCAGCAGGACACTCTGGAACGCTTTGGGCGAAAATAAAACCGCAGACTATGACAGGGATGCCTCCCACGTTTTGGAGCCATGGGAAGGAATGGTGTTGGGACTTACGCTGGCATTGGACTCGATCAGTGCTGGTTTTGGTATAACCGGTTACGGAAGAACAGCATATGTTTTTCCCTTTTTGACAGCACTTGCCGGAGGTGTTTTTCTGACCTTGGGAACCAGAGTGTTTTGCAATCTGCGGCGAATCAATGGCATTGGTGGAGGAATCCTTATTATTCTCGGTTTTCTTCGCTTTTTTTGCAGCGGGAGCTGATATTACAAAAAAGAATCAATAATAAAAGCAGACTTCCACAGATGAGAATCCATTTTTTGTACCGGTTAAAGTAGAGAAAAAATACATCCTGATGCTGATAAAAGTAATAACCCAGACTGGTAAGCAGACTGTTCCACAACAGGATGCCGAAAGCAGAGCAGAAAAAATAACTGGCAGGCGGCTGTTTCATAGCACCGGCGACAAATCCGATATAGGTTCGGCAAAGAGGGATGATGCGACTAAGAAAGACTGCACTTTTTCCATGATTGCCAAAGGTACGGTAGGAAGCGAGAATTGGTTTTTCAAAGGAAGGAAACCGTTTCATAATCTTTTCTAACAGAGGAGAGCCTCCGATCCGTCCGACCAGATAGGTAATGCCGGTGCCAAAAAGACCGGCTGCCGTGCTTGCCAGTACAAGGGTAATAAAGGGCATGTGGGAGCGTGCCCCTACCAGACCGGCTAAGGGCAGTATGATTTCACTGGATACAGGGAAGCAGGCATATTCCAGTAAAATAAGTAAAAACATGGCGGACAGGCCATACTGGTTTATCATATTTTCTACAAATGACATATTTATACCAGATTGTTCTGTAATAGTTACTATAATCTATGCCCGGTAAAGGGGAAGTATTCTTGACAAAGACTAGGTAGATTGGTATTATTAAAACGTATGCTTTTTTGTATTATTAATGCTGAAAACAGTAGGCAGTCTGGAGGTTATATATGAAAAAAAGTATAACAATTATTTTGTTCACTCTGCTTTTGTTTGTGACTTGTGGCGTGGTAAATAAAACAGAAGCCCATGCGGCAAATCCTTATATGATTAAAATAAACAAACAGCAGAATGTAGTGACGATTTATAAGTACAAAGGTGGAAAATATAAAGCTTATAAGGCGTTTGTCTGTTCGGCAGGGTCAGCAACGCCGTTAGGTACCTTTCATCTACAGGAGAAGCTGCGCTGGCATTTATTAGATGGGCCAAGTTATGGACAGTATTGTACCCGGATTTATAAAGGGTTTCTTTTTCATTCTGTCTGGTATCACCAGCAGACAAAAGACAGCCAGTCCTATATTCAGTACAATCGACTGGGGTCAATAGCTTCTCATGGCTGTGTTCGTCTGACGGTGGCAGATGCCAAATGGATTTTTGATAATTGCCCTACCGGTACAAAGGTTATTATATATAAATCGAAAAATCCAGGTCCTCTCGGTAAGCCGAGAGCAATTAAGGTGTCGGGATATTCAGGATGGGATCCGACAGACCCGGATCCGGAAAATCCATATCGGAATAAAAAGCCAACGATAAAAGGGGCAAAGAGTAAAAGCATTGCCTATGGCTCCAAATTTAATGTTATGAAAGGCATTAAAGTAAAAAACTCCACGGGCTTTAATGCGAAAGATCTTCTTAGAACAAAAATTTATTATAAGATGGATAAGAAAACGAAGTATAAAAAAGTGAAAAAGATCGATACGAACAAACCGGGGAAATATAAAGTAACCTATAGTATTACCGATGAAATCAAACATAAAGCAAAGGTAACTGTTGTATATAAAGTACTGACGAAAGTGTCAGTAAGTTCCATTACGTTGAACCATAGGTCCAAGACCCTTTATCTGGGCGGGAAAGCCTCGGCGGCTAAATTTACACTGAAGGTAAAGAAAATTAAGCCAAAGACAGCCACGTCAAAGAAGGTAATATATACTTCTTCCAATCCATCTGTGGCAACAGTTTCTAAGAAGGGTGTTGTAAGGGCGCAAAAGGCCGGTACAGCAGTGATTACCGTCAAGGCGGCAGATGGATCCGGTACCGTGAATTCCTGTACGGTTACGGTGCGCCAGTATGCTACAGGATTAAGTCTTACGGCGGCAGGAAAGGTTCTGACCGTAGGAAATGCGATGCAGCTTCATGCTACCTTGAAGCCTTCCACGGTTTCCAACCGGAGCCTGACGTATCGCTCCAGTAATCCGGCGGTGGCGTCTGTGAGCAGCTCGGGAAGTGTGAAGGCACTAAAGAGTGGAACCGTTACGATTACAGCCACGACAAAGGACGGAAGCAATATTAGTGCCAGCTATACCATTACCGTTGTTTATCGGTATGCAAAGGTAACCTCGGCTATTCGCGAGGCAAGTGTGACAACGGGAACCTCGTGGGAAACTGTAGTGGCAGAGAAACTACCGTCTTCGGTAACGATTGCCGATGCTTATGGAAATACGGCACAGGCGACCGTCACATGGAGTTGTGCTGCCTACGATGAAAGTAAGCCGGGCAGCTATGAGGTGACAGGAACGGTTACTCTTCCATCCGGCTGGATAGGAACGATTCCGAAGCTGAAAGCAACGGTTCAGGTGACAGAAGAGCCGGAAGAACAAGCAAGTGAATAACATCAGCGGCGAGCACCCGCAGAAATGAGGAAGAATATGAGTCAGAGTTATAATCCAAAAGAGATTGAAAAGAAATGGCAGAAGGTCTGGGAGGAGGAAAAAGCATTTCAGGCTACCGATGATTTTACAAAGCCGAAATATTACGCCCTGGTAGAGTTTCCCTACCCATCGGGACAGGGACTTCATGTGGGGCACCCAAGACCATATACAGCCCTTGATATCGTAGCGAGAAAAAGAAGAATGCAGGGATATAATGTTCTGTATCCAATGGGTTGGGATGCGTTTGGTCTTCCGACCGAAAACTATGCCATTAAAAATAAAGTGCATCCAAAGGAAGTGACGAAAAATAACGTTGGGCGTTTTAAGAAGCAGCTACAGGCGTTAGGCTATTCCTTTGACTGGGAGAGGGAAGTCAATACGACGGACCCGGAATATTACAAATGGACCCAGTGGATTTTTCTGAAATTATATAAAGCAGGGCTTGCTTATAAGACAGAGATGCCGATTAACTGGTGTACGTCCTGTAAATGCGGACTCGCCAATGAGGAAGTGGTAAACGGCGTCTGTGAGCGCTGTGGCAGTCCGGTTGTCCGGAAAGTAAAGAGTCAGTGGATGTTAAAAATTACAGAATATGCGGATCAGCTCATTGACGATTTGGACGGACTGGATTATATTGAGCGTGTCAAAGTATCCCAGAAAAACTGGATTGGACGTTCTCACGGGGCAGAGGTAGACTTTGCTCTGAAAGACAAAGAGGAAAAGTTGAGAATTTATACAACCAGACCGGATACCTTATTTGGTGTTACTTACATGGTTGTATCACCGGAGCATCCGTATCTGGACAAATATAAAGATGAGATTAAGAACTGGGATGCCATTGTGGAGTATCGGGAACAGGCAGCAAGAAAATCGGATTTTGAGCGGACAGAACTTGCCAAGGATAAAACCGGTGTGGCCATTGATGGACTTAGTGCAGTGAATCCGGTAAACGGAAAGGAAATCCCTGTCTGGGTTTCCGACTATGTACTGATGAGCTATGGAACCGGTGCGATTATGGCGGTACCGGCCCACGATACCCGTGACTGGGAATTTGCTAAAAAGTTTGACCTTCCGATTATTGAAGTAATTGCCGGTGGAAATGTAGAAGAGGAGGCCTTTACGGATGTGGCGACAGGAACTCTTGTTAATTCCGGCTTTTTAAGCGGAAAATCCGTGGCGGAAGCGAAGGAAGCTATTGTGGAATGGCTGACAAAGGAAGGCGTGGGAACGGCGAAGAAAAACTTTAAGCTCCGGGACTGGGTATTTTCCAGACAGCGTTACTGGGGTGAGCCGATTCCGATTGTAAAATGTGAAAAATGTGGTTATGTTCCGGTGCCGGAGGAGGAACTTCCTCTGGAATTGCCGGAAGTAGATAATTATATGCCGACGGATAATGGGGAGTCCCCGATTGCCAATATCCGATCCTGGGTAGAAACCACCTGTCCTTGTTGTGGTGGAAAGGCGGAAAGAGAAACGGATACCATGCCTCAGTGGGCAGGTTCTTCCTGGTATTTCCTCCGCTATATTGACCCGAAAAACAAAGAGGCGCTGGCAAGTCAAGAAGCACTGAAATACTGGTTGCCGATAGACTGGTATAATGGTGGTATGGAGCATACTACCCTGCATCTTCTGTACTCCCGTTTCTGGCATAAGTTTTTGTACGATCAGGGCGTTGTGCCGACAAAGGAACCATATCAGAAGAGAACCTCCCATGGTATGATTCTGGGAGAAAACGGCGAGAAGATGAGTAAGTCCCGTGGTAATGTTGTCAATCCTGACGATATTATTCGTGATTACGGGGCCGATACTCTTCGTACTTATGAAATGTTTATCGGAGCTTTTGATGCCGCCGCTGCCTGGTCCGATGACGGCGTAAAAGGATGCCGCCGTTTTCTGGATCGTGTATGGAAGTTAAAGGATATGGTAACGGAGGAAACCGGTTACCGCGCTTCCATGGAAACCAAAATGCATCAGACCATCAAGAAGGTAAGTAATGACTTTGAATCTTTAAAATATAATACGGCCATTGCCGCCATGATGGCATTGATTAATGACTTTTATAAAGAAGGTACGGTAACCCGGGATGAATTTAAGACGTTACTGATTCTTTTGAACCCGGTGGCTCCGCACATTACCGAGGAATTGTGGAGTCTTATGAATTATGAGGGAAGACTGTACCAGAGCGCATGGCCGGCATATGACGAGGCAAAGACCGTGGAACAAGTGCAGGAAATCGGCGTACAGGTAAATGGCAAGGTACGCGGAACTGTCTCCATCGCCATTGATGCCTCCAAGGAGGAAGCATTGGCTGCCGGGAAAGAGGCCATAGCGGACAAACTGGAAGGTAAAAATATTGTGAAAGAAATTTATGTTCCGGGCCGTATTATCAATATCGTAGTAAAATAAACCATAAACCGGATTCCTATTATTACAGAGATGGAGGGTAACAAGTGAAAGTCAGTGTCATCATTCCCTATCATAATGAGAAAAAATATATTGGAGACTGTCTGGACAGTCTGGCAGACCAGACCGTTCAGGATTTAGAGGCCATTGTTGTCTGTGACCACTGTGACAGTGAAGCTGTCCTTGAACTGAGGGAGCGGGTGAAAGAGAGTCCGTTTCCGCTGACGGTATTGGAACTGACGGAAGGACAGGGTACCGCCGTAGCCCGGAATATGGGTATCCGGAACAGCCAGGGTGAGTACGTGCTGTTTCTGGACTGTGACGACTATCTGGAAACCTATGCGCTGGAGGAGATGCTGGCCCAGGCGGAGGGAAAAGACGTGGTGTGTGCAAAACATGCTAATACCTGGTATGGACGGAGAGTGTATTACGATAATGGTAAGCAGCTCTATGCACAGAATACCGGCAAGAGCATTGAGGAGGACGATGAGGAACCAGATTTTGAGGCGGATTATGATGGGCCGGAGCTGCAGGAACCGGACAGTGAATGGCTGCAGACCTTTCATATGCTGTTTCATAACTGTTCTTTCTTTCAGGATATCACCGTTTTGGGAATGTTAGTACGCAAGGAATATATTCAGGAGAGGGGTTACCTGTTTGAGGAGGATTATACCTACTATGCCGATTTGCCGTATGCTATGTTACTGCTGTGCGGCACGGAGAATATAGGATTTGTTCCCAAAATCCTCTATATTAAGAGAAAACACAATGATCCGATTAATCTGCCATCTCTGAGCCAGATTTTGGATGATAAAAAGAAGCTCTCTGAGGGAATACGTGCCTATTTGACAATGAAGGAGCTCGTGCAGGGACGGGAGGAAGCAGAAATTGGACTGGACCGCAAATTTATCAAATATTATGCAAAAAAGATTGCACCTTTTTATATTACGGCTGACCAAAAAGATGCCAAGGAGATTTATAATCAGGCATCCAAATGTCTGCCCCTGATTACCAGGGCTGCCAAAAAGAGATCCATGGTTTATACCCGACGTCTGTTGAAGGCATCGGCAAAAGAGGCGCCTGCAAAAATTGCAAAGCGGGTCAGCCGCCACAGTTCTCTTCAGACCCTGTGCCGTGTCCTGACAAGCCGCTCAGCCCTGCGCAAGTATTTGTACCGCAAGGTGTTCAGCCGGATGAAAATGATGGATAATGTGGTACTTTTGGAGAGTTTTTTTGGAAGGAACTACTCGGACAGCCCGAAATACATATTTGAGTATTTGAACCAGAACTATCCGGGGGAATATAAATATGTCTGGATTTTTTCCAGCAGGAAAAGAAAGAGGGAGGAAAAACTGCCGTATCCGTCGAAAAAGGTAATACGGTTCAGCCTTCGGTATTTTTACTATATGGCCCGGGTAAAATACATTGTATTTAACGGCCGCCAGCCCCAGTACTTCATCAAGAGGAAGGGCAATGTCTTTTTGGAGACCTGGCATGGCACGCCTCTGAAAAAACTGGTATTTGATATGGATGAGGTGACGACGGCTTCTCCTCTTTACAAAAAGCAGTTTTATATTCAGACCCGTTCCTGGGACTATCTTGTGGCACCAAACAAGTTTTCTGAGGAGGTATTCCGACATGCTTTCATGTATGATGGAAAAATGCTGGAAACCGGATATCCCCGCAACGATATTCTCCATCTGGAAGACAAATCTGCCCTGACGGCAGAAATCAAGAATGAGCTTGGTATCGACCAGAAAAAGAAAGTGATTTTGTATGCGCCGACCTGGCGGGACGATGAATTTTATGCTTCGGCTCAGTACAAATTTACCCTGCAGCTGGATATGGATAAATTGAAGCGGGAGTTGGGGGATGAATATGTGCTTCTTCTGCGTACCCATTATTTTGTCGTGGATAATCTGGATTTGTCGCCCTATGACGGTTTTGCCTATAATGTAAGTCAGTACAATGATATTGCGAGACTGTATCTCATTTCCGATGTGCTGATTACCGATTATTCCTCTGTGTTTTTTGACTATGCAAACCTGAGAAGGCCGATGTTGTTTTTTACTTATGACCTGGAAAAATATCGGAGCGTCCTGCGCGGCTTTTATGTGGACGTAGAGGAGGAGCTGCCGGGACCAATGTTGTTTGACACGGATGAGGTACTGAATGCTCTGCGAAATCTGCCGGAGATTGAAAAACAGTACAAAGAGAAATACGATAGATTTTACGAGAAATACTGTGCCTGGGAAGATGGAAATGCTACCCGCAAGGTGGTGGAGACGGTATTCGGAAAATAGGAGAGTGTAACTATGTCGAAGATAAGTATTATTATTCCCTATCTGCAGGGACAGATCTATCTCGAAGAATGTGTGGAGAGCATTGAGGACCAGCAACTGTCGGACTATGAAATTATTGTGGTAAATGACAGGGGTGGTCAGGAGGTTCCGACTTCGGTGACTGAAAAACCGCAGGTGATGGTATACCATGCCATCGAGGAACGGCAGGAGGATAAAATCTCGGCTGGTGAGGAGGAAATTGACGAAGATGCTCCCCTTGGTGTGGCTTGTTGCCGGAATATTGGTATAGCAAAGGCCACGGGAAAATATGTCTACTTTATCGATTGTGATGATTATCTGTTGGAGGGAGCGCTTAACCGTCTTGTTGCACTGGCAGAGGAAAAGGCCGCTCTGATTACTACGGGAAATAAATATAGTTCATGGTTTAAGCCAGCTAATTTTAACTTTGACAGAGGAACTCAGGAGACCTTTATTCAGGGAATTCAACAAATGACAGGACAGGCTTTGTCCGATCGTTTTGTAGCAATGTTCTCTGTCCAGCATCTTTTGATACAGCGGAAGTTTCTGCTGGAGAAGGGAATAGAATTTGATGAGGAGATTACCTATTACAGTGACATGCGCTTTGTGGTACAGGCCTTGCAGGCTGCCGGAGAGCAGATGTGGTTGGACGGTGACAGCCTGTATGTATGGCGCCACCACAATGACCGAATTCATCTGCCGGCTCTGTCACAGAAAAAGTCTTCCGGTCGAGGACGTGAATTTATGGATTCCTACAGCCGTTCCCTGGAGTTTCTTACCCAAAAGGATGCGGTGCTGAGACAGATATTAGACCGGTCTTTAGTGCGGTTTTCCCTGAGTAAATTCCCGGGACAGATTCGAGGAGAGCAGGCAGTGCGTTACACAAAAGCCATGCAAAAGATGCCGGACTGGAAAAACCTGACGAAGGAATTTCGGCGGCTGGAGCGGTTGGAGATGGGTTTTGTGCGTCGGGGCAAATACCGTTTAGCAAAACCTGTCAGTAAGATAAGTACCAGATTGAGAAAGAAAAATGGGTTGTTTGGCAGTAAAATCCAGTGGTACCTGATGCTGGAAAAATATATTTTCAGGAAAATGTCCATCCGGCATGACTGGATTTTTATAGAAAGTTTTTTCGGCAAGAGTTATTCGGACAGTCCGAAATATCTCTATGAATATCTGAAGAAAACCAGAGGGGATAAGTATCGTTATATCTGGGTACTGAACCGGAATTCCCCGGATTTGAAAAAGACGGGAAAGTATACCCGTTGCAAGATGTATAGTCTGCGATATATATATTATGCGGCCCGGAGCGGCTACCGGATATTCAATGTGCGCCAGCCAATGTGGTGTAAGAAGCGTCCCGGAGTAATCTTTTTACAGACCTGGCATGGTACGCCGCTAAAGCGTCTGGCTTTTGATTTGGATGATATTTTTGCTGCCAGTCAGAACCATAAAATGCAGTTTTATGAGCAGGCAAGAGAGTGGGACTATCTGGTATCTGCCAATGAATTTTCTACCGATGTTTTTGAACGAGCCTTTGTGTATAACCGGGATAAAATTCTGGAATACGGTTATCCGAGAAATGATATTCTCTATGCGGATAACCGGGAAGAGATTGCTGCAGAGGTAAAAAAGGAGTTTGGTATACCGGAGGACAAGCGTGTCATCCTTTATGCACCGACCTGGCGGGACGACCAGTTTTATGGGAAGGGACGCTATAAATTCCATCTGGCCATGGATTTGGATTTGATGCGCCGGGAATTCAGCGAAGACAGTGTAATTTTGCTCCGCACCCATTATCACATTGCGGATATCGTAGACTTGTCCGGCTATAAGGGCTTCGTATATAATGGAAGCAAGTATGAGGATGTATCCCGGTTGTATCTGGCGTCGGATATTTGTATCACCGACTATTCCTCGGTATTTTTCGATTATGCCAACTTAAAACGCCCGATTTTATTCTTCACTTACGATTACGAGTCCTATGCAGATGAAATCAGGGGCCTGTATATTGATATGGAAAAGGAACTGCCGGGACCGGTTCTGCGCACCAATGAAGCTGTTGTGGAAGCGCTGCACAATATGGATGCCATCAATGAGACTTACCATGACCGCTATGAGGAATTTTACCGGAGATTTTGTAGTGTGGACGATGGCCATGCGGCAGAACGAATTATAGAAACCGTATTTGGAAAATAGGAGACAATGCCATGTGTAAGATAAGCATAGTGCTTCCTTATTGGAAAGGACCGGCATATCTGGAGGACTGTGTAGCAAGCCTTGAACAGCAGGAGCTGACGGATTATGAAATTCTTCTGATCTGTGATAAGGGAGGAGATTATGTGCCGGAGGCTGTTTCTGTAAACAGTCAGGTTCAGATTTATTCTGCAGAAAAGGTGACAAAAGGGGCGGACACCATAGAGAAGGACGAGCCCTTTGGTGTCGCTTTCTGCCGGAACATAGGACTTTCCAAGGCAACGGGAGACTATGTTTATTTTATTGACTGTGATGATTATCTATTGGAGGAGGCGTTACCCCGTCTTCTGAAACTGGCGGAGGAGAAAAACGCCCTGATGGTAACTGGAAATAAATACAGTAGCTGGTTTCGCCCCTGCAATTTTGATTTTAAGTCGGCAACACAGGAAACAAGGCTGGAGGGAATTGTTTTTTTGGAGGGGGCGGCTTTAGAAGAACGCTTCCGGGAAAATTTTTCCGCCCAGCATCTGCTCATACGCAGAGAATTATTGCAAGAGTGCGGCATTACCTTTGATACGGAGGCGAAGCATTACAGCGATATGAGCTTTGTCCTGCGGGTATTAAAGGCTGCCAGAGGAAAAATGTGGGCGGAAACAGACAGCCTGTATGTGGCACGCTGTCGGAACGACCGGATTCATCTGCCGGCACTGTCCCAGCAGGAGGATAGAGGCTGTGGCGGGGAATTTATTACCTGCTATGAGCGATCGCTGGAGTTTTTAAAGGAAGAAGACGGAGAACTGAAATATTTGCTGTCCCGAAGTCTGATTCACTTTTTCCTATCCCGTTATCCGAAAATTATTTCTGACAGTGAGGCGGGAAGATACCGGAGGGCTCTTCGGGGGATACCGGAAAGAAAAAAAATAACAAGGGAATTTAGGGAATTTCCCTTCTTTTTGCGAAGGAAGCTGCGTTTGTTTTGTGCCGGACATTACAGGCTTTCCCGGTTTGCCAGTCGTTGCCACACGGTGGTGACAAAGAAAAAAGGGTTGTTTGGCAGTAAGATTCAGTGGTATCGGGTCATCGAGCACTTGATATTCAGACGCTTGCCGGTGAAAAAGAACTGGGTGTTATTTGAGAGCTTTTTCGGGAAAAGCTATTCGGACAGTCCGAAATATTTATATGAATATTTGCAGAAAACAAGAGGCGATAAATACCGTTATATCTGGATTTTAAATGAGCAGTCAGGAGCGTTAAAGCAGACCGGAAAGCATACGGTTTGCAGACTGAACAGCCTTCGCTATGTGTATTATATGACAAGATGCGGTTACCGTATCTTTAATGTGAGGCAGCCTTCCTGGTGTAAAAAAAGGGAAGGGGTCGTCTTTTTGGAAACATGGCACGGAACACCGTTAAAGAAGCTTGCCTTTGATTTGGAGGATGTTTACACCTCAAATCAAAACTTAAAGGCAGTCTTTTATGAACAGGGAAAAGAGTGGAATTATCTTGTGTCGGCAAACCGTTTTTCCACGGATGTATTTGAGCGTGCCTTTGGCTATGAACGAAGTCAGATACTGGAGTATGGATATCCGCGAAACGATATTTTATATGCAGATAACAAGGAAGAAATTGCAGCGGAAGTGAAAAAAGAGCTTGGTATTCCCCTTGACAAGCGGGTCATTTTGTATGCACCGACCTGGCGGGATAACCAACCCATCGGCGTAGGAAAATACAGTTTTACACTGGCTCTTAATTTGGAGGGGCTGCGGGAGGAATTTGGCAGTGACACTGTGCTGCTACTTCGCACTCATTACTACATTGCCGATATGTTAGACTTATCCGCACAAGAGGGCTTTGTGTATAATGGAAGCCAGTATGAGGACGTGTCCCGGTTGTATCTGGCATCGGATATATGTATTACGGATTATTCCTCGGTGTTTTTTGACTTTGCCAATCTGAAACGCCCGATTTTCTTTTTTACCTATGATTATGAGGAATATGCCGATGAAATTCGGGGGCTTTATATTGATATGGATAAAGAACTTCCCGGACCGGTAGTGCGTACCAATGAGGAGCTGATAGAAGCGCTTCACCGGCTGGAGGAAATAAAGGAGCAGTATCATACGCGCTATGAGGAATTTTATAACCGGTTTTGTCATGTGGATGACGGGAGAGCCTCAGAGCGGGTGATTGAAAAAGTATTTGGAGAGCGTGAAGGGGGAACGGGTGAAAATGCAAGGGAAGAAAGGGGAGACCATAGTGGGCAAATGGCTCTATAAGGCGACAAAGGGACTGGTGGTTTTGTTTTACCGTCTCATGTGCTGGATTTTGCCGGTAAAAAAGAACCGGATTGTATTTGACAGCAGCCTCGGAAAAAGCTATGCCGGTAATCCAAAGCATATTTACGAATATCTGGTCGCCAATGGCTATGACACAAAATGGGACTGTATCTGGTTTTTCGAAAAAGAAAAATATAGTATTCCCGGTATGAGTCGGCAGGTACGGTATGGACGTATGCGGTATCTGTACTATATGGTAACAGCGAAGGTCTGGGTTTTTGACACGAGACAGCCGGAGTGGTTAGTCCGAAGAAAGGGTACCTATTATATCCAGACATGGCATGGAACACCGTTAAAAAAGCTGGCACTGGATATGGAAGATGTATTTATGGTGGGCGAGAGCGATATTGAGACTTACAAGAAACACTTTATGAAAAACGTAGAGACATGGGACTATCTCATTTCCCAAAATCCATTTTCCACGGAAACTTTCCGCAGAGCCTTTGATTTTAAAAAGGAAATGCTGGAAATCGGGTATCCGAGAAATGACATACTGTTCCGTGAAAATACGCCGGAGGCAGTAAGAAGATATCGGAAAAAGCTGGGACTGCCTTTGGACAAGAAGGTGATTTTGTATGCACCGACCTGGCGGGATGATGAGTTTTCTGAGGATAATAAGTACGAGTTCCGGCCGCAGATTTCCTTTGAAACGCTGCAAAAAGAGCTGAGTGGCGATTACATTATGATTGTCAAGTACCATTATCTCATTATGGATGCGGTGGATTGGTCGCCCTATCAAGGCTTTATTTATCATTTTGATCAGAGCCGGGACATTGCGGAGTTATTTTTAGTGTCGGATATTCTCATAACCGATTACTCCTCGGTTATGTTTGACTTTAGTATATTACGGCGTCCGATTTTCTTTTTTGCCTATGATTTTTATAAGTATAAAAATGAATTGAGAGGTTTTTATTTCAGCTATAGGAAGGAAATGCCGGGACCAATATCCTCCACCACGGAGCAGTTAGTAGAGGATATCCGGAATTATGATGCTTCTATTTATGAGGAGCGGTATCAGAAGTTCATAGAAAAATATAATTCCGTGGACGACGGGAATGCATCCAGCCATGTATTGGATTTGATTCATTCCCTGTTGCCGGAACGGCAGCCAAATGTATATTATGATATGGAATAAGGAGGATTTTGTAATGGAAACAATAGCAAGCTTTACTGTGGACCACATGAAACTGTTACCGGGTATTTATGTCAGCAGAAAGGATTCCATCGGCAATGACAATGTGACAACCTTTGATATTCGGATGACCAGACCGAATTTTGAACCGGTCATGAATACGGCGGAAGTTCATACCATCGAGCATTTGGGGGCTACCTTTTTACGAAACCATGCTGAGATGGGAGATAAGGTAATCTACTTTGGACCGATGGGGTGCCGCACCGGCTTTTATCTGCTTCTTTCCGGTGACTATGAGTCGGATGAGATTGTTCCCCTTATGAGGGAAATGTTTGGATTTATCAAAAACTTTGAAGGGGAAGTGCCGGGGGCTGCGCCGGAGTGTTGTGGCAATTATCTGGATATAAATCTTCCCATGGCAAAATATCTGGCAGAGAAATTCATTGATGAGGTGCTCATGCGTCTCACACCGGACCGTCTGAAATACTCGTAATGTTCATAAAAACTACGATTCCTGCATAAATTTATGTAAAATAACAGCAATCGCTTGTTTTGAAGGCAGGGGAAAAGATGATAGAATGGGATAGCCGAATGCAGAATAATCACAGTGTGCAATTATTAAAAGCGGCTATCCCGTTTTTCGATGTGGCAGTGGGGGAAATGATTGATCTGGAGGGATTATTTCGTGCCATACGCCCCTTTACCGGTGGACGAGAGCGGTGGGTCATTGATATTTTGCTGCAATTTTTCCAGATGGAACGTATGATGTCCATGATGCAGTTGATGAACGCCATGCAGAGTAGGGAGGGTGATCCCCAGGATATGTCGGATATACTCCGGGCAACGCTTTCACCGGAACAGCAGGATACAGTAGATATGGTGTCCTCCATGATGTCCATGATGCAGATGCCGGAAGAAGCGGGAAAGGAAGAAGATGAGTCAGTCGATTTTTGAACAATATGATATTTTCAAGACAATGCATCCGATAAAAATCCAGGTTATGAAAGAACTGGCAGAAAACATGGAAGGAAAGCAGATGAGTGCGGCAGCACCCCTTTTGATGGCGGCTGCCAGTCAGTTAAAAAAACATGATTTATCCTTTACTCCGGAGGAGAGTTCTATCCTCATGGAGATACTGACGAAGGATATGTCTCCCCAGGAAAAGGCAAAGATTGAGATGATGAAAAATATTGTTCAAAAAAACGGTAGAACCTTTTAGTATTTTATGATAAGATAGTGGAGATTTGATATACCAGCATGGAAAAGAGTGATGATATATGTCAGATAAATGGATTGAATTAAAAAATATATCGAAATCCTTTGACGGGGAACTTGTGTTAGACCGGTTAAATCTTACCATCCATGAAAATGAATTTGTTACCCTGTTAGGACCAAGTGGCTGCGGAAAAACGACAACGCTTCGTATTCTCGGCGGATTTGAGACGGCAGATGAGGGACAGGTGTTTTTGAACGGGACAGATATTTCCCATGTTCCGGCAAATAGAAGACCGGTTAATACAGTGTTTCAAAAATATGCCCTTTTCTCCCATATGAGTATTGCGGATAACATTGCCTTCGGTCTGAAAATAAAGAAAAAATCCAAAGATTATATACAGGATAAAATCCGCTATGCCTTAAAATTAGTTAATCTTGAGGGGTATGAAAGTCGCCGGCCGGATTCTTTAAGCGGCGGGCAACAACAGCGGATTGCCATTGCCAGGGCCATTGTCAATGAGCCAAAGATTTTGTTGCTGGATGAGCCATTGGGAGCGCTGGATTTAAAGCTTCGTCAGGAAATGCAGTATGAGCTGATACGGTTAAAGGAAGAGCTTGGCATTACTTTTGTGTATGTAACCCATGATCAGGAAGAAGCATTGACAATGTCAGATCGTATTGTGGTCATGAACCAGGGGTATATCCAGCAGGTAGGAACGCCGGAGGATATTTACAATGAGCCGCAGAATGCCTTTGTGGCAGACTTTATTGGCGACAGTAATATTCTTTCTGCCGTGATGATACGGGATAAAAAGGTCAATATCCAGGGACAGGAATTTGACTGTGTGGATGTGGGCTTTGGTGAAAACAATCCGGTAGATGTCGTAATACGCCCGGAGGATTTGATTTTGGTGCCGCCGGAACAGGGAACGATACGGGGCAAAGTAGTTTCTTTGATATTCAAAGGGGTCCACTATGAGATGGAGGTGGAAGCACTGGGCTTTACCTGGCTGGTACATAGCACAGGGCTTGCCGAGATAGGAAGCGAGGTGGGCCTTTTTGTAGACCCATTTAATATACAGATTATGAAAAAACCGGCAAATGAGGCGGAGGAGGTATTGAGGGATGAATAGTGGAAATAAATTGCGAGTCTTTTCTGCTCCCTATGCCATCTGGATGATGATTTTTGTCATTGTTCCGCTTTTAATTATGGCTTATTACGGACTTATGGACGGGGAAGGGAATTTTACTCTGGCAAATATACAGAGTATTGCGGATCCGGTGCATTTGAAGGCGTTGTGGACTTCGGTTCGGTTATCGGTTATTTGCACGGCGCTCTGTTTTGTACTGGCACTACCGTTAGCCATGGTTATCCGGGGATTGCACATAAAGAGCAACGGCTTTGTGATATTCATTTTTATTCTTCCTATGTGGATGAATTTTCTTCTGCGAACCATCGCC
Source organism: Lachnospiraceae bacterium (assembly GCA_022510615.1). GTDB lineage: Bacteria > Bacillota > Clostridia > Lachnospirales > Lachnospiraceae > Eubacterium_F. The sequence goes on along the minus strand of JAFLTC010000008.1, from coordinate 18,089 downwards.
TGGCAGTCGCTGTTGGAAAAAAGCGGTGTCATCAACAACATTCTTGGTTTCTTTGGATTGCCGGCACAGAATATGATAAATACAGAGGGGGCTATCGTTCTTGGCATGATATATAATTATCTGCCTTTTATGGTGCTACCGATTTATAATGCTCTGGCTAAAATTGACGAGGATACCTTTGATGCTGCAAAGGATTTAGGGGCTGGCTGGTGGCAGACTATGCGCCGGATTACCTTTCCGTTAATTTTGCCGGGCATTGTCAGTGGAAGTACGATGGTATTTGTTCCGGCACTGACGACTTTTGTACTGTCGGATTTGCTGGGAGGGGCCAAAATCCAGCTGATTGGAAATGTAATAGAACAGTCTTTTACTACGGCAAATGACTGGAACCTTGGAGCCGGTCTTTCTCTGGTGCTGATGGTCTTAGTGCTTGCCAGTATGGCACTTATGTCCAAATATGATAAAAACGGAGAGGGGGCAGGCATATGGTAGCAAAGCGGCGGTTCAAGCAGCTTTTCGGTAAATTTTATCTGGCGATTATTTTTCTTTTTTTGTACGCCCCGATTGTGACGCTGATTGTACTTTCTTTTAATGAATCGAAATACAGGGGGCGCTGGGGCGGTCTCAGTCTGAAATGGTATGTTGGGCTCTTTGAGGATAAAGCGATTATGGATGCTCTGATTACTACATTGGTACTGGCATTGTTATCCGCTTTCATTGCTACCATATTTGGAACGGCAGTTTCCTTTGCCATGAACCGGATGAAAAGGATCCCGAAAACGGTGCTGATGAGTATTACCAATGTGCCAATGCTCAATGCGGATATCGTGACGGGAATTTCCCTTATGCTGTTATTTATTGCTGTCCGCTATACAATGGGATTTTCCAGTGTTCTGTTAGCCCACATTACTTTTAATCTGCCATATGTTATTTTAAGTGTGCTGCCAAGGCTTCGCCAGATTAATAACAGTACCTATGAGGCGGCACTGGATTTGGGTGCATCTAGGGTGTATGCCTTTTGGAAGGTGATTTTACCGGATATTATGCCGGGGGTATTGACAGGATTTCTATTGTCCTTTACTATGTCTTTGGATGATTTTGTGATTACCCATTTTACCAAGGGAGTCGGAGTGGACACGCTGTCTACCCAGATTTATGCCGAGGCGAGAAAGGGAATCCGTCCGGAGATGTATGCGTTGTCTACTATTATGTTTGTGACAGTCTTTGTACTGCTTATATTCTATAATCGAAAGAAGGAAGGTCGAAAATGAGAGGGAAAAAAATTATCAGTTTATGTTGTGTCTGTGTATTGATGATGGGACTGCTTGCGGGCTGCGGAGGTTCCGGGAGTGGGGAAGCGGAATCTGCCGGAAAGCTGAATATTTATAACTGGGGCGAGTATTTTGATCTGGATGCCCTGGAGCAGTTTGAAGAAGAGACCGGCATTGAGGTAACCTATGACGAATATGAAACCAATGAGGTAATGTATCCGATTATTTCAAAGGGGGCGGCAGACTATGATTTGGTATGCCCGTCCGATTATATGGTTCAGCGGATGATACAGGAAAATCTGCTGGAGGAAATTAATTGGGATAATGTGCCGAACCGGAAATATGTTGATAAGGAGTTCTGGGATTTTGCAAGCTCCTTTGATGAGGGAAATAAATACGGTGTGCCATACTTGTGGGGTACCGTTGGTATTTTATATAATAAAACAATGGTAGAAGGAACTATTGACAGCTGGAGTGTACTCTGGGATAAGAAGTATCAGGATAATATTCTCATGCAGAAAAGTGTGAGAGATGCTTTTGGTGTTACCCTGAAAGCGCTTGGATATTCGCTGAACTCCACGAAGGAAGAAGAAATAGAGCAGGCGAAACAAAAGCTTCTGGAGCAGAAACAATCCGGCGTTGTACAGGCCTATGTGGTCGATGAGGTCCGGGATAAAATGATAGCCGGGGAGGCGGCCATGGGTGTGATTTATTCCGGCGAGGCCCTGACCTGTCAGGAGAATAACCCGGATTTGGAATATGTGATTCCAAAAGAGGGAAGCAATCTCTGGCTAGACTGCTGGGTTATTCCGAAAGGAGCGAAGAATAAAGAAAATGCAGAGAAGTTTTTAAATTTTCTCTGTCAGCCGGAGATTATGAAGAAGAATTTTGATTATATTACCTATTCCATTCCAGGTTCAGCGGGCCGTGATCTGATTGAGGAGGAAGAGTACCGGACAAGTCCCATTGCCTTTCCGGACATGAATTCCCTGGCAAACTGTGAAGTGTTTTTGTATCTGGGGAGTGATGTAGATAAGATATATAATGATAAGTGGAAGGAGCTCATGGCACAGTGATGCCTGTTGTAGCCTTTATAGTTCAAAGTAATCAAGGAAGGCGACACGAATCGATTCGAGCGGGTAATGCTTCGCATTAAATGCTCTCACTGATTCGTGTCGTCTTCCTTGGTTTTGGATTGTAAAAATGACAACAGACATCACTGTGCCAAGCCTTCCACTTATCATTCTCTCTGCAGATGATAGTAGCGCAAGACTAAACAGGGTTCAAATTGGCATCATCGTGCTAGGGAGATAAACCCAAAACAGAGTTAAAACAAAAGATACCATCCAATCAGCGAGAACCTTTCGAGTTCGATTGGATGGTATCTTTTCTTTTCATAATTTGTTTTCTGTTTTACGCTCCGATGTCCATATTTCTGCCTGCCGACATCAGATAATCCAGATTTGCCTGTTGTTTGGCGTATGGATTTTTATTTTCCTGACCATTTTTCATGGTACGAATCTGTGTATGTGTCACACCGCCGGATACATAAACTCTGCCACACTCCGGACATACGGATGTGTGCAGGGTAATTGAGGCGGAAACTAATTGTTTATTTTTTTGACTTCCTTCCGCAATGGCGTTAGCCAGATGCTCTTTCTCATGTCCCATAACAGCGGCTGCCGCATTATTAGGACTAATGTGGGTCGGTGTTTTAAAGGAAACATTTTCATTCGAACCATCTACATATTTACGGTTTTTACAGGTTTGGCATTCTTTCTGTTCTACACGGTCAGGAGATGTACCGTTTTTTGCCCCGTCTACTGTCCCCTGTGCCGTGCCGTCAGTTCCTCTCGTAACAGCATCTGTCGGGGTAACTCCATTGACAGGAGAAGCGTTATAAATTGGATAAAAGGTCTGAATGCCGGAAACACCGGATATTCCGGATATACCCATAGGAACGCCCCCTTTCGTTTCTTCACTGGACGAATCTCTCGTCCTCTTATATAATCATTATAAACAGTTTTGGTAAAAAATGCAAGGAAAGGATTTTGAGGAGATGAAATTTTTTAACGGACATTGGGAGAAAGCAAAGGGAGTTACCATGTATCATCCACGGGAAGTATATGAGTGGCATCAGAGAGGAAAGGAATTTGTCTTTTTAGCCCCTCACCAAAATATTCAAGGACGGGGTATGACATTAGACGGCGTGGTGTTTACCTTTCATATATCCGTGGCAGGAGATGGGATTTTTCATATTGTGGCGGAGCATTATCAGGGAATCCGTAAAAGGACACCGGAATTTGTTTTAAATCGTGGTGAGGAAGAGCTTTGTCCGGAGGAAACAGAGAATGCTTTTACCATCTGTTCCGGTACAGGTGAGCTTCACATTACAAAAAATCCTTTTTCTATGGAATTTTTCCATCGGGGAAAATATATGACAAAAATAGATTTTTCTGATTTTGGGTACATCCGCACGGAAGATACCGGTGTTCTTCTGTATGAGGAACAGGCGGGAGAGACCTATATGAGAGGTGCCACCAGTCTTTCCGTGGGAGAAAATATTTACGGACTGGGAGAGCATTTTGGACCCCTTGTGAAAAACGGACAGAGTATTGATATGTGGAATGACGATGGGGGAACTTCCTCTGATTTGTCCTATAAAAATATTCCCCTTTATTTATCCAACCGAGGATATGGTATTTTTGTCAATCATCCGGAACGAGTTTCCTTTGAGGTGGGGACAGACCGGGTGGAAAAAGTAGGATTTTCCGTGCCGGGAGAGCGTCTGGACTTTTTCTATCTGGGTGGCGGAACCATGAAAGAGGCTTTAAAGCTTTATACCGACTTGACAGGGAAACCGGCATTGCCGCCGGACTGGAGTTTTGGTCTGTGGCTTTCGACTTCTTTTGTGACAAATTATAACGAGAAAACGGTGACGGAAATTTTGGAAAGAATGTCAGAGGAGGAGATACCGGTTTCCGTATTCCACTTTGACTGCTTCTGGATGAAAGGATATCATTGGTGTGATTTTTTATGGGATAAGGAAGTATTTCCCGATGCTGCCGGCATGTTAAAAAGGCTCCATGAGAAGGGAATCCGGGTGTGCGTCTGGATTAATCCGTATATTGCCCAGGCATCGGATTTATTTTCTGAGGGCATGGAAAAAGGATATTTTATCCGAAAGAACAACGGTGATGTCTGGCAATGGGATAAATGGCAGGCGGGAATGGCGATTGTGGATTTTACGAATCCTGAGGCGAAAAAATGGTATCAATTAAAACTAGAAGCATTATTGGATATGGGAGTGGATTGCTTCAAGACAGATTTTGGAGAACGAATACCGGTGGAGAATGTTGTCTATTACGATGGTTCCGATGCCCGGAAAATGCATAATTTTTATTCCTATTTATACAATGAGACCGTGTTTGAGATTGTTAAGAAGAAAAAGGGAGAAAAGGATGCCATTGTTTTTGCCAGAAGCGGAACGGCAGGAGGACAAAAATTTCCTGTCCACTGGGGTGGTGATTGCTTTGCCCGTTATGAGGCAATGGCGGAGAGTTTACGCGGGGGACTGTCACTGACTTTGTCCGGCTACGGCTATTGGAGTCATGATATCGGAGGGTTTGAAGATACCTCCACACCGGATGTCTATAAAAGATGGGTGGCATTTGGTCTGTTGTCCACCCACTCAAGACTTCATGGCAGCGGTTCTTACCGTGTACCATGGATATATGATGAAGAAGCCACGAAGGTTCTGCGGCATTTTGTTAAGGTAAAAGAGCAGTTGCGTCCGTACCTTTTGGAAAAGGCAAAGGAAAATCATGAGACCGGCATTCCGCTGATGCGTGCCATGGTTTTGGAATTTCCGGAAGACCCGGCATGCGCATATCTGGACAGACAGTATATGCTGGGAGAGAGATATCTGGTGGCACCGGTATTTTGCCCCACCGGGGAGGTAACCTATTACTTGCCGGAGGGGAGCTGGAAAAATTATTTTACCGGAAAAACCACCGAGGGTGGTAAATGGATAACCGAAACGGTCGACTATTTTACCATTCCCCTTTGGGAGAGGATAGGGCTCTAATTGTCAGGAAAGAATATATTCCTGTGATAAATCAATGCTCGTGTGGTATAGAATGTTCTCAGCAGAGGTGCCGGCGTATAGCTCATAGGTTCCCGGTCTGACGACAAAGCAAGCTTTTTCGGTGGAGTAAGCGGCAAAAGCTTTCCCAGTCAGAGTCAGGGAGACTTCTTTCTTTTCAGTGGCATTGAGAGATACCTTTTTAAATGCTTTCAGTGCCATCTTCGGTTGTCCCTCTTTCGGAATTCCCACATAGAGCTGCAAGGTTTCCTTACCGTCACGCCCGCCTGTGTTTTGCATTTCGCAGGAAAGAGTGATTAGGGATTCATTGGTTTGGCTTATGTCATGGACTGCTACATGAAAGTTTGAACAGGAAAAGGTGGTATAGGAAAGACCATGTCCAAAAGGAAACAGAACAGGAACTTCCTTACTGGTATAATATCGATAGCCCACCATCAATTTTTCCGAGTAGGTAACATGACGATGTCCGCCTTCCTTCATTTCTCCCGGATAGGAATGATAAACCTCTGTCGGAGTATCGGCAAGGCGAATCGGGTAGGTTTCCGGAAGTTTGCCGGAAGGATTTACCTTACCAAATAGTACCTTTGCCAGAGCATAGCCTCCATTCATGCCATAGTAGCTGGTCTGTATCAGGGAATGTACTTTGTCAATCCATGGCATTTCTACCGGACTGCCGTTTATCAGGACGACAGTGAGATTGTCCGTGGCATCTGCCAGTGCAGAAATTACTTCATCCTGTCCGTAAGGAAGCTTCATATCCGGCCGGTCAAAGCCCTCGATATCCAGAGAGTGATTGAGACCGCCGATAAAAATCACCTCATCATAGTCAGGAACGGCTTCCAGTAGTTTCTCCAGATACTGCCTTCTTTTTGGCAGGATTTCTTCTTCCCATCTCTTTTTATCGTTGCTTTCGTTATGTTCAGGGTCCAGATTGCCGGCGAGTTGTTCTCCTCGGATTTCGCTTTCGTTATCCACGTAGTAACCTGGCATCCATGTACATTCGGTATTTCCTCCCAGTATCATACGGACACCTAAGAGTGGAGAAATTTCGTAAAGTGCTTTGATCTCTGCACTGCCGCCACCGTTTGAATGGAGCCTTACAGCATTGTCACCGGCTATCAATATCTTTTTCTGCTTGTTCGCATTTAACTCCGGTGTTAATGGAAGACGCTTCTTTTCATTTTTCAAAAGAACGATGCCCTCTTCTGCAATCTGCAGGGTCATCTGCTGATGTTCATGGGTATTAAAGCTGCCGGTTTGTCTTTCCGGGTGATTCATGTGTATTTTATCCATCAGTGTCAGAATGCGTATAACCTTTTCATCAATGACAGATTCCGGAATTTCTCCATTTTTCACTTTTTCATGTAGAGGGTCTGCCATTTTATAGTCATCAAAGTCAGGTGTGACAGACATTTCGATATCTACTCCATGAAGGGCTGCTTCTTCTGTGTGATGGACTCCTCCCCAGTCAGAAATGGCTACGCCGTCGTAATGCCACTGGTTTCTCAAAATATCCTGAAGAAGTTTTCTGCTCTCACAACAAAAGCTTCCGTCATACCGATTGTAAGCGCCCATGACCGTAAGGCTTTTCCCCTCTGTCAGTGCATCTAAAAAGGCGGAAAGATATAGCTCATGCAATGTTGCATCATCAATTTCTGCTTCCACAGTCATGCGGTCCAGTTCCTGATTATTCAGGGCAAAGTGTTTGACACAGGCTGCCACATCATTCTCCTGAATTCCCTGGATGAGGGGAACGGCAAGACGGCCGGTGAGCACCGGGTCCTCGCTGAAATATTCAAAGTTTCTTCCGCAGAGAGGTGTACGCTTGATGTTAATGCCCGGAGCCAGAATAATATCTTTTCCTCTGCCTCTGGCTTCACTGCCAAGGATCTGTCCAAAGGAAAGGGCAAGCTCCGGATTCCATGTGGAGGCCAGACAGGTGTTGCTTGGCAACCAGGAAACAAAATCTCCGGAAATATCGGAAGGAATCCACTTATCATTTTCAAATTCCTGCCGGACACCACTTGGGCCATCGGACATACGAAGTTCGGGGATGCCCAGTCGTTCTACGCCTCCGGTGCAAAATAAACCGGCGGCGTGTATCATCTTTATTTTTTCTTTTAATGTCATCTCATCAATTTTTGAAGTGAATTTTTCCATAGTTATCCCTCCTGCCTATGCATTTAGCATACCACAAAACGGAGAAAACAGGAAGTCGGAATTTCTTGCACCGTTTTTTTATTTAAGGTATAATAATTTCGGACAAATACCCTGAAGGTCAGGGAGCGGTTTTACCGAGAATGGAGATTTGTATGGACATTAGTAAGAAAATTGCAGAGGAACTGAAAATAAAGACATGGCAGGTAGAGGCTGTCATAAAGCTGATGGATGAGGGATGTACCATTCCTTTTATTGCCCGTTACCGGAAGGAACAGCATGGCACGTTAAATGATGAGCAGCTGAGAACGCTGGAGGAACGATTGACTTATTTGAGAAATCTGGAGGAGCGGAAAGAAACGGTGCTTGCCAGTATTGAGGAGCAGGGAAAGCTGACAGAGGAGTTAAAGGCACAGATTCTGGCAGCCCAGACCCAGGTTATGGTAGAGGATTTATATCGTCCTTACCGGCCAAAGAGGCGTACCCGTGCCACTGTTGCCAAGGAAAAAGGATTAGAGGGACTGGCCGATATCATTCTGCTCCAGATGACGAAAAAGACGTTAGAGGAAGAGGCAGTCGCCTATATCGATGAAGAAAAAGGAGTGGAAACGACCGAGGAGGTCATTCAGGGGGCTATGGACATTATTGCGGAAGTTATTGCCGATGAAGCAGATTACCGCACTGCTATCCGCAAGACCACGATGAATCAGGGCATACTGGTTTCTGTGGCAAAGGATGAGAACGAAAAATCAGTATACGAAAATTATTATAACTTTGAGAGTGCTATTTCTAAAATTTCCGGTTATCAGGTGCTAGCCATTAACCGGGGAGAAAAGGAAAAGATACTGACAGTAAAAATAGACGCACCGGAAGAGGATATTTTACGTTACCTGAAAAAGAAAGTAATCGTAGGAGAAAATGCCAATACGGAGGGATGCCTGACACTGGTAATCGAAGATAGCTATAAGCGTCTGATTGCACCGGCTATAGAAAGAGAAATTCGAAACGAACTGACAGAGCGGGCAGAGGACGGAGCCATTCATGTTTTCGGTAAAAATCTGGAACAGCTTCTGATGCAGCCGCCGATAGCAGGAAAGGTTGTCCTTGGCTGGGACCCAGCCTTTCGTACCGGCTGTAAGCTGGCGGTGGTGGATGAAACCGGAAAGGTATTAGATACCATTGTGGTTTATCCGACGGAACCGCAAAATAAAATTGCCGAGACGAAAAAAATAGTAAAGGGTCTGATTGATCAATATAGCATCAGCCTCATTTCCGTAGGAAACGGAACGGCATCCAGGGAATCGGAACTGGTTATTGTGGACATGTTAAAAGAGATAAATAAGCCGGTTCAATATATTATTGTAAATGAAGCCGGGGCTTCTGTCTATTCGGCAAGCAAGCTGGCGACGGAGGAGTTTCCCTCCTTTGATGTGGGACAGAGAAGTGCGGTATCCATTGCCAGACGACTGCAGGACCCTCTGGCGGAGTTAGTGAAAATTGAGCCGAAAAGTATCGGGGTTGGGCAGTACCAGCACGATATGAACCAGAAAAAGCTGGGGGAAGCACTGGGAAATGTCGTGGAGGACTGTGTAAACAATGTCGGAGTGGATTTGAATACCGCTTCGGCCTCCCTACTGGAATATGTATCCGGTATTTCCAAGGTCATTGCAAAAAATATTGTGACGTACCGGGAAGAAAATGGACGGTTTAACAGTCGTAAGCAGCTTTTGAAGGTAGCGAAGCTGGGACCGAAGGCCTATGAGCAGTGCGCCGGCTTTATGAGAATCAGTGATGGAAAAAATCCTCTGGATGCCACCAGCGTGCATCCGGAATCCTATGAGGCAGCAGAGGAATTATTAAAGACTCTCGGCTATAACATGGAGGATATAAGAGGGGGGCTGACTGGCTTGTCTCTGATGGTAAAGGACAAAAAGAAGCTGGCGGAAAAGCTTGGTATCGGTGAAATTACACTGGCGGATATCATTAAGGAGCTGGAAAAGCCGGGGAGGGACCCGCGAGAGGAAATGCCAAAGCCGATTCTTCGCACCGATGTTTTGGAAATGAAGGATTTAAAGGAAGGAATGATTTTAAAGGGGACGGTTCGAAATGTAATTGACTTTGGAGCCTTTGTGGATATCGGTGTACATCAGGACGGTCTGGTGCATATTTCAAAGTTGACGGATAAAAAGTTTGTCAAGCATCCGTTGGATGTTGTCAGTGTGGGAGATGTGGTAGAAGTGAAGGTTTTAAGTGTGGATTTGCAGAAAAAGAGAATCCAGTTGTCTATGATTCTTTGAGGAAAGGATGGATACCATGAAAAGGAAAAAGCTATTAGCAATATTTTTGGCTGCCACTTTCTTATTCAGTGGATGCGAGGGAGCAAAACCGGAAGAAGAACAGGCGACACCTTTGCCGAAAGAAACTGTGAAATACCGGCAAATAGATTTCTACAAAATGGCAGAAGAAGAGGTAGTAGAATTTAATGGTGAGCCAAAAACACGTTTTTTGCAACGCGATATGTTAGGCAGACCGGCCCTCTATGTACTGGAGGCAGGCAGGGATGATACGGAGTCTAAATATGGACAGATTTTGGAGTATGCCTTGACGGAAGGCGGAGAATGGGAGATGAAGGTAATCTGTATGAAGTCTCTCTCAAAAAGATTCAAACAGGAGGAAGATGCTGGTATTATCACGCGTTTTATTATCCGGGGCGATGACGGTAATCTATATGGACTGGTTCAGTTTACAGAACGTATGGATTCCGGACCGGAACAGTATCGGTTTTCCGTACTGAAATTTGATGAGGGACAGGACAGTCTGGAAGAAATTAAATTACAGTTTGAGGGAGAGAACGGAGACGTCTCCGAACACACCCTGTCAAATGATGTATCAAATTTCCGGGTGTTAGAGGATGGAACACCGGTGCTTATGATGGACAATACCACACAGATACATTTTGACAGTGAAAGCGGTGCTATCCTTATAAAAAATGACGATGTTCCTGTTGAGATGTTTGAAAAAAATATTGGCTTTGGAGAAAGTGAAATTATTTATTATTCCACAGGAAAAAAATTATTTGAGAGGCGGAATCTGGAAACCATGTCTGCCGAGGGAGATTTCGGAGAAGAGGTTCCGGAGGAAAAACGGGGACGGGACTGGTATTACGATACCCATACAGAGGAGTGGCAGATGTATGTGTTTAACACCTATGGTCTGTACCGGTTAGGAGAAATGGGGAAAGAGATGATGCTCACACCCGTAAGTAGTGAAGGATCCTTTGATGGTCTGACAGATACTATCATTTACGATGTAATGGTGGATAGTAAGGAGGATGTCTATCTGCTTGTGAGCAGGGCTTCCGAATCGGAGGCTATGTCCTATGATGAGGAAAGAGAGTTTGGTGTCATCCAATATAGTTCCAGGTAATTGGCGCAGTTATGCTATGTTTTGACCTTGTAGTGCCGGTATGTTAAACCGCCAACACTACAAGGTCATTGTTTTCATACACAATGGAATAATCTTTCAGTATCGTATCCAGATCGATGAGATAGGTGTTTCTTTCGTTACTGCCTATGACGATATAGTCCACATTATAATGCTCCAATAACAATTCTCTCTGGGAAGGGTCTTCATACATGATTTCTACATCAAATTCATTCTGTCCATAATTGATTCCATGGTAATACAAATAGCTTCCGCTTCCGCATACAATATTGCGGCCAGTCAGGGCAGCAATGGCGTTATTATGGTTGTCTGCAGTGAGAAAAGTATCTGTTGGCTCTGTATTTTCTTCCACCCATTCTGCCAGAGCGGCATAAGTACTGTCAAACAGTTCAAGCTCGGAAACATATTCCCGACCCATCGTCAGTACAGCGGCAAATACGGACACCGCTGCAATAAGAGATATGGTGATACCGCGCATCCATTTCATTTTTGTAAACAGCATTCCTGCCATTTCCCAGACAAAATCGGAGATGGCAATACAAAAGAAAAGATAGGACACTAACAGTAACTTGTTATTGTCATAAGGATTTGGCTGAAATACGATAAATTCACAAATTAGCCAGAGAAAAGTGGCAGGAAGTACAAGCTGTATCTGGCGTTTTGTACCAAAAATAAGCATTAGCAGGGCAAGCGGGAACAAAATTCCAAGATTTTTAAGATAGAATATCGGATATCCATCTGCCACATCGCCGCCATTTGCCCAGTTAAACATGCCCCGGACAAAATTATCTCCCTGTGCCTGCCGGAACGTAAAGCCAAAGAGCTGCGGCAGGGCAAGTATTAACACAATGCCGAGAAAGATGCCCCAGGTAAGTAGAATTTCTTTGGAAAATCCTTTTTTTAGCTGATATGCAAATATACCGGCAAAAATAGCAATCATGAAAATTCCAATATAGAGAAAAATATCCTCTTCCAATGGATTATCCGAAAACTGCTTTATGCTGATGATAGTCATGCTAAAAAGGAATACCAGTACAATGATGAGCCGCACTGGCCAAGGAAAACGCTTATTTTCATCCCCCTTTTGGCCCCGGTGATATAAATCCAGAGTGAGAAAGCCGGCACATAAAACCCCAAGTGCCAGAAAGGAATGGGTGTGAATCAGCGGGAGCCCCCCTGCCATAACACCGGCAATGATAAAGTAGTTTCTCTCCTTCCCGGAAATGGCTTTCATTAAAAGAACCAGAATGGGAAAGAGGATTGCCCAGCCAAAGAGGGTGGCACGCTGAGGAATCAGCATATCACAAATAATATTGTGCCACTGGATGTTAGCATCCGTATAGTTTGTTGGTGTCTGATAAAATGCGGTAAAGATCCGGGTGAAATTTTCATTAAAAAATCCCTTGTTTATAAAATAGTAGAAACCGAGACCGCCGTTGAAAAAGAATAGGGCAAAGGCCAGAAAAGCTTTTCCGCGAAAAACGGTTCCCATTTTCTGTAACAGATATTTGGCCAGGGTATACATACCAAAAAATACCTGAAAAAACGCAAAAAACATGGGAAGCAGATAGGCTATCCTAAGAGAGGTTCCCCAAATATAAATGCTGGAGGAAATACTGTCGGAAAGAAACGGATAGGCGAGTTTGGTTCCCGGTAAAATGGAATATTCCGGTGGAAATGCTTTTTGCTTTGCAATGCTGGTAACAAAGCCTAAGTGCATACTCATATCACCCCAGGTACCCTGTCCGCTGTACAGTATGCCATTTCTGTAAGAAATCGTATGGTGCAGCAGTACGATAACGACATAGACAAACAGCGGCAGTAAAAGAAACAGGACAGGATTTTCCCGGAAAACACCGAGAAGGTCCGGTTTTATTTTCCGCCCGTTTAAAAAACTCCGTTCCTTTGATAAATAATAGAAAGCGCTAACGAGAACTATCATCGTAAAAAGTGCAAAAATATGAGCGCGCACGGAAAACTGAAAGAAAAAAGCATATAAAACCGGAAGCCATTGCAGGGAAAAGCTTCCTATAGTGCTACCGAATAACAGAGTAAGGCATAATTTTTCCTTCTTAAAAAGTAACAGGGCAAGCAGTATGCCAAGTATCTGAAAAGCCATAAAATAAAGTATTCCAGCTATATTTCCTAGTAGTGAGCCAAACATAGTAATCCTCCATTCATCCTCTTGTTTTTTCATTTTATAAAAAATCGTTGGGGTTGTCAACGAAACCTGCTTTTGATATACTAATATCGAAAAAAGCAGGGAGGAAATGAATGTTGTTTGAATTCGATGTTATACTGGATAAAAAATCACTGAGCCGCTTTCTTTTGTTTCATAACTATGCCAAGCTCTCCGGTATTCTGGGAGTGGTCATTAGTGTAGCGGCAGTTGTGGTGTTAGTGATGAGATGGAGTGACTGGACCGGTACCCAAAAGGGAATTTTAGTGACGTTAGCTTTGCTGTTTACGGTGTTACAGCCGATGATGCTGTTAATGAAGGGAAGAAAACAGCTGCAGCAGGAGGAATTCCAACTGCCCTTTCACTATATCTTTGATGAGAAGGGGATTATGATCAGCCAGAAAGAACAAAAACAGCAGTTTGCCTGGAAGGAAATACGCAAAATTATATACCGGAAGGACGCCATTTATGTCTATATGTCAACGGTGAGCGCATTTATTCTGCCGGAGTCACAGTGCGATGGGCATTTTTCCGAGCTGGTGGACTTTATGAAGGAGCGCAGGGAGAAATGATGTGGGAGAGCTTTCGTGAGCAGGATACATTTCAGATAGCGGAAAAACTCGGTGCCGGTGTAAAGCCGGGAGAAATCTTTCTTCTGGAGGGAGATCTTGGTGTAGGGAAAACCGTATTTGCCAAAGGATTTGCCTTAGGACTTGGCATTACGGAACCGGTTACCAGTCCCACCTTTACCATTTTGCAGGAATATTCGGAGGGGAGAATTCCCCTGTATCATTTTGATGTGTACCGGATTGCCGACCCGGAGGAAATGATTGAAATTGGATTTGAGAGCTATTTATTTGGAGAGGGTGTGTGTCTGATTGAATGGGCCTCTTTGATTCAAGAGATTTTACCGGCACAGTGTAAGACAATCCGGATTGAGAAGGATTTGGAAAAAGGCTTTGATTATCGAAGGATAACAATGGAGTAGACAGGAGATGGCAGTATGAACTTATTGGCGATTGACAGTTCCGGTCTGGCGGCAACTGTTGCTTTGCTATGTGACGATGTATTGGTAGGCGAATATACGATTCATAATAAAAAGACGCATTCTCAGACTTTGCTTCCCATGATACACGATATGTTGCAGATGGCAGAAATTGATGTAAAGGAGCTGGATGCCATAGCGGTGGCATCGGGACCCGGTTCCTTTACTGGACTGCGCATCGGTGCTTCTACGGCAAAGGGACTTGCTCAGGCTCTTGGGATTCCGATTGTTCCGGTTCCGGCACTGGAGGGACTGGCATTTAATCTGTCCGGTGCAGATGCCCTTGTCTGTCCGCTGATGGACGCCAGACGAAGCCAGGTATATTATGGAATTTATGATGTAAAGGAAAAAAAGCCGGTAGCTCTTGTGAATCAGGAAGCAGCACCGATAGAAAAAATGATAGAAAAAATAAATGAGTTTGGAAAACCGGTTCTATTGATTGGAGACGGGGTTCCTGTTTTTAAGGAAAAATTAGAAAAAGAGATTCAGATACCCTATGACTTTGGGGCGGATAGTGTCCGATACCAGCGCGCTTCTTCTGTGGCGGCACTGGGGCGAATGTATCTGGAGGAGGGGTATCTGGTAAAAGCCGGAGAGTTTGCGCCGATCTATCTCAGACTTTCTCAGGCAGAACGGGAGCGACTGGAAAGACAGGAAAGAAATTGAAGAGCAGGGTTCAAATTGGCGCCATCGTGCTAACCTGGCGGGTGCCAAATATTACAAGTAGAATGCCGGTGATTTTTTTGTTATAATAAACATATCTTTAAGAGAAGGGGGAATTCCGGTGTCAGAAAAGGAATGCTATTGCAGCTCCTGTGGCAGAGAATTGAAAAGCAAAGATGGAATTTTGCAGGAGGACGCATTGTGTGTCAAAAAGGACTGGGGATATTTTTCAAAGAAAGATTTGGAAATCCATGAATTTGTTCTCTGTGAGGACTGCTATGATATAATGATTGCAGGATTTCAAAAGCCTGTCCGGATTTTACCCAAAAGTGAAGTATTAAGCTAGACGGCATAGCTGTCTGGCTTTTTTTTTGTTATAAATTCCTATTTGCCTGAAAAATAAGGTTTGAAAAAGGATTTCATATGTGCTAGAATGGAATTGATTGGAATGAACGGAGGATTATATCATGTTGGATGTCTGCCTGTTAGGCACCAGCGGTATGATGCCACTGCCAAGAAGAGCATTGACGGCCCTGATGACACGTTTTAATGGGAGCAGCCTTTTGATTGATTGCGGTGAGGGAACACAGGTAAGTATCCGTGAGCAGGGTTGGAGCATACATTCGATCGACACGATTTGTATTACTCATGTTCATGGTGACCATATCAGTGGGCTGCCGGGGCTTTTGCTTTCCATGGGAAATGCAGAGCGCACCGAGCCGTTGACAATTATCGGTCCCAAGGGGACGAAAAGGGTGGTAGAGGCATTGCTGATTATTGCTCAGGGGCTGCCCTTTGAGATTTATTACATAGAATTAACGGAAAGATTAGAACAGATTGAGCGTGACGGATATTACTTAGAAGCCTTTCGTGTGAATCACACAGTACCCTGTTACGGATACAGCCAGATTATCCGGAGAGCCGGTAAATTTGATATGGAAAAGGCAAAGGAAAACCAGGTGCCGATGAAAGTCTGGAGCCGTTTGCAAAAGGGTGAAGATGTATCTGACGATGGTATGTTATACACTCCGGACATGGTACTGGGAGAGGCGCGAAAGGGATTAAAAATAACGTATTGTACCGATAGCCGTCCAATATCGGAGATTGCCGAATGTGCAAAAAAAGCGGATCTTTTTATCTGCGAAGGTATGTATGGTGAGGAGGATATGGCGGTTAAGGCGAAAGAAAATAAACATATGACCTTTGGAGAGGCGGCATCGCTAGCAAAGGAGGCAGAGGTAGCAGAGCTCTGGCTGACGCATTATAGCCCGTCCCTGATACGTCCGGAGGAATATATGGAAAAAACGAGAAAAATCTTTCCCCATGCAAAGCCGGGAAAAGACAGGAAGAATCTTGTATTGAATTTTGACAAGGATGAATAAGAGAAGGAGGGGGAGCACATGAAGCGTTTTGGAGAAAAATTGAAAAAAAATATGACAGCATTTACCTTTATTGCATGTATGGTAGTACTTGGCTGTCTGGCTGTGTATTATCAGTATATGAAAAAAGAACAGATGGAGACGGAGGTGCGTACCCCGACTACGGAGGTGGAAAAGCTGATTGCCAAGGACTTAAAAACGGGCTATCCGGAAACGCCGACAGAGGTAATGAAACTGTGGGGACGGCTGAACCAGTGCTTGTATAATGCTTCTGTGGATGAGGAGGAATTCCTTTCCTTGTTAAAACAGCTCCGTGTCATGTACAGCAGTGATTTGCTGGAGAGTAATAAGGAAGAAAGCCACCTGTCAAAGCTGGAAGAAGAAGTGGGAGAATTCAAACAGGATAAAAGTAAGATTGTCAGTTATTCTGCTGAGCCGGCTACATCCGTAGAGTATAAAACGATTGGCGGCAGAGAATGTGCCAACATACGGATTTCCTATTTTATAAATAATAGTGGCAAATATGCAAAATCATATCAGGATTTCATTCTGGTCAATGAAGATGACAAGTGGAAAATTTTAGGCTTTCAGGCAGCAAAACAGAATCAGGTAACAGACAAGGAAGAGTAGTATGGGTGAAAAAGAGATAGCTGTTCTTGCTATAGAAAGTTCTTGTGACGAGACGGCGGCAGCGGTAGTGGTAAACGGAAGAGATGTCCGTTCTAATATTATCGCATCACAGATTGATATTCACAAATTATATGGTGGAGTAGTTCCTGAAATTGCTTCCCGTAAGCATATTGAAAAAATTAATCAGGTCATTGAAGAAGCTCTTACTGAGGCTGGGAAAACATTGGATGACATCGATGTAATCTGTGTCACCTATGGTCCCGGACTGGTTGGAGCTTTACTGGTTGGTGTGGGAGCGGCAAAAGCTATCAGCTATGCAGTGGGAAAACCGTTGGTAGGGGTACATCATATTGAGGGACATATCTCTGCTAACTATATTGCGAATCCGGATTTGGAACCGCCTTTTTTATGTCTGGTGGCATCCGGTGGACACAGCCATCTTGTTGTAGTACGGGATTACGGTCAGTATGAAATACTGGGCAGGACCCGGGATGACGCAGCGGGAGAAGCCTTTGACAAGGTGGCGAGAGCTATCGGATTAGGGTATCCCGGAGGACCGGAAATCGACAGATTATCAAAGGAAGGAAATGAAAAGGCAATTGAATTTCCAAGAGCATCTATTGAAGGAGCTCCTTATGATTTCAGTTTTAGCGGTCTGAAATCCGCAGTATTAAATTACCTGAATGAGTGTAAAATGAAACAGATTGAATATTCCAAGGCGGATGTTGCCGCATCCTTCCAGTGCGCTGTGGTAGATGTGCTGGTGGAGCATACGATGTTAGCAGCGAAGAATCTGGGAATCTCCAAGGTGGCAATTGCCGGGGGCGTAGCCTGTAACACCGGCCTGCGGGAGGGGATGAAGGCCGCCTGTGAAAAAGACGGATATGAGTTTTATCTGCCAACGCCAATTCTCTGTACGGATAATGCGGCGATGATCGGGGCGGCAGGCTATTATGACTATCGAAACGGAGTACGCCACGGTCTGGACCTGAATGCGGTGCCGGGACTGAAACTGGGCGAATGAAAATAAGTTGAATATTTATAAAATTATCTTGACACGCCCATATGTGGAATGATATACTGTTCAAGCAGTCTTGGAGAGGTGTCCGAGTGGTTTAAGGAGCCGGTCTTGAAAACCGGTGACTCCGAAAGGGGCCGTGGGTTCGAATCCCACCTTCTCCGTTTGGCTTTTTAGCCGGTTATATATTTTAATCTT
>JAFLTC010000079.1 GCA_022510615.1 Lachnospiraceae bacterium | reverse complement strand
TCTCTCATGCTGACTCCTTTGCTCCTTAAAATCGGGCATCTGTTCCGTATCCTACGGGAGAAATGATGCTTTCGTAAGAATCACATATTTTCCACTTTTGCTATCATGTAGTCTAAGCAGGTTATTTTTTCTCTGTCCGATCTCAGCTTTAAGTTTTGTATTCTGCAAAATCGATGTAACAATCGCTTTTGACCCTGCCTGTCACCAGAATTCACATATTGTCGGTACAGCGCGAGCATATCATCAGTTACGCCGGCTTCCTGTAACTTCTGGAGAAATACCAAATCCTCTATCATGCCTTTACCTCTCTAATGTATAAAATAAAAATGATATTTCGTATAACGCATTATACTCCTCCTTCTTGACAAATAACAAATAGCTATATAGAATGATTTTATATAGCTAAAAAGAATAATTTAATATGTCTTCCCGCCTACACAGGAGAATGTATTATGATTGAAACCAGATTATTGCAATATTTCCTCGCAGTCGCCGAAGAGCAGAGCATTACCCGCGCCGCAGAATACCTTCATATCACGCAGCCCACTCTGTCCAAGCAGATGATGGATTTGGAAGAAAGTCTTGGAAAGCAGCTGCTGATCCGTGGCAAGAAGAAAATAACACTGACAGAGGACGGCGCATATCTTCGCAGCCGGGCGCAGGAAATCATTTCCCTTATGGAGAGCACAGAAGCATCCTTTCTTGGAGGTGAGCACGCTATTTCCGGCGATGTATTCATCGGTTGCGGCGAACATCGCAGTACCTATT
>JAFLTC010000078.1:342-774 GCA_022510615.1 Lachnospiraceae bacterium | reverse complement strand
ATGCAGTCACTGGCGACTTCTCCCTGGCAGCATCCGGATTTTTGCTGGAGGATGGCAAAAAGACAACCCCGGTGAAGGGATTTACTGTGGCAGACAATTTCTTCACTTTCTTAAAGAAGGTGGTCTGTGTGGGAGAGGATTTGGAGCTGGTGCGCGGCAGGGTGGGTTCTCCCTCCGTGCTGGTGTCAGATATCACTGTGGGTGGAAAATAAACATCCCAATTATACAAAATTAGGCTGGAAAAATGACAGCAGATGTGTTATAGTAAAATGGTAAGTGGCGCTGGAGCGGGATGTTCCAGCGCAGATACCGTGCAGATATGGTTCATCGGTAGAACGCTAGCTTCCCAAGCTGGAAAGGCGGGTTCGACTCCCGTTATCTGCTTTGTCAAGACCAGAATACCCTGATTAAAAGGGGATTCTGGCTTTTGCT
>JAFLTC010000078.1:0-332 GCA_022510615.1 Lachnospiraceae bacterium | reverse complement strand
CAGTACTAAACAAAGATAATACAGTATCTATGCAGCGTTAACTGTTTTGCGGATATTGTAAATTTTTATGGTTTATTGTATCATTAGATTATGCATGAGTTGTATTCTTTATCGTGAAATATACACAAATACCGGATGATAGATAAGGGATACTACAATATTTGAGAATACATATGGGATACTTACATGAAATCGGAGAAACTATCGAAATTTGAAGCGACAATGCTAGTTGCGGGTGCCGGGCTGGGAACGGGAATTTTGACGCTGCCCTATGCCATATCCAAGATAGGAGTATATGGTACTTTGGCGGCTTCCCTCTTTGCTTACGTGTC
>JAFLTC010000077.1:313-784 GCA_022510615.1 Lachnospiraceae bacterium | reverse complement strand
ATACGGAAGAATCCAGTAACGAATCGGGGGAAATCGATTCGCTGGTGGCATTATGGTATGCAAAAGATGCTATATACGAAATAAGGGAATAGGCTTAGCAAACCGAATGGTATAGTAAGTGTAGACAAACGATATAAGTGTCAAAGGAACACAAATTGAAACCTCGGTAGAGCATCCCATTTGTGTTCCTTTTTTGCAACCCCAAGCAGGAAATTTCTTCTGCTATCTACACATCTCTTTACATCTCCGGCTATATTGGACAATTGTGAGAAAGTTGTTAACGAATTCCATTCTGACTCTGTCAGCTTCGCCTCCTTAAACAATCCACTTATAATATGTATTTCATAAAATGCAACAACCGCCACTCGGCCAAGTGAACGGTTGTTTAAGTATCCTTAAATAATTGTGTAAAGCCAACCGCTTGTCGCAGTGCTTCTTTATGCTTATATTATGTGGAAAAGTCATGCAAAT
>JAFLTC010000077.1:0-303 GCA_022510615.1 Lachnospiraceae bacterium | reverse complement strand
CCACACCATAAGCAATCGGCGCGACAGGATTTGAACCTGCGACCTCCACGTCCCGAACGTGGCGCTCTACCAAGCTGAGCCACGCGCCGTTTCTACACTTTCCGCAATTCCTCGCTTTTGTGCGGTGGTTTTTTGCGGTGGTTGTGTTTTGCCTTAGAACATTGGCTACCTTTGAATTATACGCTTAAACACTAAAGAAGTCAACTTAAATCACAGCATAAAATGCTATTTTCTGTATAGGGGAAACTACATAAAAATCAGTCCATAAAGTGTGCTACGCACTTTTTTGCAAGCAAAAAAGCA
>JAFLTC010000076.1 GCA_022510615.1 Lachnospiraceae bacterium | reverse complement strand
GTCCGCTCTTTCCGATGTCGGATAGGGAATTATATAAATTCAACCTTTCCATCATCTATATGGTATACGGCACCGCATACCTGCAGTCCATCCTTAATCTCCAGACTGTCTTCGATAGCCTTCACACTGTTGCGCACATTCAGACAACATGCTTTATAATTGTCCGTCTCGGTTCCGATCGCTTTCTTGATTTCATCTGTAATAAACTTGACAAAACCCTCAGGCGCGGAACCCATAGCCGCACCTACCGCACCGCAGTTCGTATGTCCCATGACTACGACCAGGCGGCTTCCCAAATGATCTGCCGCATACTCGATACTGCCAAGCTGATGCTTATCTATCACATTGCCTGCCACACGGATCACAAAAATATCTCCTATTCCGGCACTGAAGATGCTCTCCGGTATCACTCTGGAATCGGAGCAGGTAACCACGATGGCATACGGTGTCTGCCCTTCGGCACAGGTCTTTTGACGAATGGCCAAAGAAACATCCCCTTCACTTTTCTCTGTAGCCAGATAACGCTCGTTTCCGGCTTTCAGCTTCTTTAATGCTTCCTCCGCACTACATTTAATCTGAACACTCATTTTCCATACCTCCTTAGATTTTTAGAAAAACTACAACAATGTTTATTATACCACATTTTTTGTGTACTGCGTATCTTTATTTTTCTTTGGCTTGATTTTTCTCGCCGCCGTTTGCAGTTTCCATACCCTGCCGTATCATATCGGCCATCTGCATAAAGCTTTCAGCCTTTAACAATGCGATTCCCTGGGCTTCATCTCCCAGAACG
>JAFLTC010000075.1 GCA_022510615.1 Lachnospiraceae bacterium | reverse complement strand
CAGACGGCAGACTCGCTATCGGCAGCAAAATACCGCTTCTCCTCATACTACTCTCCATTTATTTCAGCTTCCAGATATCCCGGTTATATTCCGCAATGGTTCTGTCCGAGGAAAAGAAGCCGGCCTTGGCAATATTGACTAACATCATCTTCTTCCATTTCTCTCTGTTCTCATAGTCAGCCAGCATTTTATCTTTAGTGGCGATGTAGTCCTCCAGATCCAAAAGAGTCATGAACCAGTCTTTATTTAACAGTTCCTTGTAAAGGCGGTTTAAATTCTTCTTATGCCCAACTTGCAGCGCCTGCTTGCCGACAATAAAATCCACGGCCTCCTTGATCACAGGGCTCTTTTCATAATAGTCCCTGGACACATAGTCCGCCTTGGCATAATGCTCAATGACAGTATCGGACTTTTCCCCGAAGGTATAGATATTGTCCTCGCCCACCAGTTCTCCGATTTCCACATTGGCACCGTCCAAAGTTCCCAGCGTTACCGCACCGTTTAACATAAATTTCATATTTCCGGTTCCGGACGCTTCCTTAGACGCTAACGAAATCTGCTCCGAAATATCGCAGGCCGGAATCAGCTTTTCCGCATAGCTGACATTGTAGTTCTCCACCATGAGCACTGTCATATAAGGGCTTACATCCGGGTCTTTCGCCACGATTTCCTGAAGCACAAGGATCAAATGGATGATGTCCTGTGCAATAATATAGGCCGGAGCCGCTTTTGCGCCGAAAATAAAGGTGAGCGGACGTACGGGCTTTTTGCCTGCTTTGATTTCCAGATATTTGTGTATGATATACAGGGCGTTCATCTGCTGGCGCTTGTATTCATGCAGAC
>JAFLTC010000074.1 GCA_022510615.1 Lachnospiraceae bacterium | reverse complement strand
ATCTTCACCGCTGACACGTATAATCCCGATTCCGGAATCAGACATGGCTGTAGCAATCGCTGCAATCGTGTCGGTTTGTACTGAAAATTTTCCCATACGAACTTATAACCTCCAACAAAAGTAGATTATCATTTTTATCTTACAATGATTCTTTACAATTATCTAGTATTTCTGTTCAGACGAAAGTAATTTCTTAAGGAGCCCCTCGGAAAGCGCAGCGACGTAGAAATTACTTTCATTTGAATAAAATTAAAAATATAAAAATAGCAGGAACTTTCTGCTCCTGCCATTTTTACATTCAATATTCTATGCTTTAATTCTTCTCATACTTCTTCAACACAACCACTACATGTCTGAAAGGCTCATCCCCTTCACTGTGAGTTGTAACATATTTGTCATTCTGAAGCGCAGAATGGATAATTCTTCTCTCATAAGGATTCATCGGCTCTAAAGAAACAGGCCTCTTTGTCCTCTTTACTTTATATGAAATATTCTTGGCCAGATTCTCAAGAGTTTCCTTTCTTCTCTGGCGGTAATTTTCTGTATCAACCTTAACTCTGATATAATTTTCCACATTCTTATTAACTACCAGAGATACAAGATACTGTAAAGAATCTAATGTCTGACCTCTCTTACCGATCAGAACTCCCATCTCATCACCACTCAGATCAACTTCCATATAATTCTCGGTTTCATCATATTTCACATTTACGACAACCGTCAAATCCATAGCCTCAAAAACATCTTTTAAGAAATCTCTGGCGGTATCTTCAACAGAAGATTTAACTCTCGCTTTGATTACGGCGGGCTTGGAACCGATTCCCAAGAATCCTGCAGAACCTTCATCAACT
>JAFLTC010000073.1 GCA_022510615.1 Lachnospiraceae bacterium | reverse complement strand
GTAGAACCCATAGCGATACATCTAACGGTATCGTCACCCAAATGCTGTGCTACTTCCACGACCAATTCTCCCTCTTCTTTGAGCGGAATCTTGATCGCATCGTTAATTTCCGGCAAATTGCCTGCCGAAAATTTAATATCCAGTACGGCACCGAGGATCTGAGTGATTTTTCCAAGATTTTCACCTGTTTTTACTTCTGCCATCTCTTTTTCCTTTCACTCATGTTTATTCATGCACAATTCCTATCCCCTATTGCTATGAGATAGCGTTTGCACCTGCGATAATTTCTGTTAATTCCTGCGTAATAGATCCCTGACGTGCTCTGTTGTACATCAGTGACAAATGATCTATCATTTCCTCAGCATTAGTCGTTGCGGAATCCATCGCCTGCATTCTCGCACCGTTCTCACTTGCACAAGCTTCCACCAAGCCGCCGTAAATCAGGCTGGTAACATATTTCGGGATGATCATATCCAGCGCCTCGTCGTCCTCGGGCTCGAAATTCATCATCGCCTTACTGCCTGTCTCTTGCTCTGCCTCCCCGCTCTGTGACGTGTCCACAGGCAGAAGCTTAAGCAATGTCGGTACATGCACTACAGTGTTCTTAAATCCTGTATACGCAAGGTAAATCTCACCGATTTCACCGGCCGCATAAGACTCAAGCAGCTGCCGACAGATTTCCATGGCATCTACATAGGACGGTTCCTCGATAATATCCGGGTATTCCGCCTTGATGGTGTATCCGTAACGCTGCAGTGCATCCCTGCCCTTTTTACCGATTGCATAAATCTCCAAGTCATCTTTCTTAAAATCGCTCTTCGTGATGAGCTTGACGACATTGGAATTGTAGCCGCCGGCAAGTCCTCTGTTGGAAGTAATCACAATGACTGCCTTCTTC
>JAFLTC010000072.1 GCA_022510615.1 Lachnospiraceae bacterium | reverse complement strand
CTGGTAGCCCAGATATAGCCGCCATGGTCTTCCACGATCTTTTTCACGATAGAAAGCCCGATACCGCTTCCTCCCGTAGAAGAATTGCGGGAAGCATCGGTGCGGTAAAACCGTTCAAATATCAGGCTTAAATCCCTTGCTGCAATGCCTCTGCCGTTATCCTCTATTTCTACCCGGATGGAATCTAACTCATCCAGAATACGGATCTCAATAATACCTTTTTCTTTTCCTAAGTATTTTATACTGTTGCTGACAATGTTATCGATCACACGCTTTAACTGCTCCGGATCAGCAATGATGACCGTATCCTCCGAAACCAGGTTGTAAAAGTTCAGTTCGATGTGTTTAGCCTCCAGATCCAGGCCAACCTCTTCCACGCAGTCATTAAAATATTCATTGACATTGATCCGCTGGAAGTTGTAGGGAATCCGATTGCTGTCAATACCCGAATAGATGGTCAGCTCATTTATAAGCAGGTTCATATCATTGGCTTTATTATAAATGGTTTTGATATATCGGTCCATCTTTTCCGGTGTATCCGCAACACCGTCAATGATTCCTTCCACATATCCTTTGATAGCGGTAATAGGAGTTTTCAGATCATGAGAAATATTGCTGACCAGCTCCCGGTTCTTTTTCTCATTTTCCATGATCTCGTCCGTAGACTCTTTTAACCGGAGCCGCATATCCTCATAATTGCGAAACAGCTCCCCAATCTCTCCGGCATATCGGTTTTCCAACCGATAATCCAGATTCCCTTCTGCGATTTTCTTCATTGCCGTATTCAGTTCCCAAACCGGTCCGATAATACCCTTTTGCAGCCATTGCTTTAAAATAAAAACCGCAATGAACAAAATAATAAAAATGGTAATAAAGATATCCACCAAAAAAAGCTGCAAGATTCGGGAATCGATCCATCTTTCTCCCTGAATGGAGTAAAAATATGCCCTGACTCCAAACAAAGAGATCCAGATCAAAACAATGGGAATGATAAACATGATAAAGCTGGCAATGAGAATGCGCTTTTTTAATGAAATTTCTTTTTTTTCTTTCATTGTAATCAGATCCCTTCCGAATATGCTTATTATATATTTTTTTTCCTATTTTGTATATGGTTTCCGGGTTGACAAACTATACACACCCTCTTATAATAAAACAGTAACCATTACTGTTTTGATTGAGAGGTAATTATGGCGGTTATAAAATACAGCCGACAAAGAGAAGCCATTAAGGATTTTCTCATGACTCGAAAAGATCATCCCACGGCTGAAACAGTATATCTGAATGTGCAAAAGACCTATCCCAATATCAGCTTGGGTACAGTCTACCGCAATCTTACCCTGCTTTCCGAACTGGGAGAGATACAAAAACTGCATTTGGGAGACGGCATAGATCATTTTGATTGGGATACAAAGCCTCACTATCACTTTCTATGCACCGGCTGCGGCAGTGTTTTGGATATGGATTACTATGGGGAAGCGGAAGAAAGC
>JAFLTC010000071.1 GCA_022510615.1 Lachnospiraceae bacterium | reverse complement strand
TCAATCCCGAGGGCAGCTGGCGGTTCAGTTTAGTACTTTATGTCTGGGCGCTTGGAAATTTTGCCGTGCTTTTGCAGCGTGGTGAGGATATCATGAATTCACTCGCCCATATCTCTTATCAGCCGTTATACGGTATCATTCTTATTATGGAGGCAATGGTGCCGTTTTTGTTTCTGGCTGTCGCAATCTATCTGACTGCGTTACCAAAGAACCGGGAATTATCTGAGCGGGTCTATGAGCTGCGAGAGCAGATTTCGGAGATGATCAACAAGATGAGAAGTGGAATTGGCTGAACTTTCTTGAATTAGAAAAAGGCGAAAATTAAATGTCTATTCTGTCTGATCCACAGGATAGGCGGTGTCCGTAAGGGTATAAAACCTCGTTTGGAGGCATCCACTTTGGAGTGGGTGCTGTTCTTTTCTATAAATAGAATCCTAACCCGTGGAACTTATTGTTTGTCTTTTTGACTGTCCCAGTCATTCAGTTTTGATAGATATTATATCATTAAGTATTGCTGGAAGAAAGAGGAAACAAAATGATCACGTTAAACCACATTGTCAAAGTGTACGATAAAAAGGTCATTCTGAATGATGTCAATTTGGCCATAGAGAAGGGGCAACCCATTGCATTTACCGGACACAACGGATGTGGAAAAAGCACATTACTTAAAATTATCGCAGGACTTGTAAGACCCACGGAAGGCACGGTTTGCCTGGAGAAGGGAAATAGGATTCACTATGTGCCGGAACATTTTCCTAAAATGAATATGACGGTGGTGCAGTATTTGACTTATATGGGAAAACTGGAGAAACAAAGCTGTACGGAATTGGCAACACGAATCCATGGATTGGCGGAAGAATTCTTTATATCGCATATGTTGAATATTCCCATGAAACATCTGTCAAAGGGAAGTCTGCAAAAGATAGGGGTCATACAGGCAATGTTAAGTGAACCGGATATTCTGTTGTTAGACGAACCGCTGTCCGGACTGGATGTGATGTCCCAGCAGGTGTTTATTCGGAAGATCAAGGAAATGCAAAAGCATAATGTCACAATTATGATGTCCTGTCATGAGCCTTTCCTTGTGGATGCCATTGCAGATCAAGTGTATGAGTTTTCAGAGGGAAGATTTGTTTTGTCCGACACAAAATTTGCCGGAGAAGAGCAGTGGTATACTATGTTTTTTGTAAGGACGGAAAATGCGGAAATTCCGGAACCATGGAAAGGGCATCTTCAGTTTACAGAACAGGGATGTAATATGCGGGTTGCTGAGAGGGAGTGTAATCGTGCTGTGATGGAGATGTTAGAGGCGGGATGGAATTTAAGAGGTATGTGGAATGAAGCCGGCGAATGAATTGGAGCGGCAGAAGACAGAGAATGCGAATAGAATTGAGGGACCAGTAGATGAAAGTGATCATTGAGTTTATTCGGTATCAATATAAACAGTATGTCCTGTCAGCAAAATATGTAGCGCCGTTGATTGGGTTATTTATTGTATTTCAATTTATGTATAGTTTGCCCCCGGCTGAGATTGTCAGTAGCTTTGCGATCATGGGTCTTATGCTGTTTGTCATCATGGTCTGGGTTGGAAGGACATGCCAGGAGATAGAACCGGAGGTGTCGGAACAGATCATTATTTTGCGCATGCAAAGTGAGAGGAAATATTATATGGGGCAGGTGTTGTTTTCCGGTGTGCTCAGCGCAGTGGTTACCTTACTGTCCTTGTGTTTTCCGGTGGCAGCTCATTAT
>JAFLTC010000070.1 GCA_022510615.1 Lachnospiraceae bacterium | reverse complement strand
CCGGCCTTTGCCTTTTTGAGCATTTCTGTTGCTGATACTAGCATTTTAAATTACCTCCGTTATTTTATTATATTATTTCCTAATTCTAACAAGCACAAGCCTAGTATAACACACGAGACTACAAAAGAAAATAAGGATTTTTCATTTTACCCGGATATCCATCCCATGATGAATATTCTCAATGGTGACACTCTTGTGGCTCCCACCGTTCTCCCCGTCTAAAGTCCAGGCGACCGGCTCCGTGGATTCAAATGATATTTTTGACGCGTGGAAACAGTACATTACATCCGTGTCAACTTTGCGATTCAGAAGGGAAACAACAATATTATTTAATTCGATGGGATTTTTCGGCCGTTTGATCAGCGTCACCTCAAACATGCCATCATCCAGTTTCACATCATTGCCGGTAATATTCTTAAATCCTCCCACAGAAAAAGAATTTGTCACCATACCAAAGATAAAGTCTTCTACGATGATGTTTCCCTCACAGCTCACCCGCATGGGATAGGACTGAATGGCGGACAGACGCTTCATGCCCTCCAGTACATATGCCATGTGACCCAGTATGTTTTTCGCGTCCTGTTCCGTCTCGTAGGACACCTCTGTAAACAACCCAAAGGCCGCCACATATACAAACACATCTTCGTTGAAAGAACCCAGGTCGCAGAGAAAGTTCTTTCCTTCCATGATGATTTCCGCAGCTCGTATCATATTTTTCGGAAGGGAAAGGCTTCCGCCAAAATCGTTGGTACTTCCGGCGGGAATATATCCCAAGGGGGTCCGAAAACCGCTCCCTATCATTCCGGTCACGGTCTCGTCCAAAGTGCCATCGCCACCGCTGCACACCACCAGCTCATATTCTTTAGATCGCCTCTCCATAAAATGCTTTGCATCGCCCTGTCCCTGAGTAGGAAAAACAGTGGTTTCGTATCCGGCTCTGGCAAAAATATCCAAAATATCAGCCAACTTATTTTTAATTTTTGCTTTACCCGCCTTAGGATTATAGATAAATAACAGTTTCCTGCCCATATTACCCTCCAAGACTTGTGTTAACACAGTCTAAACCTTTGTAAAAAAGGCGAACCCAACAGCATGCCATTGACTTCGCCCTCCCTTCTATTCCGTTTGTTAGACAGTCAATCATCCAAGCACAAATAATCCGTATGAAGAACGCTGACCAAAGAGGGGTGTAAACACCCTCTTGCAATTCTTCTAGGTGAAACATAGAATTTCCAGGTGCTTTAGCAGCTTAGGCGGCGCACTTTGACGCCTTAGAAATTCTTTTCGCTTTTCACACTATGCTCCCTTGCCGCTCAAAAAATGTTCGATTCCTTCAACGGCTGCCTGCTCGTCCGATCCTTCCGCAGAGACCATCAGGGCCTCACCACTCTCCAGCCCCAGGGTCATCATTCCCATGATGCTCTTAGCATTCACCTTTCTGTCGCCGGATTGGATGTATATCCTGCTTTCGTATTTGCTGGCCTCCTGTACCAGAAGTGCTACCGGTCTCGCCTCGAGACCATTTTCCAGTTGGATCTGGACGTTCCTTTTCGTCATAGTAATCCCTCCTCTATTTCTGACTGACTCACCAATGAACCAGTGTTTGGCATATATTATATATCTTTTTCCTGTCCTGCCCTAAGTTTATCTGCCAGCTCATTCAGCTTTCGAAGACGGTGGTTGACACCGGACTTTCCAATCGGTGGAGTAAAGCACTCGCCCAGCTCTTTCAAGGGTGTGTCCGGATTC
>JAFLTC010000007.1:58897-76720 GCA_022510615.1 Lachnospiraceae bacterium | reverse complement strand
AACGAATCATTGGATAGCGCATTACGTCGTTTCAAAAGAAATTGCGCAAAGGCTGGTATCCAGCAGGAAATTCGTAAGAGAGAGCATTATGAAAAACCAAGTGTAAGACGTAAGAAAAAGTCTGAAGCAGCTCGTAAAAGAAAATACAAATAATAGCACATATGGGAAGACCTGTTTTCATATATTATGAAAGCAGGTTTTTTCTGTTTGTGATTATCTTTTTATCACTATTTGCCTTTTACCGCATAGAATAATAGAAACCGTATTGGGGTAAATTATGAAGAAGATATCGGAAAAATTTGATTTACCACCGGATATTCTGGAGGGAGCCACCATTGTCAATGTCTATGGTAACCAGAGTGCCCTGGTGGAAAATTATAAATCTATCATAGAATATTCACCAAATCAGATCAAGCTGCAGGGAAGGCATGTCAAGCTGCTGATTGAGGGAAACAATCTGGAAATAGACCGGTTTACGCTGGAGGATTGTAAAATACGAGGCGACATTCAACTTGTTCATTATATTCAGACGTAAGGGAGGGAACCGGACTGAAATGGTTAAGAGGCTATGTGGTGTGCCAGACAAAAAATGGTTCATGGGAACGATTTATGAATATGTGCAGACACCACAACATAATGTTATGGAATATTCACAGAGATGAGGAAGTGTTTTTTTGCATCCATGCCTCTGATTTTTCAAAACTGATTCCACTGGCAGGGAAGACAAAAATCAAACCTCATCTTTTGCAAAGAATAGGGCTGCCATTCTGGATTGCACAAGTTAAAAAAAATTGGACGTTTTATTCCGGATTTCTCCTTTTTTTAGTATTACTCACGGTATTATCCTCTTTTATATGGGAAATTACATATAACGGGCAGAGCAGCTATTCCAAAGAAACACTGTCAAAGACGGTAACGTCTATGGACGTTTATACCGGCATGAAAAGAAGCCGGTTAAATTGTGATGCCATTGAAAAAAAGATACGGGAGATTTATCCCGATATAAGCTGGGTATCGGCTGAAGAAATTGGCAGTGTCCTGAAAATTTCCATCAAAGAAGGAAAGAAGACCATTACCCATGAAAAGGCCTCCGATCCGACACATCTGGTTTCCCTTTATGATGGCGTGGTAAAGGATGTTATGGTAAACAGGGGAACTGCGCGTGTAAAAAAAGGGCAAAAGGTAAAAAAAGGCGACATCCTCATTAGCGGGATTGTTCCGGTTACGGATGACAATAATGAAGTGGCAGATAAAATGGCCGTGGCGGCAAAGGGAGAGGTAAGTCTACAGGTAGAAAAGAATTTTGAAGAGCCCCTTTCCGTTCATTATCAAAAAAAGGTATATACAGGCCGAACAATTTCTATCCGGTCATACCTTCTGGGAAACCAGAGGTTTTCTTTAAAAAATCCGTTGAAACGGTTTCATAAATCATACAAGTATGATATAATCAATACAATATGCACCGACCGAATGATTCATCCCTTTTCTTTCCGGATTCAGGTTACAGAGAAAAGATACCGGGAATATCAGTTTAAAAGGGCGGTGTATTCAAGGGAAGAGTTAAAAAGTGCCGGGATGAAGCGGTATCAGCAGATGTTATCTGAATTAACAGAGAATAAGATGAAGATTTTATCCCATTCTGCGGTATTGAAGCAGAAAGACAAGGAAAACTGGGTTTTGCAGGGGGAGATTTCTTTTCTCTGTGATACAATGGACACCAGAAAAGTAACGGAAAAAGAAAGACAGGTAAAGAAGGCAGATGGAGGAAAGAATGGAAAGTCATGAGAAAATTCTTGATATACCGGTAGAACATGAGAGGAATATATTCGGTGGGCTGGACTGCCATGTAAAAAAAATAGAGCGTATACTGAAGGTCAGCATTATCCTGCGAGATGGCTCAGTAAAGATTCAGGGTTCCGATTCCGGTGTTTCGGCGGCAGAACATGTATTTTCTGAACTAATTGCCCTGTCGGAGCGGGGAAATTCCATTACCGAACAAAATGTAGATTATATACTGACACTGGTAGAGGAACACTCCGAGGTATCTCTGGCAGAAATTGATAAAGAAATCATTGGATATACAATACAGGGAAAACCAATTAAGCCAAAGACACTGGGTCAGCAAAAATATGTAAAACAGATTCAGGATAAAATGATGGTGTTTGGTATTGGACCTGCCGGTACGGGAAAAACCTATCTGGCCATGGCCATGGCGATACAGGCATTTAAAAATGATGAGGTCGGTAAAATAATTTTAACTCGTCCGGCTATTGAGGCAGGAGAAAATCTGGGCTTTTTGCCGGGGGATTTGCAGAGCAAAATTGACCCGTACCTGCGTCCTCTCTATGATGCCCTTTATCAGATTATGGGGGCCGATAGTTTTATTAAAAACTCGGAAAAAGGATTAATAGAGGTTGCTCCTCTTGCTTATATGAGAGGGCGGACGCTAGATAATGCCTTTATCATTTTGGATGAGGCGCAGAATACGACTCCGGCACAGATGAAAATGTTTCTGACCCGAATCGGCTTCGGCTCCAAAGTTGTAATTACCGGAGATTTATCCCAGAAAGATTTGCCTTTTAGTACGGAGTCCGGGCTGGAACAGGCGGCGGGGGTTCTCAAAAATGTAGAAGAAATTGGCTTTAGCTATTTGACGAATAAGGATGTGGTGAGGCATCCTTTGGTTCAAAAAATTGTACATGCCTATGAAAAATTTGAGGCGAAGGAAAAATATAAGGAATCTCGTAAAAATGCAAAGAATAATAATCGGAAAGCGGGACGGTAATGACGATTTACTTTGAAAATGAAATCGGTTATGAATTTTCATTTCCGATCCAGGAACAGTTGGAAACCTTAATCCGGGCTACGGTTGACTATCTTAAATTTCCCTATGAGCCTGAGGTCAGTGTTTCTCTTGTTGGTAGGGAAACCATCCACAGAATGAATGAGCAGTACCGGCAGGTCAACCGTCCGACAGATGTTCTCAGTTTTCCAATGATGCAGTATGACGGACCGGCAGATTTTGATGGTATGGCATTTCAAAGTACATTGACGGTTTCACCGGAGTCCGGTGAAGTCCTGTTGGGTGATATTGTATTATGTGCAGAAATAATGAAAAGTCAGGCTGAGGAATACGGTCATTCCCTACTGCGGGAATTTTCCTTTCTGGTAGTCCACAGCATGCTGCATCTGCTTGGATATGACCATATGGAGGAAAAAGAACGGCTTCTCATGGAACAAACACAGGAGGACATCCTGCAGAAGCTTGGAATCAGAAGATAACGGAGGTTAACCATGAATAAGGGACAAAAACGGCTGGTGGTGGGCGTGCTTCTTGCAGCATCGTCCACGATTATACTAATTTTCGGCGGAGCCTACATAAGAAAAAACATTCAGGAAAATCGGACAGCACAGACGGATTCCCAGCCGGCCATAACAGAAGATAAAACTGCCGTCCCAACACCGACAGAGGATCCCCATGCCGGTATGGCAAGAAGCCCGATGACAGGAGAGTGGGTAAAGGAATCGGTTCTTAACAACCGATATGTTGCCGTCATGATAAATAATATTGGCTATGCCTTTCGGCATCAGATGGGAACCTCAAAGGCTGATATTATTTATGAGGCACTGGCGGAGGGTGGAATTACCCGGATGATGGCATTGTACCAGAATGTATCCGGGGTAAAGCAGATTGGCTCAGTGAGAAGTGCCAGACACTATTATGTGCAGTTTGCCAGAGAGTGGGATGCTATATTCTGTCATTTTGGGCATACCAAATATGCCGTTTCCAAAATGAAAAAATTAAAGACAGAAAATCTGAGCGGGCTGTCCGGCATCGGACCGGTGGTGTATGCCAGGACAAATACACTGGCAGCTCCCCACAATGTATTCACCACTGGCAAAAAAATAATCAAGGGAGCGAAAAAGCTCGGTTACAACGTAAAAGCAAAAGGGCGGGATGCGGCAGAACATTTCTCTTTTTATGATGAGGATACCGTACCGGCGGGTGGAAAAAAAGCAAACCAGATAACCATTCCCTTTTCCAACTATTCTACAAGCCGGATGAAATACAACAAAAAGAAAAAAGTTTATCTAAAATATGAATATGGCAGCAAACATATGGATACTTACTACAAAAAGCAGCTGGCATTTAAAAATGTTCTGATACAGTTTGTGAGGGAATCCAATATTGACCGGAACGGATACCAGACAATGGAGTTAGGAAATGTTAACGGAAAAGGGTACTATTATACAAATGGAAAAGAGATTCCGATTACATGGGAGAGAAGTGAGAGTGCAAACACTATGGTGTATCGGGATAAAAGTGGGAATACATTGAAGATAAATCCGGGCAAAACATATATTGCAGTATACCCGAACAACCGTAAAAAATTAATTCGTGTGAAATAATACAGGTAAAATGACGAAAGGATGAAAATCCATTGAATACGAGAAGTGAAAAAAAACGGGCAGATTTTTTAAAGCAAGGTGGCATTTTGGCACTGGCATCTTTGATTGTCCGATTTATCGGAATGATATACCGGATTCCAATGTCAAACATTCTGGGAGAGGAAGGAAACGGACTTTACGGATTGGCATTTGAAATTTATGATGTGATTTTGATTATATCTTCCTACAGCCTGCCCATCGCCTTGTCGAAAATTATTTCTGCCCAGCAAGCAGGAAAACAGTACAAAAATACGGGAAAAACATTTCGTGTGGCAATGACTTTTGCGGTTTGTTCCGGCGGTATTTTTGGCGGGTTCTTATTTTTCGGGGCGAATCTGATAGAAACCTATATCTATCCGGAATATTCCGGTGTGCAAATTCCCATCCGGATTTTAGCACCGACCATATTTATTGTGGCATTACTGGGGGTATTCCGGGGCTTTTTCCAAGGGAAAAAGACGATGGTACCAACAGCGGTATCCCAGGTTATTGAGCAGATTATCAATGCCATCGTCAGCGTGGCTGCCAGTTATTTCTTTATCAAATGGAATGCGGAGTCTATGTATCAGGCCGCATGGGGAGCTGCCGGAGGAACCTTAGGTACCTGTCTGGGAGCAGCGTCTGCTCTGTTACTTGTTTTGTTTGTATACTGGTTGTATCGGCCGATTCAGGAAAAACTGGAGCGAAGAGACCGGAGTCAGAGTACATTATCTTCCCGGTATCTTTTTAAGGTGTTAATCCTTACTATTTTGCCTATTGTCTTGTCCCAGACCGTATATAATATCAGTGGATTGATTGATTACAAATTATTTGGCTGGATTTCCGGTAGGGACGGAGTCGATTCCTATACGATAAAAACTATTGTCGGAATTTACAGCTCCAAATACCGGACATTAAGCAGTGTACCAATCGCGATCTCCACGGCAATTGCCTCCTCCATGATACCTAGTGCTGTTGCTGCTTATACAGAGAGAGATACGGAGCAGTTAAAATATAATATTGCCTCCGGTATGAAGTTTAACATGATTATTGCCTTTCCCTGCACCGTAGGATTTATTATATTAGGACAGCCAATCATTCAAATGCTTTTTACAAATACCGATTATGTGCTGGGCGGACGTATGATGATGGCAGGGGCTGCGGCGATACTATTTTATGCCTTGTCAAATGTGACAGGAGGAGCTCTTCAGAGTATTGATAAGATGCGGCTGCCGGTCATTCATTCCGCCATATCTTTAGTCCTTCACATTATACTGGTGGCATGCCTGTTACATTTTACCGGCATTGGCATTTATGCACTAATTATCGGAAATGTGACTTTCCCGATTGTTGTCTTTGCCTTGAATCTTCTTGCTATTAAACGGTATATCCCATCCTATAGACAGGAGACCACAAAAACATTTTTAGCACCGTTATCGGCCTCTCTGTGGATGGCAGTGGCGATTGTTATCGTTTACTGGGGTCTGGGTCTGATCATCCAGTCAAATATCATACGCACACTGGCTGCCCTACTTGCAGCAGTATTTGTATACTTTGTCGTATTCCTTTTATTAAAAGGACTCACTCGGGATGAATTATTCGACTTCCCAATGGGCCGCAGACTATATCTGCTTGCCAGAAAACTCAGAATTATGAACTAAAAATATTAGGATTGCTAATTTCGATAGTCTCAAAAGCCAAAAAAATCCACGAATCGACTCGAAATGCGAGGCACCCCAAGAGGTTAGACTTTCTAGGGTGCCTCACAGGTAATGCTTCGCATTAAATGTTCTCGCTGATTCGTGGATTTTCTGATTTTTCACACTATAAAAGAGATATCTAATATTTTTTATTCTTCATTTAACTGCTGCTCACAATAGTCATTGTATCTATCATCCATTAATTGATCAATATATCCCTTACTGAAGAGTGGGAATTGATCTGCGACCAGCTGGCATAATTTAGAGTGGACGGAGAAATAATTATCCTCTTCGGAAAGTTCCTCATTCATGTAGGAAGCGATGACCTCATCCGTGATGTTTTCATCCACCCAATCTAACACTTCATTGGTCACTTTTTCTTCCTCGGAGACGATATTTTTTAATCTGCCGGCACGAAGAAGTGAGATAATGCCGATAATCAGGAAAATCACAAAGATAGCACCCATAATCAGCATGGAAAATTTATTGAAAAAGTTTAAATAACCAAGTAGGTTTAAAAGCAATAGCCCAAAGCCAAGAAAAGCAAATACAATAAATGAAATTCCGCTGAATTTTAAATCTGCATATTTGTCCTTTTTCTTTACATACACGGAACTTGCCTCTGTTCTCAGTTCGGATAACATCACATTGGCCTCTTCCTCTTCAAGCTCTTGTAATTGCTGTTCAATCTCTTGTACCAGATTGCTGATATCTTTATCTTCCGTTTCCCTCATGGACTCAAATTGAGCAAACATTTTTTCAGCAGCCTCTTTTTCAAAGCCGGCAACTGCAATTCCCAATTCCCCGTCTTCATCAGGAAGTAAACCGGCAGTCTGAATGCCACCGTACTTTAAATATGTGATAAATTTATTTCCGATTTCCTCGTCCTTTACGGTATAGAGTATGACAGGAGCTTCGAGATTTATTTCCTCCGGTAATTCCTCTACCAAAGCGACTCCGCAGTCGCTACAGGTCTCAATCCCCTCAATATATTCATTTCTACATTTTGGACACCATGGCATGGGCGGTCCCTCCTTTTACATTTAATAACGCATTTATCATACCATAAGAAATACTGTGAAGCAAGCGCTGAACTGGACTTTACAGGGGAAATTTGCTATACTTGGGGTTAGCACAACGCGCCATTCTGGTAATTGCATTGAAACAGGAGGAAGCATGAGAAAACTAGCCCTAAGTGATGAAATACTGATGAGTGTGGAAAAGCCGGCAAGGTATATCGGCAATGAAATCAATATGGTAAAAAAGGATCCAAAGGATGTCGATGTACGCATTTGCATGTGTTTTCCTGATGTATATGAAATTGGTATGTCCCATCTGGGGATTCAGATTTTATATGATATGTTTAATCAGTGGGAGGATACATACTGTGAGCGGGTATATTCTCCATGGCCGGATATGGATAAACAAATGAGGAAGAGAAAGATCCCTCTGTTCGCCCTGGAATCCCAGGAACCGGTAAAAGAGTTTGATTTTCTTGGCATTACGTTACAATATGAAATGTGTTATACAAATGTGCTTCAGATTCTGGACTTATCCGGGATTCCGCTTCATGCAAAGGAGCGTACATGGGAGGACCCGCTTGTCATGGGAGGGGGACCCTGCAGCTATAATCCGGAACCCATCGCTGATTTTTTTGATTTCTTCTATATCGGAGAGGGTGAAACCGCTTACCGGGAGCTTCTGGATGTATATAAGGAATGCAGAAAGCAGGGGAGCAGCCGGCTGGAATTTTTAAAAAGGGCGGCACAGGTAGATGGAATCTATGTTCCGACACTTTATGATGTAACCTACCGGGAAGATGGCACCATTGCTTCCATGAAGCCAAATTGTCCGGAGGCACCGGAAAAAGTAAAAAAACAGGTCGTCTCTGACCTGAGTGACACCTATTACCCGACAAAGCCATTAGTGCCCTATATCCGTGCGACTCAGGACCGTGTGGTATTGGAAATCCAGAGGGGTTGTATCCGGGGTTGCCGCTTTTGTCAGGCGGGAATGATTTACCGCCCGATACGTCCGAGAAATCTGGAATTCCTAAAAAGACTGGCAGTGGAGATGTTAGAAAATACGGGCTATGAGGAGATTACTCTCAGTTCTTTGAGTTCCAGCGATTACGAGCAGCTTCCGGAGCTTGTATATTTTTTAATCGAAGAATGTAAACAGAGAAAATTAAATATTTCCCTGCCATCTCTCCGTATCGATGCCTTTTCTTTAGATGTAATGAGTAAGGTCCAGGACGTCAGAAAGAGCAGCCTGACCTTTGCACCAGAGGCGGGATCCCAGCGAATGCGGGATGTCATTAATAAAGGTCTGACCGAGGAGAACATTTTAAAAGGTGCCAGCGAAGCATTTACGGGAGGATGGAACCGGGTAAAGCTTTACTTTATGTTAGGGCTTCCGGGAGAAGAAAAAGAGGATATCACTGCTATTGCTGAACTGGCCAATAAAATTGCTGCTGCTTATTTTGAGCTTCCGAAAGAAGAACGGCATGGGCGCCCGGAGGTTACCGCCAGTACTTCCTTTTTTGTGCCAAAACCGTTTACCCCATTTCAGTGGTCGCCGATGAATACCTCGGAGCAATTTGAGGAAAAACGCAGGTTTCTGACAGGAAAGGTAAAGGAGCAGATCAATCAGCGCTCGATC
The DNA here is from genome assembly GCA_022510615.1 of Lachnospiraceae bacterium. Lineage (GTDB taxonomy): Bacteria > Bacillota > Clostridia > Lachnospirales > Lachnospiraceae > Eubacterium_F. The sequence goes on along the minus strand of JAFLTC010000007.1, from coordinate 67,931 downwards.
CGGTATCAATGTCATGATGCCCTGACATCAGAGTTGGAAGGGATTTTCGCAAGAGGTGACAGACGGTTATCTGCCGCCATTGAAAAAGCTTACTTTCGGGGGTGTATCTTTGATGCCTGGACCGATTTCTTCCAGCCGGAGCTTTGGGAGGAAGTATTAGATGAGTCCGGTGTTTCCCGACATTTTTATAATTATCGGGAAAGAGAGAAGGAAGAAATTTTTCCTTGGGATTTTATTGATATCGGCGTGACAAAACAGTTTATGTGGAAAGAATATGAAAATGCCCGTGCCGGTAGGGTGACGCCAAACTGCCGAAAACAGTGCAGTGGCTGTGGCGCTGCCGCATTTGGTACAGGTGTTTGTATAGAGCAAAGAAAGGGAGGCATACAGGAATGAAAACAAGGATGCGTTTTACAAAAACCGGCTCTGTAAAATTTATCGGTCATCTGGACTGTATGCGTTTTTTTCAGAAAGCAATTCGACGTGCGAAACTGGATGTTGCCTATTCCCAGGGGTATAGTCCACATCAGTTGATGAGCTTTGCCTCTCCTTTAGGCGTGGGGATTACAAGCGATGGAGAATATCTGGATGTGGATTTTCATTCCCTGCCGGACATGTCTAAAGATGCGCTGATTTCCTATTTGAATCGGTTTATGACGGATGAAATTTTTATCACAGAACTGGAAATTATGCCGGAGGGCTTTAAAAATTCTATGTCACTTTTATGTGCGGCAGATTATATGGTTGTGGAAAAAAAGGAAAGAGTTTTCCCGACGGACTGGAAAGCGAAATGGGAGAGTTTTATCAATCAGCCTTCGATTACAGTGATGAAAAAAACAAAGAAATCAGAAAAGGAAATCGATATCAAACCGTTGATTCTGGCATACGATTTTTCCCTGGAAAACTTTGCCGAGAAAACTGGGGAAAGATATCCTGAGCTGCACTGTGAATACGAGGGTGAATCCCTGTTTTTGCAGCTGACAAGCGGCAGTGCGACAAATATTAAGCCTGAACTGGTTATGGATGCCTTTGCCCATTTTTGTGACTGGGAATATCCTCCTTATTCCTATCAGGTTCATCGTCTGCAAATGCACTTTTTGTCCAAGACAAAGTAGTATAAATACAAACTAACAGGAAGGAAACTGTTTATGAATAACCGCAATCAGATTGTCATTACCAGACTTCAGAATAAGACGGTCATGCTCTATATGGAGGGTGATTCTATTTTTGATGTTTTGGTGGGTGAGGAAGAAAATGCGCAGGCACTTCAGGTAGGTGACATCTATTTAGGAAAAGTGCAAAATATCGTACAAAATATTAATTCTGCCTTTATCGAAGTAAAAAAGGATGTGATCTGTTATCTGCCCTTGTCTGAATTTGGCGAAAGAAAAGTAAAGTGCGGGGATGAAATTGTTGTGCAGGTAAGAAAAGCAGCCGTCAAGTCAAAACAGGCAGTTGTCACTGTGTATCCGGAGGTGGCAGGGCGCTTCTGTGTCGTATCCACAAAGGACAGTACAAAAAGCATTTCCCGGAAAATTGAAGAGAAGGAAACAAGAGACCGTTTAAAACATATACTGGCTGAATTTGAGTCAGAAGAATACGGTATTGTCCTACGTACAAATGCTGCCACGTCCTCCGATGAAGAGATTATAAAAGAGTGCCATACCCTGTTAAGGGATATACATGAACAGATGGAACACAGCCGGTATAAAACCTGTTTTTCTCTTCTTCGTAAAGAAAAGGCTTTTTATCTGAAATATATACAGAGTTGTCAGGCGGAGGAATGGGACCGGATTATCACGGATGAGGAAGAAATATATACACAATTACAGCCGGTCTATGGCGATAAGGTAGTATTTTATGAGGATGATTCTTATTCCTTAGATAAACTCCTCGGAATTTCTTCCAAGCTAAAAAAAGCCTTTGAAAAAAGAGCATGGTTAAAAAGCGGCGGGTATCTTGTTATTGAACCCACAGAAGCCCTGACGGTAATTGATGTAAATACCGGTAAGGCCATTGACGGAAAACGAAATAAGGAAACGACCTTTTTTAAAATTAACTGTGAGGCTGCCTTAGAGGCAGCAAGACAAATCCGGATGCGAAATATTTCCGGTATTATATTGATTGATTTTATCGATATGAAACAAAAGGGGCATAAACAGGAACTTATGGAACTGTTACGGGCTCAGTTTGCCAAAGATAAAACCCGGACATCTTTAGTAGATATTACGAAACTGGGATTAGTGGAAGTTACGAGAATGAAAAAGAACAAACCAATATGGGAGGTCTTGAAAAAAGAGGGAGAAGAGTAAAAAAAGTCTGCAAATTCCTGACAGAAAGTACTTGACATTTCCCGCCAAAGGGTGTTATACTGTTCCAGTGTGCCGCACAACGAGGTTATAGTTCTGCCCTTTTTTAAGGAAGAGTAGACACCATAGTTGGCGAGTAATGATATTAGGAGGTGCTATATGTACGCGATTATAGCAACCGGTGGTAAACAGTATAAGGTAGAGGAAGGCGACGTAATCAGAGTAGAAAAACTCGGTTTGGAAGCTGGTTCCGAAGTTACCTTTGATCAGGTACTTTTGATTGGCGACAAGGAAGTAAAGGTTGGTTCTCCGACCGTAGAAGGAGCTTCCGTAAAGGCAACGGTAGTAGCTGAGGGAAAAGGAAAAAAGATTATTGTTTACAGATATAAGAGAAAAACCGGATACCACAAAAAAAATGGTCACAGACAGCCATTTACAAAGGTAAAGATTGAAAAGATTAATGCATAATCTTTCCGAGTATTGTTTATGATTCAGGTAATTGTAAAAATGAAAGAGGAAACCATTACAGGTTTTCATATCGAAGGACATTCCGGATATGCCAAATCAGGTTCCGATATTATATGCTCCGCTATTTCTGCACTGGCAATTAATTGTGTAAATTCCATTGAAGAATTGACACAGGATAAATTTTCCGTGGACAGCGATGAGCAGAGGGGCATGATAGACTTTCAACTGACCGGAGCAATATCAAAAGAATCGCAGCTTTTACTGAAATCCTTGATTCTTGGCGTGAAAGAAATATCAAAAACCTATGGCAGTCAGTATGTCACTTTAATTAATCGTTAGGAGGAAAAGACCATGATGAATATGAACCTTCAGTTATTTGCTCATAAAAAGGGAATGGGTTCCACAAAGAACGGCAGGGACTCTGAGTCTAAAAGATTAGGCGCAAAAAGAGCTGACGGACAGTTTGTTTTGGCTGGAAATATCCTTTACAGACAGCGTGGAACCAAGATTCACCCTGGTGTAAATGTCGGTAAAGGCGGAGACGATACATTGTATGCTTTAGTAGACGGTGTTCTTCGTTTCGAGAGAAAAGGAAGAAATAAGAAACAGGCTTCTGTATATCCAGTAGAAAGCAAATAAATTCAGATGATAGTACATCGAAATGATTTGTCCAAGGGCTGCCAACATGCAGCCCTTGAATTAGTTAGCCGATTAGAAAAAGGTTAGCACGATGGCGCCATCGTGCTACCAGGAAAGGACTTATTATGTTTGCAGACAGAGCAAAAATCCGCATCCGTTCCGGTAAAGGCGGCGACGGTCATGTCAGCTTCCGACGGGAAAAATATGTGGCAAACGGCGGCCCGGACGGTGGCGATGGCGGACGAGGCGGCGATTTAATTTTCGAGGTAGATCCGGGAATCAATACACTGAATGAATTCCGGCACACCCGCAAATACTTTGCGGGAGATGGTGAGCCGGGAGGAAAACGGCGTTGTCATGGTGCGGATGGCGGCGATATGGTGATTAAGGTGCCGGCGGGTACCATTATCCGGGAGGCCTCCACTGGACAGATAATTACGGATATGTCCTATGAAAATGAAAGAGAAATTGTTTTAAAGGGTGGACGAGGCGGCAAGGGAAACCAGCATTATGCCACCCCTACCATGCAGGTTCCAAAGTATGCCCAGCCGGGAAAACCGGGGATTGAAATGGAAGTGCTTTTAGAATTAAAAGTAATTGCCGATGTAGGATTGGTGGGATTTCCCAATGTAGGAAAATCCACCTTTTTGTCCCGGGTAACAAATGCCCAGCCTAAAATCGCTAATTATCATTTTACAACATTGAATCCCAATCTTGGGGTGGTGGACTTAGAAGGCGGCGATGGTTTTGTCATTGCGGATATTCCGGGACTGATAGAAGGCGCCTCTGAGGGTGTCGGACTGGGACACGAATTTTTACGTCATATTGAAAGAACCCGTGTTATGATTCATATGGTGGATGCGGCTTCTACCGAGGGAAGAGATCCGGTGGAGGATATTCGGATTATCAATCGGGAATTAGAAGCTTATAATTCCGAAATTGCCGGACGCCCACAGGTTATTGCCGCAAACAAAATCGACTGCTTTTACGGTGAGGAAAAAGAATCGGTATTATCCCGGTTAAAAAAAGAATTTGAACCGGAAGGGATTTTGGTATTTCCTATTTCCGCTGTTACCGGAGAGGGAGTAAGGGAGCTTTTATATCATGTAAAGAAAATGCTGGCGGAAGTAAAAGAGGAAAAAGTAGTATTTGAAAAAGAATATATGATAAAGGAGCCGGACTTTGCCAATGAACCCTATACGGTATCGAAAAGTGAGGAAGAGGAAGGGGTCTACCTTGTGGAAGGACCGCGTATTGAAAGGATGCTCGGATATACAAATCTGGATTCAGAGAAGGGCTTTGAGTTCTTCCAAAAATTTTTGAAAAATAATGGCATTTTGGATGAATTGGAGCGGCTTGGCATCGAAGAAGGCGATACCGTCAAAATGTATGGCTGGCAGTTTGAATACTTTCGCTAACTACAAAGCTACGCACGAATAAGAAAAAAGATTGCGCAAGCTTGCTTACGTACAAGCTATATACATAAAAAACAGGAGGATCCAACATGACAAGTAAACAACGCGCCTATTTAAAAAGTCTTGCCATGAATATAGAGCCTATTTTGCAAATCGGCAAGGCAACCTTAACCCCGGAAATTACAAAATCCGTGGATGAAGCATTAGAGGCGAGAGAACTGATAAAAATTAATGTATTAAAAAATTGTTTTGCTGATGTGAAGGAAATAGCTTCTGTTCTGGCAGAACGTACTCGTGCTGAGGTCGTTCAGGTTATCGGCAAAAAAATTGTTTTATACCGGGAATCAGCAACAAAGAAAAAAATTGAACTACCTTTGGCAAAGAAAAACAAATAGCAGTGGAGGCATCTATATTGAAAAAAATCGGTATTATGGGAGGTACTTTTAATCCCATTCACAATGCCCATTTAAAAATGGCACAGGCGGCCTATGAGCAATACCATTTGGATGAGGTCTGGTTTATGCCCTCTAAAAATCCACCTCACAAGGAAAAAAAAGAACTTGTATCGGATGAGCACAGGAGGCGAATGGTGGAAAAAGCCATTGAGGGAATTTCCTATTTTCAGTTTTCGGACCGAGAACTAAAAAGAGAAGGAATTACTTATACAAGTCACACTCTGAAGGAAATCCATGCAGAATATCCAGATGATAAGTTTTTTTTCATTCTCGGGGGGGATTCCTTAATAGACTTTGGCAGCTGGTATAAACCGAAAAAAATTTTAAAATATTGCGAACTTCTGGCTGCTCCGAGGGGGGATATGACAGAGCAGGAATGGCAGGCGTTTTGTCAGAAACAGGGAAAAGAATTTAATGGAAAGATTTCTCCGATTTGCATGGAACACATTACGATTTCTTCGAGACAGATTCGCTCTAGGCTGGAACAAAAACTTTCCATCCTGACTTTTTGTCCGGAAAAGGTCTGCCGCTATATTTCCCTTCACGGTCTGTATGGCAGTGAACCGCCACAAAATAAGAAGAAAGCAGTGGACAGGGAGCTGCTGGAAAACCTTTTTGCCACCCTGCGTCCGGGGCGGACCATTCATACTTTCGGTGTTGCCTATACTGCTGCGGCACTGGCCTCCTGCCATGGGGCGGAGGGAAAAAAAGCGGAGCTTGCCGGAATGCTTCACGATCATGCCAAATATTATACCGGCGAAGAGATGTTGGCTCTATGCAATAAATACAAGATAGAACTGACTCCGGTGGAAAAAATCAACACGGCTTTGATTCATGGAAAATTAGGAGCTTATCTTGCGAAAGAACGCTATGGTGTAACAGATGAAGAAGTTCTATCGGCTATTCGCTATCATACCACCGGAAGGCCGGATATGACACTTCTCGAGAAAATCCTATATGTAGCGGACTATATTGAGCCCCGGCGACAGATAGACGGGGAGCCATATTCCCTGGATATGATCCGTCGGGAATGTTTTCGAAATATTGATTCCGGACTTTTTATGATATTGACAAATACGGTAACTTATTTGAAAACAACAAATAAAGAGATCGATGAGATGTCGATTCAGACCTATGAGTATTATAAGAAAAAACACGAGGAAAGGAGAGACAGTATATGAATGAAGATTCAAAGGAAATGGTGCGGATTGCCTATGATGCGTTAGACGAAAAATTAGGAGACGATATAGAAATTTTAAAAATAGATGAGATTTCTGTGATTGCGGATTATCTCATTATTGCCAGCGGAAATAACCAGCCACAGATTACTGCCATGTTGGATTTAACAGAGGAAAAAATGGCACAGGCAGGTTATATGAGTAAACGAATCGAGGGGAATAAAAATTCCACATGGATTCTCATGGATTATGGGGATGTGATTATTCACATTTTCTCTAAGGAAGATCGCCTTTTTTATGATTTGGAGAGAATCTGGCGGGATGGAAAAAAGGTGAGGAGAGAGGAGTTGTAAACAAGGGGCGGCTGGGAAATGCACCCCACTCCCCAAAGCAAAACTTTCCTAAACAATAAAAAGGTGCGACTGTGAAATGCGCACCTTTTTATTACTTGATATTACATTAATCGGAATAGTCCGACAACACGACCTAAAATGATAACCTCGTCTACATAAATCGGTTCCATCGTATCATTTTCCGGTTGTAAACGATATCTTCCCGCCTCTTTATAGTAGGTTTTAACGGTGGCGGAATCCTCCACAAGTGCAACTACAATGTCGCCGTTTTTAGCGACCGGTGTCTGCTGGACGATAATTTTGTCCCCATCATAGATACCAACATTAATCATACTTTCTCCCCGTACATTCAGCATAAATAAATCGCCAGCCGGTAATTCATCGGAAAGAAATGGGAAGTAGCCGGAAATATTCTGTTCTGCAAAAAGAGGTAGTCCGGCAGCCACATTACCGAGCATCGGAATATTTCTCATCTCCCGGCGTGTCATATTAAATTCGTCATCCACAATCTCTATGGCCCTCGGCTTGGTCGGGTCACGCCGAATATATCCGTTTTTCTCCAATGTCTCTAAATGTGAGTGAACAGAAGAAGTAGATTTTAAATGCACGGCGGCACAAATCTCACGGACTGCCGGTGGATATCCTTTCTCAATAATCTGCTCTTTTATATACTCCAAAATCTCAGTCTGCTTACTGGATATTCTTCCTTTTCCCATAGGATAAGCCCCCTTGTTTGTATTTTACCAAACAACAGTTTGGTTTATAAAATAAATATACCATAACAGAAAAGATATGTCAAACGAATGTTCTGTTTTTTTAAAAAAAGAATTTTTCATGGACAAACTATTATGAAATGGTTATAATAAACAAAGATAATAATGCAAGGAGTGTACAAAGGAATGGATGAAAAGAAAGATGGTTTTTTTGCCAGAATGAAAAATGCCGAAAAAAAAGGCTTTGAGATAACGATGTTTGTCATAAGTATTGCAATTGCGTTTGTTGTGGTGGCGAGTACAATATTGTTGATTGCATTCTGGAACTCTTCTGACGAAGATAAGGTTACGGATGAGGAGGTAGATGTTGTTACGATAACAGAAAGTGCAGTGGAAGCGACAGCAGAGCCGACGAAGACACCGTATGGAAATGCTATTATCAATGATGATTTGAATGGCATAGATGAGGACATGATTGATGAAGACCTTGCCTCTCACAAATTCGGGTATACGACAGCCATTGTCAATATGAGAAGTGAAGCCTCCCTGACGGCCTCTGTTGTGACGAAAGTACCGGCGAATACGAGAGTAAAGTTTATTAAACTCCACGATGAAGAATGGATGGAAGTTACCTATAACGGCATGAATGGATTTATTAATGCCATGTATCTCTCTGCATCGAAACCGGAAGCGATTGTGACTGTTACACCAAAGCCGGCAGCTACAGCGGCTCCGACGAAGACACCGAAACCAACGAAAAAGCCGACACCAAAGCCGACGAAAAAACCAAAGACACCGAAGCCGACAAAGAAACCGACACCGGAACCAACAAAAGATCCGACACCAGAGCCGACAAAAGAACCGACACCGGAACCGACAAAGGATCCGGTTGAAACTCCAAAGGCTTCGGACGAACCACAGGCGCAATAAAGGGATAACGATTGAAAGAGGTTATAAACCATGGAACAATTAACGCCAATGATGCAGCAATATATGGAAACAAAGCAGGAATATAAAGACTGTATCTTATTTTATCGTCTGGGTGATTTTTATGAAATGTTTTTTGATGATGCCTTGTGCGCCTCACAAGAACTGGAAATTACCCTGACGGGAAAAAGTTGTGGATTAAAAGAACGGGCACCCATGTGTGGTGTCCCGTTTCATTCTGCGGAGGGTTATATTAACCGCCTGGTGGAAAAGGGCTATAAGGTAGCTATCTGCGAACAGATGGAGGATCCCAAGCTTGCCAAAGGACTTGTAAAAAGGGATGTTGTACGCATTGTGACGCCGGGGACAAATTGTTATACGGGTTCCATGGATGAATCCAAAAACAACTATTTAATGGGTATTGTATCCATGGGAGACAGTTTCGGAATTTCTCTGGTAGATGTGACGACAGGAGAGTATTATCTGACGGAAGTTGACAGTTTGAGTAAGCTTCTGGATGAAATTAATAAATTTATGCCTTCGGAAATTATTTGTAATGATTCCTTCTATATTTGCG
>JAFLTC010000007.1:17038-58887 GCA_022510615.1 Lachnospiraceae bacterium | reverse complement strand
TTTAACGGAGCGCATGGGGATAGCCATTTCGGCATTGGAGCCAAGATATTTTGACAAAGACACCTGCGACCGTGTTTTATGCCGCCATTTCCATGTCAACACGCTGGAGGGGATGGGATTAAAGGAGTATTCTCTCGGCATTACGGCGGCAGGCTGTGTCATGCAGTATTTAGAGGAAACACAGAAATGTTCCCTGGCCCATATTTCGAAAATCATTCCGTACCAGACGGGAAAATATATGCTGTTAGACCGCAACACAAGAAGAAATCTGGAGCTTACGGAGACACTCAGGGAGAAGTTAAAGAGAGGGTCCCTGCTCTGGGTGCTGGATAAAACAAAGACGGCCATGGGGGCAAGGAAATTAAGAAGCTGTCTGGAGCAGCCTTTAATTGATGAAACGGAAATAGAAAGGCGATATGATGCCATTGAGGAGTTAAATGCCAATGTCATTACAAGGGAGGAACTTCGGGAGTATTTGAATCCGGTTTATGATTTGGAACGTCTTCTCAGTAAAATTAGTTATAAAACCGTGAATCCGAGAGATATGATTGCTCTGGAATCCTCTCTTTCCATGCTTCCCCATATACGCTTTTTATGTGGTAATTTTCAATCAGAACTGTTTCAGAAGTTATATAAGCAGTTAGATTCACTGGAAGATATTTATGAACTGATACATAATGCGATTGAGGAGGAGCCTCCGATATCGGTCCGGGAGGGCGGTATTTTTAAAAGCGGCTTCCATGAGGAAATTGACCGGCTGAGAAATGCAAAGACGGAAGGCAAGGACTGGCTGGCAGACTTAGAGGCAAAAGAAAAAGAAAACACCGGTATTAAAAATCTCCGGATTAAATTCAACAAAGTATTTGGCTATTATCTGGAAGTGACAAAATCCTTTATCAATCAGGTGCCGGATACATGGATACGCAAACAGACATTAACCAATGCCGAGCGTTACACAACACCGGAATTAAAGGAAATGGAAGATGTAATACTGGGGGCGGAGGACCGGCTGTATAATCTGGAATATGCGGTATTCTGTGACATCAGGGAGCAGGTTTTTGCCCAAATGGAGCGGATTCAGAATACGGCAGCGGTTATTGCCATGATTGATGTAGTTAGCTCTCTTGCCTATGTGGCGGAGCATAACCATTATGTTCGTCCTACCCTGAATCATAAAGGAGAAGTCACTATTAAAGACGGACGCCATCCGGTCATTGAACGTATGACAGACAATGATATGTTCATTGCCAATGACACCTTTTTAGATGAAGATACTCACCGGGTTGTGATTATTACCGGACCGAACATGGCCGGAAAATCCACTTATATGCGCCAGACGGCATTGATTGTACTGATGGCTCAGATTGGTTCCTTTGTCCCGGCGGAATCAGCAGATATTTCTTTAGTGGACCGAATTTTTACGAGAGTCGGGGCTTCGGATGATTTAGCCAGCGGACAAAGCACCTTTATGGTTGAAATGACGGAGGTGGCAAATATTTTACATAATGCCACAAAAGACAGTCTGGTTATTCTGGACGAGATTGGACGGGGAACCAGTACCTTTGACGGACTCAGCATTGCCTGGTCCGTAGTAGAGCATATCGTAAACAAAAAGAAAATCGGAGCAAAGACCCTGTTTGCCACCCATTACCATGAATTGACAGAACTGGAGGGAAAACTGGAGGGCGTACAAAACTACTGTATTGCCGTAAAGGAAGATGGGGAGGATATTGTTTTTCTGCGTAAAATTGTGAAAGGCGGGGCGGACCGGAGCTACGGTATCCAGGTGGCAAAGCTGGCAGGGGTACCGGAAGAGGTTTTAGAGCGTGCCAGAGAGATTGCAGATTGTCTCGAAGCAGATAGTCAGGAACAGGGGGTACTTCCGTTTGATGCCATGACAGCAAGACCGCCGGAAAACGCAGAAATGACGCAACTGTCTATTTTTGATACCATGGGCAGTAACCAGACCGATGATATTTTATTTGAATTACGGGATATTAATTTATCCAATGTCACACCAATGGATGCCATGAACCTTGTTTACAAATGGCAGAATCAATTAAAAGAACGGTGGTAGGTTTTTATGATTCAGGTATTGGACCAAAAGACAATCAATCAGATTGCAGCAGGGGAGGTCATTGAACGTCCCTTTGCCGTGGTAAAAGAGCTGGTTGAAAATGCTGTGGATGCCGGCGCAACAGCCATTACAATTGAAATTAAAGGGGGCGGTATCTCCTTTATCCGGGTAACCGATAACGGAATTGGTATTGCCAAGGGAGAAATACCGACGGCATTTTTACGTCATGCTACAAGTAAAATCAAGACTATGGAAGATTTACTCACTGTCCATAGTCTTGGTTTTCGTGGGGAAGCTTTATCCAGTATTGCTGCCGTGGCACAGGTTGAGCTCATTACAAGACACAGAGAGGAGATTACCGGTTCCCGCTACGAAATTGAGGGCGGAAAAGAAAAGTCGTTGGAAGAAGTTGGTTGTCCGGAGGGGACCACATTTATTGTGCGGAATCTCTTTTATAACACACCTGCCAGAAGAAAATTTTTAAAGACAAAGACCACTGAGGGGAATTATATACAGGATCTGGTATTACGGTATTCCTTGTCCCATGCCGACATCCGCTTTCATTTTATTGTGGACGGGAAGAGCAAATTGCAAACCTCCGGTGACGGACAAATAAAAACGAATATCTTTTATAACTATGGAGCCGATGTGACAAAATGTATGGTTCCCATCCAAAGGACAGAAGGCGGCATGGAACTGACAGGATTTATTGGAAAGCCGGAACTTTCCAGAGGAAACCGGACTTTTATGAATTATTTTGTCAATGGCAGATATATTAAAAGCCCTGTCATAACAAGTGCTATCGAGCACGCATACAAAGGCTTTCTTATGGGACACCGGTATCCCTTTACCGCCCTGCTCTTAACGATAGACAGTACATGTATTGACGTCAATGTTCACCCTACAAAAATGGAAGTGCGGTTTACGAATCAGGAAGATGTGTATCAACTCTTTTATCAGACGATTTTAGATGCTCTTCAAAGCATCACCCTGATTCCTGAAGTTTCACTGGAACCGGAGCGTAAGACAAAGAAGACGTCGGCTCCTTCTATTGAAAAAAAGGCACCGGAGCCCTTTGAACAGAAAAGACAGTTGCAGGAACGGTCAAACTGGCAGGAGAACAAACCTGTCTCTGCCGTACCGGAGGCCAAGAAACCGGAAGTTCAGAAAACAGAGATTCAGAATTCAGAAATGCCGTCAAAGGTAAATTTCTCCCAGATGAATCTTTTGAAAGAAGAGATGCTCACAGAGGATAAACCGGTATTTCGGATTATCGGTCAGGTTTTTGACACCTACTGGCTGATTGAATACGAAGAAGAACTTTTGATTATTGACCAGCACGCAGCACATGAAAAGGTATTGTATGAAAAATTGATGGCAGATTTAAAAGAAAAAGAAGGGCTTTCCCAAAGTCTTTTAACGCCGATTGTCGTAACCTTATCCGGACGGGAAATTGAAACTTTAACAGAAAATGCTGATATTTTTACCCGGATTGGTTTCCGCTTTGAGTCTTTTGGTGATAAAGACTATATTATTAATGGTGTGCCGGCAGATTTTATTCATGTAGCTTCCAAGGAACTGTTTTTAGAAATGTTGGACGGTATGATGACAGAGGGAGGACAGACGAAATCGGAAATGGTTTTGGAGCGATGTGCCAGCATGGCATGTAAGGCTGCGGTAAAAGGAAATCACAGGATGTCCTATGCCGAAGCGGAAAAACTGATTGAGCAGATGCTACAGATGGACCAGCCATATCACTGTCCTCATGGAAGACCTACTACTATCGCCATGAGTAAACAGGAGTTTGATAAAAAATTTAAACGGATTTTGTAATGGATTTTATAACAGAATGGAGAAAGCAATGAAAAAACCTCTTATCGTCCTGACCGGACCGACAGCAGTGGGAAAAACCGAAATATCAATTCAGCTTGCAAAGGCCTGTGGCGGTGAAATAATTTCTGCGGATTCCATGCAGGTTTACCGACATATGGATATTGGTACGGCAAAAATACGTCCCGACCAGATGCAGGGTATTCCCCATTATATGATCGATGAATGGGAGCCGGACGAGGAATTTAATGCTTATCTTTTTCAAAAACGAGTAAAACAATATATTGAGGATATTCATTCACGGGGAAAGATTCCTCTTTTAGTGGGAGGGACCGGATTTTATATCCAGGCTGTGCTATATGACATTGAATTTACGGACGGCCAGGCAGATGACAGCTACCGCAATATGCTGGCAAAAGAAGCCAAGGAAAAAGGCGCCGGCTGGCTGCATAAGGAACTGGAAAAGATAGATGCCGTATCTGCGGCGGCTATTCATGAAAATAACGTAAAAAGAGTAATCCGTGCTTTGGAATATTATCATTTTACAGGAGAAAAATTTTCACTGCATAATGCCAGCCAGAGAAAGCGTAAATCCCCCTATTCTTTTTTGTATGTTGTTTTAACAATGGAGCGGGAAGATTTGTATCGACGTATTGATAGGCGCGTTGACCGTATGATGGCGGAAGGTCTGGAACGAGAGGTTGACTGGCTGCTGAAGCAGGGATATGATACCTCCCTTGTATCCATGCAGGGACTTGGTTATAAAGAAATAGCGGCGGCATTAAAAGGAGAATGTACAATGGAGGAGGCCGTTTACCGGCTGAAACGAGATACAAGGCATTTTGCCAAACGGCAGATGACATGGTTTCGCCGGGAAAAGGAAGTTACGATGCTTTCCAAGGAAAACTTTAGGACCGATGAAGAAATCGTAGAAAACATAGTAGCCCTGGCAAAGGAAAAAGGAGTATTGGTATGAACAGAGAAGAGATGTATGAAAATTTCGGTATCAGCAAAGAAGTACTTAACTTTGGTAGCGATGTGCTAAAGAGCATTCAGAATCGATTCGAAAAAATAGATGAAACGGCAGAAATCAATCAGCTAAAGGTGATCCATGCCATGCAGAAAAACCGGGTCAGCGAAAACCACCTATGGGGAAGCACCGGGTATGGCTATAACGATTCCGGCAGGGATACACTGGAACAGGTATACGCTGACATTTTTCACGCAGAAGATGCCTTAGTGCGCTCCCAGATAACCTGTGGCACCCATGCTTTGACCATTGCCCTATCCGGTTTACTCCGCCCGGGGGATGAACTTCTTTCCCCGGTGGGAAAGCCCTACGATACACTGGAGGGTATTATCGGTATAGAGGGTTCCAAAACAAAGGGTTCCTTAAAAGAATTTGGCATCCGGTACCGTCAGGTGGATTTGGTCGGTGACAGCGAATTTGATTATGAGGGTATCAAAGACGCCATCAATGAAAAAACAAAACTGGTAACGATACAGCGTTCGAAAGGGTATGCGCTGCGCAAAACGTTGTCCGTAGAAAAAATAGGCGAATTAATCCGTTTTATAAAAAAGATAAAACCGGATGTTATCTGCATGGTAGATAACTGCTACGGTGAATTTGTAGAGACGATAGAGCCCACGGAAGCAGGAGCCGATCTTTGTGTAGGTTCTCTAATCAAAAATCCCGGCGGCGGCCTGGCACCCTTAGGCGGCTATATTGTGGGGAAAAAGGAGTTTGTTGAACTGGCAGCATACCGGCTGACTGCACCGGGACTGGGGAAGGAAGTAGGTGCTTCTCTGGGGGTAAATGCCTCCTTTTATCAGGGTCTGTTTTTAGCTCCTTCCGTGGTGGCGAGTGCATTGAAATCTGCGATTTTTGCAGCAAATCTTTATGAGCGTCTCGGCTTTCAGGCAAGTCCTTCCGGTTCCGAGGAGAGGTATGATATTATTCAGGCTATTGCCTTTGGCTCTCCGGAACGGGTCATTGCCTTCTGCCAGGGAATCCAGCAGGCAGCACCGGTGGATTCCTATGTCCTGCCGGAACCCTATGCCATGCCGGGCTATCACAGCGACGTCATTATGGCGGCGGGAGCCTTTGTACAGGGTTCCTCCATTGAACTCAGTGCCGATGCTCCGATCGAGCCTCCTTACAGTGTATTTTTTCAAGGTGGAATCACATGGCAGCATGGCAAATTGGGGATTTTAAAGACACTGCAGAATATGCTGGATGGCGGTTTCGTCGAATTGCCGTAAATATCGTCGAAAAGATTGTGAAAATTCACAGAAAAAACTTGGTTTAAAGGTATACTTTTTACTCATTCTATGATAGAATAAATATGTTTGGTTAGATTTGGGATTTCCCTGAAAGGAGCCCGAATGAAAAAGAATAATTTTACAATGAAAGAAATGCCTGTTTCTGAAAGACCCTATGAAAAATGTATGAACCATGGGGTGGAGATGTTATCGGATGCAGAACTTCTGGCGGTCATTATTAAAACCGGCACAAGAGAAAAGTCAAGTCTTTCTCTTGCCATGGAGATTTTGCAGCTGCACCCTTCCTTTCAAGGGTTAGTAGGTCTGAAGCATCTGACCTTTGAGGATTTGACTCGGATAAAAGGTATTGGACGGATTAAAGCGGTCCAGCTTCTCTGTCTGGTGGAGCTGGCAAAAAGAATGGCCCGCAAAACAAAAGAACAATCCGTTTATCTGCGTTGTCCCTCGGAAGCAGCTGATTTTTTCATGGAGGAAATGAGAAATCTGGAAACGGAACATCTCTATGTAGCATATCTGGACGCCAGTGGAAGACTTCTTCGCTATCAGGTAGTATTTATCGGTACGATACAGTCATCCATCGCCAACCCAAGGGAAATATTGAGGCTGGCACTCCGATATGATGCAGCACATTATATTGTCCTGCACAATCATCCCAGCGGAGATTCTACACCAAGTGAAGAGGATATTACGATTACCAAACGGTTGATGGAGGCATCGGAAATTATTGGCGTACCATTAATGGACCATATCATAATTGGAGATAATCAATATATCAGTTTAAAAGAAAGAGGCTGTATATAAAGAGAGGAAGAGTGAATATGTCAGGAAAAGCAATAGGTATTGATTTTGGGACAAGTTCCATCAAGTTTTATAAAAATGGCGAGGGAGTAATTCTCCACGAAAAAAGTGTCATTGCCATGTACAATAAGAGCCACGCATTTGCCGTTGGAAATGAGGCCTTTGAAATGTATGAAAAGGCCCCGGTAAACATTGAGGTTTCCTACCCGGTAAAAAACGGTGTTATTGCCGATATCGGAAATATGCAGGCAATGATTGATTATTTTTTCAATGAACTGGACGGAAAAAGAAAATTAAAAGGGGCAGATTATTATATCGCCGTACCTACCGATATTACCGAAGTGGAAAAGAGGGCTTATTTTGACCTGATTTCCAATACGAATCTGAAACCGAAAAAAATTCATGTAGTGGAAAAACCTGTTGCTGACGCTCTCGGCATGAGTCTGGACATTACAAAATCCACAGGAACACTGGTTGTGGATATTGGGGCCAACACAACAGAAATTTCTGTTCTGTCCTTAGGCGGTATTGTACTCAGTCGTCTGATTCCGGTAGGGGGAAACCGTTTTGATGAGGCTATTATCGGAAAAATCAAAAAAGATAAGAACTTTGTCATCGGCGAAAAAACAGCAGAGCAGATTAAAAAAACTATCGGTTCCGCTTATGTGACAGATGCGTCCATCGATATTTGCGGGCGAAATCTGGTAACAGGACTTCCGAGCGAAATTACCGTTACCAGTGAAGATGTATATGGGGCATTAGGAGAGCTATTCCAGAGTATTGTTGATTCCATAAAAATCATTCTGGAGCGCACACCACCGGAAATTTCATCTGATATTTACAAAGCCGGGGTTTATTTGACCGGTGGCTCCAGTAGAATTCAGGATTTAGGAAAGTTTGTATATGAGCAGCTTGGCTTGAAGGTAAATCTTTGCGACGAGCCGGAGAGTACAGTTATTATGGGGCTTGGTTCTATTATTGAGGACCCGGCGCTGGCAAAATTGACACTGTAACACTATTTTCGATACTGTAAATGTCCTATCCGATTTTATGTGAGGGGAGATTACTATGAAAAGACGAAGAAAAAAGAATTGGATTCATCCGAAAATTTTATATATCTGTCTTTCCCTTTTATGTGTCATGCTGGTTGTGCTTTCCTTCAAATTTTCGGACCGCTTTTCCTCGTTTAAAACGGCCTTCGGAGATATTGTGACACCGATGCAAAAAGGAATTAATACGGTGGGGGGCTATCTGTCCGGCAAGATAGATTTACTGTCTTCCAAAGAAAAGCTATTGCAGGAAAACCAGAAGCTGAAGGAGCAGTTAGATGCCCTCAGTTATGACAATAAAATTCTGATTGGCGAAAACAGCGAATTGGAAAACTATCAGAAGCTGTACCAGCTGGACAAAAAATATCCGGACTACCCGAAGGTTGCTGCCCAGATTATCAGCCGGGACGGAAATAACTGGTTCAATGTATTTACGATTGATAAGGGAAAAAAAGACGGCATTCAGGTAGATATGAATGTTATTTCCGGAAACGGACTGGTGGGAATTGTGTCCGAGGTCGGAGAGACCTATGCCAAAGTCCGCTCCATTATTGATGATAAAAGTAATGTCAGTTCCATGTTTGCCGAAACAAAGGAAACCTGTATGGTAAAAGGAAATATGGAGAGTATCTACAATGGTTATATTGATGTGGAAATGATTAGCAATACTGCCAAAATAAAAGACGGCGATGAAATTGTCACCTCCCATGTCAGTGATAAGTTTTTGCAGGGTCTGTCTGTCGGCTATGTGAAGGACATCGAGACAGATGCCTCATCCCTAACGAAAACCGCACATCTGACACCGGTAGTTGCCTTTGATCAGCTGGAATATGTTTTAGTCATTACCCAATTAAAGGATTCAAAAGAACTCAAGGATATTTCAAACTATGATTAAAAGAAAAATTGTCTCTGTACTTATTATTTTAATAGCATTTGTATTGCAGACGACGGTATTTCAAGCCCTAAAGCTGGCCGATGTAGTACCGAATCTTTTACTGATTCTTACTGTCTGCTACGGATATCTGCGTGGCAGAACTTCCGGGCTCATAGTCGGCTTATTCTGTGGTCTGATGTTAGATATGCAGTATGGCAGCGTTATCGGTCTGTATGCTTTTATCTGCATGACAATTGGATTTGTCATTGGCTTTTGCCAGAAAATATATTTTACGGACAGTCTGTTGCTGCCGGCTCTTTTGATTTTTGGCAGTGATTTTATATATGGAATTTATTATTATGTGACAGAATTTTTAGTTCGTGCACGAACCAATTTCGGCTTTTATTTCCTTCATCGGATTTTGCCGGAAATGGTGTATACCGTTATTGTGGGGATACTGGTATATCGTTTTGTTGCCATGACAGAACGGTTGCTTAATAAAAAACGGGAGGAGGTATAACCATGTTGGGCAGTATACTTGAGAATTTAAGAAATATTGTGAAATCCCGGCTGTTTTCTGTAGTCATAACGTATATTGCACTGTTCAGTATATTGATTAGCCGCATGTTTTATCTTCAGATCATTAAAGGTGAAACCTATGATAAAGAGGCCTCACTCCAAAAGCAGAAAATAAAAACCATTAAAAGTGCCAGAGGAAAAATATATGACAGTACGGGAAAGCTTCTTGCTACCAATGAGCAAAGCTATGCCATTACCATAGAAGATTCCGGGGAACTAACGGACAACCTTTCAAAAAACAAAGTAATTATGAAATGTATACGTCTCATTGAAAAAAATGGAGACACTCTGGATTTAGAATTTCCGATTTCTATAACGAAAAAGGGGAAGTTCCAGTTTAACAGTAATAAATCAGCACAGCTCCGATTTAAACGGGATATTTTTTATTGCAAATCTGTGGATGAACTAACGCAGGAGCAGCAGGATATGACAGCAAGTGACTGTTTTTGGTATTTACGCAATACATCAAAGGCAAATACCACTCACTTTTTTGATGTGAAAGAAGAAGGAAAAACAGATGAAAAAGGCAGATACAGTGAAAAATTCAGCAATAAAGATGCGTTAAAAATAATGACAGTGCGTTATGCCATGCTAATGAATACCTATTCAAAATATGAGGCAATTTCCATAAGCACCAATGTTTCCGAAAGAACAGTCGCTGCCATTAAGGAAAGCTCGGCAGATTTACCGGGCGTGGAAGTTTCCACCGAAACGAACCGTGTATATTATGACAGTAAATATTTTTCCCATATTATTGGTTATACCGGATTAATTTCCTCCGATACCCTTGCCCAGATGCAGGAGGAGAATAGCAATACAGAGTATACAGCAGCGGACCAGATAGGAAAAACCGGCATTGAGAAAGAATATGAAGATGAGTTAAAGGGACAGAAGGGTTCAGAAACTCTTGTCATTGACAGCAGTTCCCGTATTATCAGTTCTACTAAAACAAAGGATGCCATAGCGGGAAATGATATCTACCTTTCCATTAATTCCGGTTTGCAGAAGGCTACTTATAAACTGGTTGAAAAAGAAATTGCCGGTATTCTGACTTCCAAACTGGTTAATAGTAAGAGTCATGGAACAAAGGGGAAAAAGGCCGCCGGTATTTTAGTCTCCATCTATGATGTATATGATGCAATTTTGCAAAACAGCATCGTGGACATTCAGCATTTTAATGAATCGGATGCTTCCACACTGGAAAAGTCCATTTACCGAAAATTTTCCTCCTCAAAAAAGTCAGCTATCCGAAACATTAAGAGACATCTGACTTATAACAATAAAACCTCCGGAAAGCAGCTGTCAGATGCGTTAGATAATTATATGGATTACTTCTTTTCCATGTTGAGAGATAACGGAATTTTAGACAGTGCCAATATGGATACGACAAATTCCACCTATAACAAATATGCCAATGATGAGATTAGTCTGAGTGAATTTTTAATCTATGCCATTAAAAATAACTGGATCAATTTAAAAAATCTGGACATTGGAGATGAGTACTATAGCTCCGAAGAGGTTTTCAAAAAAATAGGCAACTACATTTATGATGAGATTACGGATGATACCGCTTTTGATAAAAAGGTCTATCACACAATGGTGGATACAGGGGTTATCTCCGGACGGGAAATCTGCATGCTTCTTTATGACCAGAAAGTACTGAAAAAAAATAAGACTACCTATGACAAACTGCGCACCGGTATGATTGCACCATATAGTTTTTTAAAATCCAAGATTAAGTCACTGGAAATATCCCCGGGTGACTTAGGACTGACACCTTGTGCCTGTTCCGTTGTCGTTACTTCGGTAAAAACCGGAAAGGTATTGTCTATGGTGTCTTATCCAAGCTATGACAATAATAAGTTTGCCAATGCCGTGGATAGTGATTATTATGCCAAGGTCAGTACAAGTAGTGCATCGGCACTGTTAAACCGTGCCACACAGCAAAAGACAGCACCAGGTTCTACGTTTAAGATGGTGACGGCTACGGCTGTTTTAGAGGAGGGCATTATTAATCCTTATTCAACGGTCCATGATGGTGTCCAGTTTGAAAAAATTAATAAGCCATGGCCAAAATGCTGGAGCACGGTTTCCCATGGAACCTTAAACGTTTCCTCGGCCATCCAGCACTCCTGTAACTATTTCTTTTATGAAATGGGGTACCGTCTGGGAAACGGACGTGAAAATATTGTCGATAACGAAAAAGGATTGACGAGACTGAAAAAATATGCCGATAAATATGGTCTGACTAAAAAGTCCGGCGTTGAACTTTCAGAGGCAGAACCGACCTTTTCGGATGTAGATATCGTCCGCTCGGCAATCGGACAGGGGTCTAACAGCTATACGCCGATTCAGTTGTCCCGCTATGTGACGACAATTGCCAATGGTGGAAGTTGTTACGATTTAACGTTAGTAGACAAGATTAAAAATACGAAATCGGGAAAGACCAAAAAAAATTCGGCAGAGGTAAACAGTGAACTTGATTTTAGTTCTTCTACCCTTACTGCCATAAAGACCGGAATGAGCCGGGTAGTAAATAACGGTAGTATTACTACGTTATTTAAAAAGGTTCCTGTACAGGTCGCCGGAAAGACCGGTACGGCACAGATTACGGCAAATGAACCAAACCATGCTTTGTTTGTCAGCTTTGCCCCTTATGCAAATCCGGAAATATCCGTTGTGGTTGTTATTCCGAATGGTTTTGTCTCTTCTAATGCAGCGGAACTTGCCAGCAATATATATAAGTATTATTATGATAAAGAATCACGTAAGTCCTTGTTGAATGGAAAGGCAACCAATCCAACCATGAACAACGACAGTGTTACCGATTAAGAGGGAGGAAACAGGATGAAGAAAGCACCCGTGGTAATTAAAGGCAACAAATCCGGTATCCGGATTGTATTGGATCATAAGTTATCCTTTGAAGATTTGCTCACAGAGGTAAAAAATAAATTTTCTGCCAGCTCAGATTTTCTTGGGAATGCCCAGGTGGCGGTTTCTTTTGAGGGAAGAGAATTATCCGAAGAAGAAGAGGCCGTACTTTTACAATGTATTTCGGAGCATTCCAATCTGGATGTTGTCTGTATTATTGATAACGATAAAAAAAGAGAAGAGTATTTTTCCAAAACTCTGAATGAGCATTTGACGCAGCTCAACTCCAATACCGGTCAGTTTTTTAAAGGAAATCTAAGGTCCGGACAGGTTATGGAGTTTGAAACAAGCATTGTGATCCTAGGAGACATCAATGTGGGGGCACAGGTCGTATCTACAGGAAATGTCGTTGTTTTAGGAAATCTTTACGGCACTGTATACGCTGGGGCTTCCGGAAAAGAAAATGCTTTTGTAGTGGCACTGAAAATGAATCCGATTCAAATTCGTATCGGAGACGTCATTGCCAGGGCCTCGGATGAAAAAACGGATCCCCCAAAGGAACCGCAGATTGCTTATCTGGAAAACGGTGCCATTTATGTTGATACACTGTCAAGGAAAACACTGACAGATATAAAAATATAATAGAAAACAGGTAAGCCGTATAATACGGCAGAAAGAGAGGAAATATGAGTGAAGTAATTGTAATAACATCAGGAAAGGGTGGTGTAGGGAAAACGACTACAACGGCCAATGTAGGAACCGGCCTTGCGAAAGAAGGAAAAAAAGTCGTATTAATTGATACGGATATCGGTCTTAGAAATCTGGATGTTGTCATGGGACTGGAAAACCGGATTGTATATAATCTGGTGGATGTAATTGAGGGAAACTGCCGCATTAAGCAGGCGTTGATTAAGGATAAACGATATCCAAACCTGTATTTATTGCCTTCCGCCCAGACAAGAGATAAGACAGCAGTAAACCCGGAACAGATGTCAAAACTGACAAAAGAATTAAAAGAAGAATTTGATTACATACTGTTAGACTGTCCGGCAGGAATTGAACAGGGTTTTAAAAATGCCATTGCCGGTGCTGATAGAGCAATTGTTGTCACAACACCGGAGGTATCCGCTGTCCGTGATGCCGACCGCATTATCGGACTTTTAGAGGCAAATGAAATCGGTAAAACCGAACTGATTGTCAACCGCCTCCGCGCCGATATGGTAAAACGGGGAGATATGATGTCCAGCGAGGATGTTGTGGAAATACTGGCGATTGATTTACTGGGAATTGTACCGGATGATGAAAATATCGTAATTTCTACCAATCAGGGAGAACCGTTAGTGGGAAGTAAATCATTGGCGGGACAGGCATATGAAAATATTTGTCACAGAATTATGGGGGAAGAGGTTCCATTTCTGAATCTGCTTCAGAAAAATGGTTTCTTTTCAAAACTAAAGAGCAAATTTAAAAACTAAGGAGATGAATGGAATGGGATTTGCAGAATTTTTCAAGAAAAAATCATCAAGTAATGTGGCAAAAGACCGGTTAAAGCTAGTGCTTGTATCTGACCGTGCCAACTGTTCTCCGGATATTATGGAACAGATAAAAAATGATATTATTCATGTGATTTCCAAATATGTGGAAATTGATTTAGAAGGACTGGATATTAAGATTGAACAGACAGAATCGGAGGGAATTAACGGTACTGTGCCGGCGTTATTTGCCAATATACCAATTAAAGACATGAAACCAAAGATAAAATAAAAAAGCAGACAGGCAGGTTATACTATCATGCAGGAACGAATCAGACAGTGGCTTCAAATCAAACGATATAACTGGAGAAACTACGACTTTTCACTGGTCGTGGTAGTCCTTATCTTGTCTCTTATCAGCTCCTATATTTTATCCATTGCTCTGCCGGATGATGATTTTTCTCTAAAACGACAGGCGGTGGCTCTGATAGGCGGCCTTTTTGTGGTATTCATTTTTTCTATTATTGATTACCACGATTTATGCCTGTATATACCGATTATTTATATCCTTTCTACGCTTATGGCAGCTGCCACAAAGTTTAGTCCACTGGGAGATGACCAGTCAACGGGATCCTATCGGTGGCTGGATTTTAAGGTGATAAAATTTCAACCATCGGAAATATGTAAAATCGTAGTAATTTTAGCATTGGCGACATTTTTCTTTCGTTCCAGAGAGCATCTGAAATCCTTTAAGAATTTCTTTATTGCTACGGCCATTGCCATTGTCCCTACCTTTTTTATACTGATTCAGTCAGACCTATCCTCCAGCGTAGTCATTATGGTAGTTCTCATTATGATGCTGCTTTGTTCCGGCATCGGACGTAAGGTGTTAGGACCCATCGCCGCTGTTGTACTGCCGGTAATCGCCTTTTTATTCTGGTATATTCAGCAGCCCAGTCAGATTCTTTTACACGGCTATCAGCTGGAACGTATTATGGGATGGCTGCATCCGGAGACAGAGGCTCTGGGGGTTATGTACCAGCAAAATAACTCCATTTTGTCAATTGCCTCCGGCAGACTTTATGGGAAGCTGTTAGAGGGGACCGAAATGTCGAGAAATTATACAAGCGTGGATGTTATTGAAAGTGATTTTATCTGGGCACCAATCAGTGAAGAATTTGGATTTATTGGCTGTATTATCATTTTGGCACTGCTATCCATTATTATAATTAAATGCTTTTTTGTTGCAAAAAATGCAAAAGATTATCTGGGCATGATGATTGCCATTGGAATAAGTTCCATGATATGTTTTCAGACCTTTTTTAACGTAGGAGTTGCTACGTCCCTGTTACCGAATACCGGGCTTCCGCTTCCGTTTTTAAGTAATGGTCTGACTTCATTATTAAGTAATATGATGACGATAGGTATTTTACTCAATATTGGAATCCAACCAAACAGAGGAAGTAACAGCAGCTTTGAGATTCGATAACCGGAAGGGGTGAACAGATTGAATATAGGCATAATTGCACATGATTCAAAAAAAGTTTTAATGCAGAATTTTTGTATTGCATACAGGGGAATTTTAAGTCGTCATACGATATATGCCACGGGAACCACCGGCAGGCTGGTGGAAGAGGTGACAAACCTGACGATCCATAAATATCTGGCAGGACACCTGGGAGGAGAAAAACAGCTAGGAGCCCAAATAGAAAATAATGAACTTGACCTTGTCATTTTCCTTCGGGATCCGTTAACACCAAAAGTGCATGAGCCGGATGTAAATACCGTATTCCGGCTCTGTGATATACATAATATTCCACTGGCTACCAATGTCGCCACGGCAGAGCTTTTAGTGAAGGCTCTGGAACGGGGGGACTTGGATTGGCGCGAACTAGTTCGTATGTAACGCATTACATAAAACAAGACCACCATCCGAGACATCATGGTGGTCTCGCTTACTTTGTACTAATTGCCGCCAATTCTGCCAAAATAACTGATTGCATAGAGACCGCAGACACCGATTACGGCATAAACAATTCGAGATATAATAGACATGGATCCAAAAATAAATGCTACCAGGTCTAATCCGAAAAAGCCTACGAGCCCCCAGTTGATGGCACCGATTATTACGAGAATCAGTACGGTATAATCCAATCCTTTCATCGGGGTAACCTCCTTTGGCAATTAGTATTGCATAAAACAAGAAAAAATATTCATAGCCATTTTTTGGAAAAAAGAAAGGATGTACATTTCGTGTCAGAAAGAAAGATAATTCCTTATCGAAAAAGATTTCGTCCCAACCTAGCGTTTTTCATTTTTTTATTAATACTAATTTATATTATTGTTCTTGGCTGGAATTATCTTACCAGAGAACATATTTCCATCTATGAGGTCAATACCTCCGATATTTCGGATGATGCTCCTATCTATGGGTTTATCATGCGAGAAGAGGAGATTGTTACATCAGAAGGAGACGGCTACATTAATTATTATAACGCTGAAGGAGGTCGTATCAAAACAGGAAGTGTTGTTTACACGATAGACACCAATGGAGAGGTCAGCAGCCTCCTTGAGCAGCTGCAAAGTTCCAGAGAAAATACGGAAAGTATTTCCACCATGAGAGAGACAATAGCTTCTTTTCAAAATTCATTTTCTCTATCGGCTTATGGACAGGTTTCTGCTTTTAAATATGCGGTCAACAATGTAATTTTTGAACAGAGCCGGGGCAGTCTGTATAGCGATTTGAATAAAGCGGTGAAATCCTCCGGAGCCGGTAAAAATTTCACAAAAATAACAGCAAAAAAAAGCGGTGTCATTGCTTATTCGATAGACGGATATGAACAGACAAAACAGAAAGATATTAGGGAAAAGCTTTTTGAACAGTACGGAATGGTATCCCGCAGTCAGATTCAGAAAAATGAGAGTATAAAGACGGGAGCACCGGTTTACCGACTGATTACAAGCAATGACTGGTCCCTCGTCGTCAAGTTGGACGATTCCTATTATGAAGCACTGAAAAAAGAGGATTATATCCGTGTCACCATTGTCAAGGATAATATTTCCTTTAATGCTTCTGTAGAATTGTTTGACAGTGATGGTGTTCATTTTGCGAAACTTAGTACCTCCCGGTTTATGGAGCGATATATGAATGATAGGTTTTTAGAAATTGAATTCCATTTAAAATCCGCCTCCGGTCTCAAAATTCCCAACAGTTCCATTTTGACAAAGGATTTTTATGTCATCCCGGATAGTGTTACAACTACCAGCGGAAATGATAAGGGAATTGTAAAACAGATTGTGACGGAGGATGGAAAAATTTCCTATCAGTTCATTTCATTAGGAAATAGTACCCGCCGCAATAACAATTACTATGTCAGTCCTTCTATTGCATCCGGTGGTGATATATTAAGAAATTCCCAAGATAACAGTACCTATATTGTCAGTTCAAAGGAACCGGTTTCCGGAGTTTATTGTGTCAATGAAGGATATTGCAAGTTCCGCCCTATTGATGTCCGCTACAAAAACAATGAATATACTATCATATCTGATACAACAAAAGGTGGATTATCCGCATACGACCACATTGTAGTGGACCCATCCAGGTTAAATGACGACGATTTTATTGAATAAAATTTTTATACATGGCAGGTGATACGAATATGGTAACAGAAAATTTAAAAGCAGTAGAAGAAAAAATAGAGGCCGCCTGTGCACGGGCCGGCAGAGGGAGAGATGAGGTCACTCTGATTGCTGTCAGCAAGACAAAGCCGGTGGAAATGATGCAGGAGGCAATGTCGGCGGGAATTGTTACCTTTGGCGAAAATAAGGTTCAGGAGCTGACGAAGAAACAGCAGATATTGACAGAACCGCTAAACTGGCATCTGATTGGACATTTACAACGCAATAAAGTAAAGCAGATTGTCGGGAAAGTGGAACGAATACATTCTGTGGATTCACTCCGTCTGGCCAATCAGATACAAAATGATTTTGAAAAACAGAATCTGACAGCCGATATTCTCATTGAAGTGAATATGGCAAAGGAGGAATCGAAATTTGGGTTCATGCCGGAGGAAACGGAGGATGCCCTGCGGGAAATTGCGACATTTCCCAATGTTTTGGTCCGGGGCTTAATGACAATTGCCCCTTTTGTAGAAAATCCAGAGGATAATCGCATTCATTTCCGCAATTTGCACAAATTACTAGTTGACATTAACAGTAAAAACATTGATAATATTAGTATGAATGAGCTTTCCATGGGAATGACCGGCGACTATGAAGTGGCAATCGAAGAGGGTGCTACTTATGTCCGTGTGGGAACCGGCATTTTCGGAAGCCGACAATACATATAGAAAGGATCGAGACTATGGGCTTAAATTCAATTTTGAATTTCTTTAAATTAGACGAAGATCTTGACGACGATTATGACGATAACGGATTTGAGGAAACTTATGAGGAGAAGAGTGAACCGCCTCGCCGTAAAACGTCTCGCCCTCGCCCGGTTGACGAGTACGAGGAAGAGCCAAAGCAAAGAAGTGGTTTCCTTGGCACAAAGCCAAAGGTTGTTTCCATGAACCGCAGTATGATGGAAGTTAATATTATCAAACCAACCAGCTTTGAGGACTCTCAGGAAATCTGTAATATGCTTCTTGCCGGACAACCGGTAGTGGTAAATCTGGAGGGCTTTGATCCAGATGATGCTCAGCGGATTATGGATTTTATTTCCGGTTGTATTTATGCTATTAATGGTAAATATCACCAGATTTCCAAATATATTTTCATTTTCTCGCCGGAAAATGTTGATATCAGTGGAGATTCTCTTACCATTGACGGAAATACGGCTACTATGCCCACTATTAACCGTGAATTTTAATCCACTATGACGGAAAAGAAAGAACAGTTTTTTAAAAAACATCTGCTTGATTTGGCAAACCGTGCTTACCAGGAGAATTATCCGGTATTTACGGATTTTATGACAACAAAAGAATATGCGATTCTGAATAAGAGTAAAGGTCAATTTTCCGGAGTCACAGCTATTTGTTTCGGGGGACATGAAGACTGCAGCCGTATGATGGGAGGTTTTTTCCCAGAAGATTTTATGGAGGATAGTCTATCCATGTTTCCCATTGTCTGTATTCGGGCACAGGTTAGAAACGACAAATATGCCCAGAGTCTGACTCATCGTGATTATCTGGGAGCGATTTTAAACCTGGGAATTGAGCGGTCGATGATTGGCGATATACGTCTCCGTGACCAGGCTGCATTTATTTTTTGCAAAGGGGATTTTGTTTCCTTTATTTTGGATAATTTTGTTATGGTTAAGCACACGCCGATTGATTGTGAAATCTTAGAAAACGCGGCCGATATCCCACCGCAGGAATATGAAAAGATACAGCGTACAGTAGCTTCTCTGCGTCTGGATAATGTAGTGGCGGCCATGATTGGATCAGCCAGAAAAAGAGCAGTCGAATTAATCACCCAGGGAAGTGTCGTTGCCGGACACGAGGAGCATACTTCTGTCAGCTTTAGCTGCAAGCAGGATATGATTATCAGCATCCGTGGGTATGGCAAATACCGTTTGGATATTCCACCGGATTCTATTACAAAAAAAGGAAAGCAAAAAATTAATATATATAAATACATTTAAGGGAGGAATCTCGATGTTATCACCATTAGATTTACAGAGTAAAAAGGTAGTAACAAAGAAACGTAAGTACGAAAAAGCGGAAATGGACGAATACCTGGAACTGGTATTTGAAAATTATAAGGCATTATTTAATGAAAATCAGGAATTGCAGAAAAAAATTAAAACATTAAGTGACGGAATACAGTATTACCGCTCCATTGAGTCCACTATGCAAAAGGCATTAGTGTTAGCGGAAAAGACCTCTAAGGAGACAAAGGATGCTGCTGTACTAAAGGCAGAGGCGATTGAAAAGGAGGCAAATTCCAAAGCTTCTAAAATTATTTCAGAAGCAGAGCAGGAATATGAAAAAGTAAAGGATAAGTGCCTTTATCTGATGCAGCAGTTCAATCAGTATAAGTTGCAGTTAAAACAAGTGGCAACAGCACAGCTTGAATTAATCACCAGTGACTCCTTTGATGTAAATTCTCCGGAGTTAGAATCTCTGCAGTATGCCAGTCATTCGTTGCCACCGGTAGCTGAGGAAGATATGGATATGAAAATAAATACGGATATGGAAAATGACACCGTTGCGTCCGTTTCTGTAGAGACGGAAAATAACGTCCACGATGTATCCGAAGAACTAGTATTCGAAAATGACGTGGTGACAGGGGAAGTCGAAAATCTGGATAAAACAATGGTATTACCGGACATCAAGAAAGAGAGAGGGAAGAAGAACGAAATTATTGACGATGAGGAGACTGCTTCTATCTTAACGGCAGATACCATTGATTTAAGAGATTCCATTGAGAAGGTAAAAGAAGAAGAGGAGAATAATATTCAGAAACCAGTCAATGCTGAACCAAAAGAGGTAAAGGATGCAACGGTAATTGAACCGGTAAATGCTACCCCCTCTGAACCATTGGATATTGAGCTGAAAGAAGTAAAAACACAAGAAACAGAAGTTTTAGAGCCTGTTTCGGAAAAGAGTAAAGATGCTCCTACACTGGATTCTCTTTTGCAGAGTATGAATATGAGCAGTAAAAAGAAGAAAAAGAAAGGACAGGAAGAGGATCCCTTTGAATTCCTCGGTTCTGTTGATGATTTTTAATGAATCGTAAAGTTTTTATTACAAATATCGTGTATTCTGCACTATTTATTGTATTGGTAGCAGCGGACCGTATTACGAAAAAACTGGCGACTATCCATTTAATAAAAGGTGATATAGAACTGATTCCGGATGTATTATCACTTCATTATCTGGAAAACCGGGGTGCTGCCTGGGGCCTTTTTCAAAACGCTTTCTGGTTGTTTTTCATCATAACGCTAATCGTAATTTTTGTTATGGTTATCTTTTATGCCAGAATTCCTTTTGAGAGAAAATATTTGTTGCTTCGTTTTTCTTTGATAGTACTATCGGCGGGAGCTGTCGGCAACTTTATTGACCGTGCTGTCTGGCACTATGTAGTGGATTTTATCTATTTTAAATGGATCAATTTTCCGGTATTTAACGTTGCGGACTGCTTCGTGTGTATTGCTGCTTTTTTGCTTTTGTATTGTTTATTATTTCGCTATAAGGATGAAGATTTTTTATGGAAAAAGAAGTCCTAGAGTTTACCGTAACGGATGAATATGAAGGCATCCGTTTAGATTCTTATCTGGCAGAGGTGATGACCTTTTCCAGGGCCTATGTACAAAAACTGATAAAAAATAGTAACATAAAGTATAACGGGAACTTTAACGTAAAGGCTAAAGTTCCCGTTCATCTTGATGACCGAATAACGGTTTATGTTCCGGAACCGGAAAAACCGGAGATACTACCGGAAAACCTGGATCTGGATATTTTATATGAAGATGAAGCGCTTTTAGTAGTGAATAAGCCAAAAGGGATGGTGGTGCATCCGGCGGCGGGACATATGAGCCATACACTGGTAAATGGGCTGCTATACCATTGTGGAGATAAGCTGTCCGGCATCAACGGTGTCCTTCGTCCCGGTATTGTACACCGAATTGATAAGGATACGACAGGAGCACTTGTCGTATGCAAAACAAATCAGGCCCATCAGTCACTGGCAGAACAACTCAGTGATCACAGCATTACAAGAAAATATGAGGCTGTCGTATATCACAATTTTTCTGAAGAAGAGGGTAGGATTGACTGTTCTATCGGAAGACATCCTGTTGACAGGAAGAAAATGGCGGCATTACCGGATGGAAATGGCAGGAGAGCAGTTACGCATTACCGGGTACTAAGTCATTTGAACCGGCAGTTTAATCATATTGAGTGCCGGCTGGAAACCGGACGTACTCATCAGATTCGTGTTCATATGTCGTATATTCAACACCCACTGTTAGGAGATACGGTGTATGGTCCCAAACCTCCAAAACAGTTTTTCAGTTTACAAGGACAGACATTGCATGCACGAATTATTGGATTTCAGCATCCTGTAAAAAATCAATATATAGAAGTGGAAGCTCCATTACCTCAATATTTTGTGGATGTGTTGAAAAACCTCGAAAAATAGGGAAAAAAAGAGGAAAAATTTATGAAAATTGCTTGACAATTAGGCTACTATAGGTGTAGTATAGAGTTACTTCATTTGACAACAGGAGTAGAAAAAAATCAAGTAATTAGACTACATCAGTAGATAAAATAATCTACATAAGTAGAATACACGATATTAAGTAGCAAGGAGGGCCGATTATATGAGCAAAGCAACATCAAAAGAAATGCGGTTGCATGAAGGCGAATTAAACGTCATGGAATTGTTATGGTCAAATAAGGTCCTTGCTGCAAAGGATATTTCAAAAATTATTAAGGAATATATCGGATGGGAAAAAAATACTACCTATACAGTAATTAAGCGATTGATTGATAAGGGAGCAATTTCCCGTGAGGATCCAGGATTTTTATGTCGGGCAATGGTAACTAAAAAGGAAGTTCAAGACATTGAAACTAATGCTTTATTAATGAAAATGTTTAATGGTTCCCTTACAACCTTTATTACAGAATACCTGGGGAACTGTAAGCTGACAACAGAGGAAGTAATTGAGCTTCAGCGGGTCTTAAATCGCCAGGTATAAGGATGAAAAGGGGGAAACCATAGAGGACTATAAAATATAATTGATAAAAAATAGAGTGGCATGAGCCACTCTTTATATGTATAACTCTCTTGGACAAACTCCAGTTTTTCAAAAAGAGTTGCATCTTTTTGCCCAATATGCTATAATTAGCTTAATAAGGGGGCGTTTATATGGATAAAAAGCTGACATATCATGAGCAGGTAAACCGTGAAAATACGTTGAAATTGCGTAGTGTTTTGGCCACCCTGCCAAACTTTACAAAGGATTATTTCCGTGCTATAGAGCCAAATACTTCTGCAAAAACGCGAATATCTTATGTGTACGACATTCGTTTGTTTTTTCATTTCTTATGTGATACCAATCCTTATTTTCAAAAAATGAAGGAGATAACGGCAATTAAGCTGACAGATTTAGAGCGGCTCCAACCGGTAGATATTGAGGAATATTTGGAATATTTGAAATATTATACCGATGCTGACGGCGTTACCCACACAAATAATGAACGGGGGCTTCATCGTAAGCTGGCTGCTTTACGAAGTTTTTTTAATTATTATTATAAACGTGAACTGATTCAGAATAATCCTACCGTAATTGTTGATATGCCAAAGCTGCATAAACGTGAAATTGTCCGTCTGGACTATGATGAGGTAGCAAATCTTTTAGATTATGTGGAACACGGCGGCGATGAAATGACCGGGATGAAAAAGGTCTATTTTGAAAAAAATAAGACGAGAAATCTGGCACTTTTCACTCTTCTACTGGGAACAGGCATTCGTGTATCCGAATGTGTCGGACTGGATCTAGAGGATTTGGATTTTAAAAATAACCGGATTAAGATTATACGAAAAGGTGGCAAGGAGGACTTTGTTTACTTTGGAGATGAGGTAAGTGAAGCACTTTATGATTATTTTGCCGAGAGAAAGCAA
Source organism: Lachnospiraceae bacterium (assembly GCA_022510615.1). Classification (GTDB taxonomy): domain Bacteria; phylum Bacillota; class Clostridia; order Lachnospirales; family Lachnospiraceae; genus Eubacterium_F. The sequence continues at coordinate 35,424 of JAFLTC010000007.1, read as the reverse complement.
ATCACAGCCAAGGACGGTCATGAGCATGCACTATTTCTTTCGGTACAAAAGCGCCGGATGTGTGTTCAGGCAGTAGAAAATCTCGTTTCTGACTGCGCCAAACACGTCACTACCATTAAGCATATTACCCCACATAAGCTACGCAGTACCTACGGTACCAGTTTATATCGGGAAACCGGTGATATTTATCTGGTGGCAGAAGTTCTTGGCCATAACGATGTAAATACTACCAGAAAGCATTATGCGGCCCTTGAAGAGGACCGGAAGCGCCGCGCCGCCTCTGCTGTATCTCTTCGTAAAACAGACGCTTAAATCGAAAAATACAAGCTTTCCACTCCATATTACGCCCTATCGTCCGGTTTGATAGGTGGAAAACATAGAAACAATTCCGTCATAAATCGATTTTGCTGCCTTTTTCTGGAAGGAAGCGCTGGTCAGCTTAGAATAATCACTGCTTCCCGAAAGAAAGCCAAGTTCAATTAGTATCGCAGGCACCGTATTATGCTTTAATACATAATATCCTGCCGTTTTTACACCCCTGTTTTTTGTTTTAAGATCATTAATTAAACGATTTTTAAATAAGGTGGCCATCTTTTTACTGGTAATGCCCCCAAAGCCTTTTCCGTTATTCGAAACGGAATAATATACTTCTGTACCATTTGCTGATGAAGATGATGCCGAATTCATATGCAGGCTGATAAAAGCATCGGCTCCTACACTTTTTGCAAAAGCTGCTCGATTGGCCAGAGTTACATACACATCACTGCTTCTTGTCCAGTACACCTTAATATCTGGTGCATTAGAGGAAAAATAGGACTTCATTAGCGTATAAATTATCTTATGGGTCAAATCTTTCTCATCGGTCTTTTTATGCTGGGCTCCGGGGTCAAATCCACCATGTCCTGCATCCAGTACAACAATGGAACGATAAATGTTTTTCGGGGCGCCCATGGATACGACAAAGTTATTGCCCCGTTCATAAATCTTATATCCTCTCAGAGAGGATGTGGTAACGGTTATTACTGTATTCATACCACTTAGACTCACCGCCACCTTTTTTACTGAATTGTTACTAATAACAATCGGATTTGCTTTCAAAAAGTTAACATGGTTTCCCTGTATTATAATCTGGAATTTTTTACTTGCATACAAATCCTGATTTGAAACATTGGCAATGGTTGTATTTGCCGGCTTAGGAATAGACAGAGAATACTCCGTTACGCTGCCGGAACTGTTGCTATAAGTATATAAGACATTTAATTCCAGCATTTTATTTTGTACAATATAGGAATAATCTGCCACACCGCTGCAGGTTAGTGTAATAGTAACCATATCATTATTGTCAGTAGCATCATATTTCTCTATAATCTCCCCAAAATTGCTAAAAGAATGTTTATTAAGCAAATATTTGGATTTTGGTATAGTAATTGTAATAGTGTTACTAGAGCGTTTTACTGTCAAGGTCTTCATAATTTCAGATAATGAGCCGGTAATTTTAAAATTAATCGAACCTATTCCATTTATTTCCGAATAGGAAGCATTTACGGCATAAATATGATTGGTATCCGTATCAGATTCCTGAGAACCTGTCAGCGTTTTCTGCCAGTCGAAAAACGATTTTGACTGTATGGAATAATACTCATTCTTTTTATTCCATGAACGGATATAATTCAATTGCTTCAAAGTCTGGGATGCCGGAAAGCATACAACATTTTTGTTCTTTTTGACATCTTTAATTATTTTTACCGGTGCATTTAACGTCACCCTTTTAGAATTCAGGAGTGCCTGTGTGGAATTTACATAACAGACAAGCTCAATATCAAGATCCTCATTGGTTACCGTAATCTTTCCACTGGAAGCATTATAATCATATTCCAGATTCAAAATGTTATCCATCGTTTCTTCTGCCGGCATATACATATTTCCGGATAACTTTATCACCGGCATGGAAGACAGTTTATAATTTTTGTGATTATAATAAATCGTTCCCTGTACCCCCGTGTAATATGCAGTCTGTCCATCATAGCTGATTTGCAACGGATCTTCAATATATATATGGGAGCCTGACTTTTTATAGGATAAGTGCAGGTTTTCTGCCACAAAAGAAACCGGCACAAAAATCATTGTCTTTTTTTGGGAGACATATCGGACAGACAACGGAGCCGTTTTTAGTTTTACCTTTTTCCCGTTTACCGTGGCTGTTTTTTCTCCTAATTTCATTGTAATAGTAACCTGGTTTTTGGAAATTGTAAGGGTTTTATTCTTTTTAGAATAGCTGCATTTCGCATTTACACCCTTTTTAAATACATGACTATAAGGCACCATGTAGGATTTTTTTATGATCAGAGCCTTATATGATTTTTTAGAAACCGTTTTCGAATTATATTTTACCGTTCTTTTCTTGCTTTTATTTTTATAAGTCTTTCCGTTGTAACGGATTTTCACACTACTTGCCGCTTTCGATGAACGGGCTGGTAAAATTCCAGCACAGGAAAGAAATAGAAACAGAAAAAGGGATATGAATATGACTATCTTTCTGTTGGATACTGTGGATTGCATAAACTGTCTCATCTCCTATACTTTAATACAGTAAATCATAACGGATTGTAATGACAGAAATTTGTCATTTTTCAGAAAATTATGATTTATTCTGTATAAAAAAGCAAATGGAGGCGGTAGCATAATGATACCATCGTGCTAACACAAGACTAAACAGGGTTCAAATTGGCATCACCGTGCCAGTCGGTATCAAGTCATTATATATAATTTGGCAGCAATAAATAATTACCGGCTTCAATGTATTCTGAAGAAAGATTATTCAGTGAAATTATCGCTGTCATATATTCCTGAGAAGAAAAATGAGATCTGTCTCCGGCATATTGTTCTGACAGAGAAGTCAAGGTATCACCTTCCCGAATCAATACGGATTCATAATTTTTCATTGTATTTAAGTCACCGGAATCCGCTGATACCCGGGGTGCTTTAAATAAAAAGAAACAAAGGAAAAACAGTACCACCGGAATAATAAAAACCAACATATTTTTAAATATTGCATGCTGCTTCATAATAACCACTCCTTTTATCGAACGTATGATACGAACAAATGTTTATATACAGTATACACACAGAACGAATGTTTGTCAATAAGTAAATTAAAAAAACCCGAAAAATTTTTCCGGGTTTTTTTGTAATGGTTATTATGCTCTTTAGCACGATCATGCCAATTTGAACCCTGTTTCGTTTTGCACTATCGTGCTAGAAAATTAATCCAAGGTATTGTCATTCTCCTCTTCTGCGTCAATTTTTATGGCGCTGGAGGAAAGTTCATCAATCGCAATAGAGAGCGGTTTCGGACAGGATGGATTTTCTGCCAGAGGGTTAGAGCCGGCAATAATCTGCCTTGCCCTCTTTGCTGTGGCAAGAACAATCGAATAACGGCTGTTTACAACAGGCTGTTCTCCCTGCTCTACCTCACTGTTGGCAATGTTCATTAAGTCTGTATAGGATGGATGTAACATAATATCTGCTCCTTTCCAATAATAATGGCATATATATTTATTTCCGGGCAATCACGGCACTCCAAACTGGCTCAATGGCCAGATTCTTAAGAATACCTTGCCGGCAATATTCTCGAATTTAACCGGTCCCGGTCCATCCGGGTCCTCTTCCACTGTTGTACGGCTGTCCAAACTTACCGAGCGGTGGTCTCCCAGCACAAAATACTCGTCATCTTTTAACTGATATGGTTCCTCTGCCAGACCTCCGTCGCTCATGGCATCCTTAGCATACGGATCATCGATTACCTTACCATTCACATAAATGGTATTGTCAGTAATCTGTATCGTCTCTCCCGGCAATCCGTAAATTCGCTTTACAAAATATTCATCCACTTCTTTTCCCTTCGGATAGAATACAATAATATCGTATCGCTCCGGACTGCTGAACCGGTAGGATAACTTATCTACTAAAAGGCTTTCTCCGTTGTGAAGTGTATCCTCCATGGACTCTCCACTGACCACGGTACGCTGTAATACATAATTTGGAACTACATATACGCAAAATACAATCAGTGCCACATAAATAATTCCCTCGATAACATAACTGATACCAGAACGTTTCTTTTTTTTCCTGTTGTTTTTATCTGTTTCCTGCCGGAACTCAATTTCATTTTCGTCGCTCATGTCAATCTCCCTTCGCAAACTGAGTTAGTTCTGTTTCCATTGTTGTTATCAGTTCGGTACAATATTCCGTGCGACAATGTTCATTGGCAATGATGGAATGAACCTGCTCTACAGCCTTCTCCAACTCGTTGTTCACTATAATATAGTCATAGGATTTCATATACGTAACTTCTTCTGAGGCACGGCATAATCGCTTTTCTATCTCCTCTTTAGATTCCGTTCCACGCCCGTTTAGCCTTTCCTTTAAAACCTCGGCAGATGGTGGGGCAACAAAGAGAAGAAGGGCATCCGGAAACTGTTCCTTCACTAACATACCGCCCTGCATCTCTATTTCCAAAAGCACGTCTTTACCTTCCTTCAGCTGCTTTTCCACTGCCGCCTTTGGCGTCCCATAATAATTCCCAACATACTCGGCATATTCAATCAGCTCGCCGGCCGCAATCATGTCTTCGAACTCTTCTCTTGAATGAAAAAAATAATCCTCTCCATGTACTTCCCCCTCCCTGGGGGCTCTTGTGGTGGCAGAGACAGACAGAAAATATGGATATTTTTTTACAAGCTCTTTCATTATCGTGCCCTTACCTGCCCCGGAAAAACCAGAAATAACTATTAATATACCTTTTTCCATAATCCGCTATCTCCTTTCGTCTTCCGAATTCATACGAGAAGCAATGGTTTCCGGCAACAAAGAAGATAATACAAGGGAGTGGTTTTCCATGACCAATACCGCCTTTGTTTTTCTTCCGCATGTACCGTCAATGGCATCTCCCTTATCCTTTGCAGTTTGAATCAGGCGTTTGACCGGAGCTGCGTCCGGACTCACAATACTATATACTTTATCGCTGTTTACCACATTACCATACCCGATATTAATAAATGCCATCCTCATACCTCGCTACTCAATATTCTGAATCTGTTCCCGGATTTTTTCAATTACCGTTTTTAATTCAATTCCCAGATTAGAAACCTCAATATCATTTGCCTTTGATAAAATCGTATTTGCCTCCCGATTCATCTCCTGCGTCAGAAAATCAAGCTTCCGCCCTATATTTTCTTCCTCCTGCAAGGTTTCTTTCATATGTACAATATGTGTTTTCAGACGGACAAGTTCCTCATCCACGCAGATTTTATCTGCATAAACAACAAGTTCCGATGCCAGCACATTTTCATCAATCTTTGTATCTCCCAATAATTCTGCCACTTTATCTGTCAGTTTTTTACGATACTCGGCAAGAATCTCCGGCTCTCTCTTTTCAACCTCACCGACATACTTATAAACCATATCCAGCTTCTGAAGCAAATCCTCTCTAAGTTTTTCTCCCTCTGTCTTTCTGCTTTCACAAAACTGTTTTCCGGCAATCGTAAGCGCCTCTGTAATGACTCCGGTAATCGATTCCTCATCCATATCCGTTTCCTCCGTCGTAAAAACTTCCGGAAAACGGGAAAGCATATAGGAATCTACGGTGTCCTCCAGCAAAAAATCCCTGGATAACTGCCGGATTCCTTGGAGATAAGCCTCTGCCACTTCTTTATTGTACTTAATGCTGTTGTTTTTTTCTGTCAGGTCTTCAAAACTGACGAACACATCTATTTTTCCCCTGGCAGCAAAGGTTTTTACCTGATTGCGAATAGCTGTTTCAAAAAAATTCAGTTTTCTTGGCAAACGAACCATAACATCACAATAACGGTGGTTGACGGATTTCATTTCAATTACAACCTTATAACAGCCATTGTCTGCCTCTCCTCTGCCAAAACCTGTCATACTCTGTATCATATCATCCTCCAAATCGTATCATACCGCATACTGTTTTATTATAGAGCAAAGTACCCGATAAGTCAAGAATTCCTCGATTTCTTTCGAAATCCGCTTTTCTTCCCGGACCCGTTATAGTATAATAAATTTTTATAAGGAGGATGATGAACAATGGCATTTGACGGAATTACGATAGCTGCTCTTGTAAAGGAATTAAAGGATTGTCTATCAGGCGGACATATACAAAAAATTGCACAACCGGAATCCGATGAGCTGCTTCTTACGATAAAAAATTACAGAACAATCTATAAATTACAGATTTCTGCCAATGCTTCTCTTCCCCTGGTTCATCTGACAGAAAATCCAAAGCCCTCTCCTCTCACGGCACCGAATTTCTGCATGCTGTTACGAAAACACCTAAATGGGGCAAGGATAATAAATATTACCCAGATTGGTTTTGAGCGGGTCATACAGCTTCAGATGGAAAACTTAAATGAGCTGGGGGATGTGGTGCAAAAATCCCTGATGATTGAGATTATGGGAAAGCACAGTAATATTATTTTTGTGGATGATGCGGGTAAAATTGTGGACAGCATTAAGCATATCAACGGTATGGTAAGCTCTGTCAGAGAGGTACTGCCGGGACGGGAGTATTTTATCCCCAATACAAAAAATAAGAAAAATCCCTTTGACATAACAATTGAGATCTGGAATCAGGAGCTGTTTACCAGACCGGTTTCTGTAGCAAAGGCAATCTATGGCTCCATTACCGGATTTAGCTCCGTGATTGCACAGGAACTTGCCTATCGTAGCCATCTGGACGGTGATATGCCTATGGCATCCTTAAACGGAAATGAAAAATCTGCTCTGATGACATCCTACCGCTCTCTGATTGAGGATATACAGACCGGCAATTTTCGTCCCTGTATTGTCTTTGACGGACCGGTTCCTTTAGAGTTTGAAGCAGTTTCGCTGACCATGTATGAGAATAAATCCAAACGGGAATATGATTCGATTTCCCAAGTGATTGAGACATTCTATGGTGAAAAAGATGTCATCAGCCGGATTCGTCAGAAATCAGCGGATTTACGAAAAAATGTTACAACGATATTGGAACGCAGCCATAAAAAAATGGATTTGCAGAAAAAACAATTAAAAGATACCGAAAAAAGGGAGAAATTTAAAGTATACGGAGAGCTGTTAAACACCTATGGATATCAGTTGACACCAGAGGACGAAAAACTGACTTGTGTTAATTTTTATGACGACAAGGAAGTTACGATTCCGGTAGATTCTTCCCTGACACCATCAGAAAATGCCAATAAATATTTTAACCGGTATAATAAAATGAAGCGAACTTACGAGGCCGTATCCATGCAGATGGAAGAAACGGAGCGAATCATCTCCCACCTTGAATCCATTTTGACAGAGTTAGATATTGCCAGAAAGGAAGAAGACCTTTTATATATCCGTCAGGAGCTGGAGGAATGCGGATATTTAAAGAAGAAAAACACTGGAAAAAAAAAGGGGCATCGGATTCCAAAAAGCAATCCTCTACACTTTATTTCCTCCGACGGCTACGATATTTATGTAGGAAAAAATAATTATCAGAATGATGAGTTGACCTTTAAGGTTGCTACCGGAAACGACTGGTGGTTTCATGCGAAAAATATGCCGGGTTCCCATGTTATTGTTAAGTGTCATGGCGAAGAGCCCCCTATCCGCACCTTTGAAGAGGCAGCCAGTCTCGCTGCTTATTTTTCCAAGGGCAAGGGTTCTGAAAAACTAGAGATTGATTATACACAGAAAAAAAATGTAAAAAAACCAAATGGAAGTAAACCGGGATTTGTTGTCTATTATACAAACTATTCCCTGGTTGCCTCCTCTCACATTGAAGGAATCCAGTGTTTAAACGAGGAGGACAATGTCTTTCTGGAAAGGAGTTATTTATGACAAAGATTGCCTACGACACCCATCTTCACACAAGCTATTCCACCGACAGTCATACTCCCCTGTCGGCCCAGTTAGAGCAGGCTGTTAAACTGGGATTGAAAGGTATTTGTGTGACAGACCATATGGACTATGACTTTCCGCCTGAAACAAAAGACGGGGAAATGATCTATCCCTTTGTCTTTCATCCGGAACAATATGTTTCGGAAATAGAAGCCTGTAAATCCATGTATCCGTCATTGGATATTGGAATTGGCGTAGAATGTGGATTACAGACATCCGATTCCGTACAGAGAAAAAATCATGCACTGAATACCGAATACCCATGGGATTATATGATTGGTTCTCTGCATCTGGTGGATGGAGCTGACCCCTATAATGCCTCCTACTGGGAGGGACAGGATGCCGATGCCTGCGTGCGCCGTTATTTTGAACAAATATATGAAAATATACGGTTGTTTTCTGAGTTTGATTCTCTGGGGCATCTGGACTATGTAGTTCGCTATGCACCGGCTGGTTACATATATGAACCGGAGAAGTTCTTTGATATTATTGATGAAATTCTTTCCTTTCTCATTCATGAAGATAAATCGCTGGAGTTAAATACCTCCGGCTTAAAATCTGCCGCCCGTACACAAAATCCGCATCTTTCTATTTTAAAACGGTATGTGGCACTGGGTGGAACTTTTTTAACAATTGGCTCAGATGCCCATACTCCCGATGGAATGGCATATGACTTTGACCTTGTTCCGGACATAATAAAAAAAGCCGGTCTGCATCAATATGTGACATATCATCAGCGCAAACCGGTTTTCCATGATTTATAAAAGAATAATTGCTACCGCCTTTGATTTAACTTTGCAAAGGACGTATATACAGGATTCATTTTCCTGTTTTTTTCCAGTATCTGTTTCAGGATATCCACTGTATCATCAATATCCTTTTTGCTGGTTTCCTCACTAAGCGTAAAACGCACGGCTCCTCTGGCTATATCCTCCGGCAGTCCGATTTCTGTCAGAACATGGGAAGACACTGCCTGCCCCGCCGTGCAAGCGGAACCGCTGGAGGTACAGATTCCCTCCATATCCAATAAAATCACTATCGTTTCGCCATCGACAAAGGAAAAACTGATATTGACATTATTGGCAAGACGGTTTTTTCTTGGACCGTTTAACCGGCAGTATGGTATTTCTGTTTCAATCCGGTGAATCATATAATCTCTGAGCGAGGTTTCCCTCTCCATTCGTTTTAACATCGTTTTTCCGGCAATCTCTGCCGCCTTACCCATACCGACAATTGCCGGCACATTTTCTGTTCCTGCCCGCATTCCTCTCTCCTGCTTTCCACCGTGGAGAAAAGAAGGAAGCTTTATCCCTTCCCTGACATATAAAAATCCGATTCCCTTTGGGCCATGAAACTTATGTCCACTGGCACTGAGAAGGTCAACTTTCCATTTTTCCGGAAGGACCGGAATATGACCAAAGGCCTGAACAGCATCCGTGTGGAAAAGAGCCGGATGGTTCGCTAACATTAGCCCAATCTGTTCAATGGGCTGAATCGTTCCAATTTCATTGTTCGCTGTCATAATAGAAACTAAAATAGTATCCCTGCGCAAGGCTTTTTGTAACCGTTCCAGCTCCACCCTTCCCTGCTCATCTACATCCAAATAAGTTACCTCATATCCCCGTTTCTCTAAATATTGACAGGTATGAATAATGGCATGATGCTCTATTTTACTTGTAATAATATGACGCCCCTGATGACAGCGGCTCTCTGCACTTCCGATCAGCGCCCAGTTGTCGCTTTCTGTTCCGCCAGAGGTAAAATATATATTCTGGGGTTCACATTCCAAAACACCGGCAATGGATTTTCGGGCAGTCAAAAGTGCTCGTTTATTGTCCGCTCCCAAATCATAAATACTGGAAGGATTTCCATATTCCTCTTTCAAATAGGACAGCATATAATTTAGTACTTCATCTGACATCCGCGTAGTGGCGGCATTATCCAGATAAATTCGTTTGTCCATGTGAGCCAGAGCCCCCTCTCCTGTAGCTATAGTACAATTTATTCGGATTTTGTCGTATGGTGACGTCTGACAAAGAAAAAAGCGGCGACAAAAAATCGCGCCGCTTTTAAAAAGCTAATTTTCTTTATACAGAAACCACGTACTAGCGAATCGTTATTTTGTGATAGGAGCGTTTGGCAACTCCATTTTTCTTTACAATTTCCTCGCTGTGAACATGATACTCCGATTCTGTCTCTTCCTTTGTTACCTCTACACTTTCTTCCCTTTTTGGCGGTTCTGCCTCTATCATGTCATCCAGAGAATATGCAAAACCATTATTCGTTGTTTTTTGTTGCTCTGCTTTCCATTCTTTTTCTAAATCTTCTATTGTAGGTACCTTATCATACTCATGCAATTCTTCAGCGGAGTTTGATACCTGCTTCGTAACCGGATTCATATTAAAGTCCGGCTTCTCATAAGGAGGCAGGGTGCTATGGGATTCTTTTGTGTCCTGAGTGTAAAAGTTCCCTTCTCCATCACTAATAACCTCTAAATCCTCGGATACCTCTTTTTCCTCCAAAATAACAGGAACACTTTCCTCCTCGGCGTCTCCACTTTCGATGACATCTGCCATATCCTCCTGGGCACTTTCATTCATTCGGCGGATATTGTCTGATATATCCAGCCGCTCCAGAAAATTATTTAACTGACTGTCATCATCCTCCTCTAGGGATATCATACTGTCTTGTTCACCTTCGGCCCCTAAGGAGATAAACTGTTCGATATCTGTCGCGGGGGTCTCCTCTTCTTTGTCTATTGCAGCTTCCTCTACAAACTGAATCGTATTATCCGGTGTCAGCGTATTTTCTTCTTCTACCTCGACCGATGTCTGTGGTACAGTTATATCATTGAAAGATTCTGTCGTCGGTTCTGATTCCGAAACAATCTTATCTTCTAAAACAGGCTCTTCTTCAGTGGCAGGCTGTAATTTTAAAACAGGTTCTGCCTCGGTGGCAGGTTGCAATTTTAAAACAGGTTCTGCCTCGGTGACAGGCTCAAATTCCAAAACAGGTTCTGTTTCCATAGGTTCCGTTTTTACAGGCTCCGTTACCGGTTCTTTTTTGACAGACCCGGCTGCCACAGATTCTGTCCCGGTAGCAGGCTCTAAATTCAAAACAGGTTTTTCTATTTCCGGCTCTTCCTGATATCCCGGAAGAAATTGTTTTGGCGCACTCCATTCCGGCAGGTCATCACCCTTTTGTGGAGGTGGAAGTTCCTTTTCCTCAAAAAGCGGCGTAATGTCATTCGGCTCTTTTTCTAATACAACTTCTTTTTTCTTTTCTATCGGTTTTTCCTCCTCTGTGTTTTCAGTTTTTTCATTTGTTACGATTGTTTTCGAATCCAAGATTCTTTCAGAATCTTTTTCTGCCACTGTGTCGGAATCCGGAACTATCTCCTGATCCGGAATAATCTCCTGGTCCAGAATTAACTCCTGATCCAGATTTCCATACTCATCCTCATTTTTTATGGCAGGTATGTCCTCTTCCGCTAAAGTGTCAGATAACAGCGTATTGTACAGTCCATATGCTGCAAAAACAGGCAGGAAATAAGTCATATAATAGAAATGACTACCTTCTTCTTCGAAAAGCAGATAGATGGCAAGAACAATGATATAAGTCAGACACAAAGGTCCAATGCCGGATGCCTTTTTCCGAATTCCATAATATCCGGCCAAAGTAGCCATCAACAACAAAATAGATGGAAATACACCATACTGAAACGGCTGATGCAGATAGCGGACTGCTTTTGTATATTTATCCAGTAAATAGTTTCCGATTTCAACATAATCCGTCATCTGCTGTATCTGTATATCGAGGTTTAATTCCGGCAGGACAAATAAATCCTCCAGATATAAATTCGCTCCCACAAGGAAAAGTGCCGTAAACAAAACAAACAAAAGTGCCGCAACAAATCCCAGTGCCATCCGGCTTCCCCTCTCCTCTGTTTTGCCAAATACAAGGGTAAAGGCACATCCAAATAACAATATAATAACAAAAGGATTTAATACGATAGCAAGGGCAAAAATACCAGCCAATGCCAGATAGGAGCAACACAAAATAAATCCGTTGTGAAGATAGGATTTCACAAGTACCTTAGTAACAAAAAGAAACAGGGCATAAGGAAGAAGGAAACAAATCGTATTCATATACTGATTGGCATCAAAGGTTTCATTTGCCACTGCCAATATAAAGAAAAATCCCATGACCAGTGCAACGCAACCACCTAATCTTCCCCCCAGCAGCCTGGCTGAGAAATAAACACCTGCTAACATACAGACAATAAGGATACTGTTATCTATTCCTCTGTCTATATTTAGATAAAAAAGTGTACCGCAAACCAGCACTGCAAGAATTGTCTCTAACAATACATATATGGATTTATCTTTCTGGAAAAACTCCAACCGTCTGCTTTCTTTTATAAAAAAAGCAGCAATCAGATATATAATAATTCCCAGTACGATAATACAGGCAATTACATTCCGGTAATAAGTATTGGTAATCGACAAATAGACTAATTCTAAAAATCCCAGTCCAAAACATAATAAAAACAGGAAGGAATAAAGAATTGTCGGCAAATTTCTTTTTAATAACACGCTTACCGCCCCTTTTTTACATAAATATACATATATATAATACTATAAAATATGTGATATGACAACATTTTTTCGTTTTTGTTTTCATAGACTGTAGAAAAACGGATTGTGTGGACTTTTTTTGAAGAATCAGTTATTAAAAGGAACAATAATATTGACAGGCGCCGGCATCATTACACGGGTAATCGGATTTGTATACCGGATCTTTCTGGCAGGAGCACTGGGAGAAACAAATCTGGGAATCTACCAGTTAATTTTTCCTGTCTACAGTATATGCTTTACCTTATACGCCTCGGGTATTCAGACTGCCATCTCTCAAATGATCTCTCATGAACCGAAAAACAGACATCCCGGCATTTTAAAAAGCGGACTCTGTCTTTCTCTTTTTACGGCAATTCTCCTCTCCGTATTATTGTTTCACTTCGCTGACTGGATAGGGGTTTCTTTTCTTGGAACAAAAGAAACCGCATCCCTTCTTCGTATCCTTTCTTTTTTGTTTCCCTTTTGCGGGGTAACTTCTGTCATAAACGGCTACTTTTACGGTATCAGTGACGCCAGTATCCCGGCTGTTTCCCAGATTATTGAGCAATTATTCCGAGTAGGCTTTGTGGTGGGGGTATCTCTTCTGTTTCTGTCCGGCACTTTGACAAGCGGGGTGGCAGTATTAGGACTGATTGCCGGGGAGTTAGCATCCCATATTTATAACCTTCTGCGAGTTCTTCCCCACATTCCCCTGGGGGTTATGAAAAAGAGCCGAATGCAAATCCGGCGTTTACTTACACTTTCCCTACCTCTCAGCGGCAACAAACTGGTAATCGCCGTTCTTGGCAGTATTGAATCCGTGCTGATTCCTGCCATGCTATATCGGTATGGATATTCCACTGAGGATTCTCTGGCTATTTTTGGTATTTTGACCGGTATTGTTTTGCCGTTTATACTCTTTCCCGGCACTCTTACAAACTCGCTTTCCGTTCTTCTTTTACCAGCGATTTCCCGTGCTGCCGGAAATGACCAGTACCATGCTGTCCGAAGGACAACCGATACCGCACTCCGGTATTCTATTTTATTGGGAGTAATCACAAGCAGCCTGTTTTTAAACTATGGCAGGGAAATCGGTCTCTTTATTTTCCAAAGCGAAAATTCAGGAAAATTATTAACTGCTCTATCCTTTCTCTGTCCGTTTTTATATGTTTCCACTACCCTCACAAGTGTCATTAACGGTCTGGGAAAAACCGGCATTACCTTTTTACATATGGTAATCGGTCTGTGTCTTCGCATTCTGTTTTTAATTTTTGTCACACCGGCATATGGAATCTACGGATATCTTTTTGGCATGACTATCAGTCAGATTCTGACCTGCCTACTCAATGGTATTTATTTGGTACGAAAAAACGGCATTCAGTTCCAACTTATGAATCACTTTGTCTGGCCAATGATTTTTTCCAGCTGTATTTTATATTTATCCAAACTTGCCGGTTCTATTCTGGAACGTCATGTTTCCCATCCGTTAGCCGGCTTTCTATTTATTTTTCCCGCCGCCTTCCTTATCTTTCTTTATTTATGGCGGTTCCGGCTTATTATCCTCAGTGACTTTAGGAAGAAATAAGAGCAATTAACTCCTCTTCTGTAATAATCGGTATGGAAAGTTCTTTTGCCTTTTTATTTTTTGAAGAGGAGGAAGTAATATCGTTATTTACCAGATAACTTGTCTTTGCACTGACACTGCCTGCCACCTTGCCTCCCAGTGACTCAATTTTTTCTTTACACTCCTGACGGTTAGCAAATTGTGTCAGACTTCCGGTTATGACAAAGATCTTCCCTTTCAGGGGCTGCTCTTCACTTACCTGCGGATACTGAATCCTAAGAATCCCTTCCAGTTCTTGAATGAGCTTCTGGTTTTTCTCCTCTGCAAAAAAATCGATAAAGGACCGGGCAAGCACTTCGCCAATTCCCTCTATGACACAAAGCTGTTCCACCGTCAGATTTTTTAACTCAGAAAGCGAAACCGGATAAGTATTTAAAATCAGTTTTGCCGTGCTCAGGCCGATTCCCTTAATCCCAAGACTATAAATTACCTTGGCAGCCGGCACATCTTTGGCAGTTTCTATTGCATCCAGAAGATTTTGATAAGATTTTTCTCCGAAGCCTTCCATTTCCACAAAAATTTCTTTATAGTTTTCCAGATAAAAAATATCCGTCAGGGAGTGGATTACCTTTTCGTTTACCAGCTTTTCCAGTGTAGTCTCTGACAGTCCGTCAATACTTAAGGCATCCCGGCTGACAAAATGGCTGAGTGCCTTTATTTTTTTCGCATAACAGTCCGGATTCCGGCACATAAGAACAACCGAGCCGTTTTCGCTGACAAGTTCCGTTTTCTCTCCGCATACCGGGCATTTCTCCGGAATTTCACAGTTATTTTTCTTTGTCTTATTTTCATAAATCTGCGGAATAATCATATTCGCCTTATAAACGGATATCGTGTCACCAATACCCAGCTTTAATTCCTTTAAAATGCTAATATTATGGACGCTGGCACGACTGACGGTAGTTCCCTCAAGCTCCACCGGGTCAAAAATTGCCACCGGATTAATCAGTCCGGTACGAGAGGCACTCCACTCTATTTCCCGGAGTGTAGTATCCGCAAGTTCATCCTGCCACTTAAAGGCAATGGAGTCTTTTGGAAATTTTGCCGTTCTTCCCAAAGACCGGCTGTACTCCACATCATCATAGGTCAAAACAAGACCGTCGCTTGGCAAATCACAGGTTGTTACCTCTTCCGAAAATTTATCTACGGCTAAAGCCAGCACATCGTTATCTACTTCCTTATACGGAACAATATCAAACCCGAGTCCAGCCAGCCAATCCAGTCCTTCTTTTTTTGTATGAAAGTCATTCTCATAATCGGTAGTGATGACATTATAAATATAAAAATGCACCCTGCGCTCTGCAGTGACCTGATTATTCAGCTGCCTGACGCTGCCGCTGCAAAGATTTCTTGGATTTTTATATTTCTCACTGATTTCTGTTGTCTGATTGTTTAAAACCTCAAAATCGGAATACCGAATCAGGGCCTCGCCTCTTACTACCAACCGACCGTCAAAAGAGATTCTTTCCGGAATATTGACAAAAGTGCGGGCGTTATTTGTAATGACCTCGCCAACTTCCCCGTTTCCTCTCGTCAGCGCCTTTGACAGCCTTCCGTTTTCATAGGTCAGGATAACACTGAGCCCGTCAAGCTTTAAGGAAAGAAGCCCCTTTTGTTCTCCGAGCCAGTCCACTAAAACTGCCACTTCTTTTGTCTTATCCAATGAGAGCATCGGTGCAATATGTGCTTCCTTTGGCAGCTCGCTTATCGTTTCATATCCCACATGGATCGTGGGACTGGCAGACATGACGACACCGGTTTTCTCTTCCAGTTTTACCAGCTCGTCATAGAGCTTATCATACTCATAATTGGACATAATTTCATCCTGTCCCTGATAATACACCTTTGCCGCCTCATTCAGTTCACTTACCAGTTCTTTCATACGAAGAATTTCCGGTTCCATTCTTTTCTTTCCTTTCTTTACAGGATTTTTTTAGCTGCAGGGTTTCTTCCTCCGTCAAATACCGCCATTGTCCCTCCGGCAAATCGCCCAATGTAATATTCATAATCCGTATCCTTTTTAATGTTTGTACCCGATATCCAAAATATTCGCACATTCGCCGTATCTGGCGATTTAATCCCTGTGTTAAAATAATGTGAAAACCATTCCTCTCTCTTCTGGTAATCCGACATGGTCTTGTTATCGTATCCAGAATCGGTACCCCCTGTTCCATTGCAGTATAAATTTCCGGCTTCATAGGACGATTCAGGGTAACAACATATTCCTTTTCATGGTAATTGCTGCCCCGCAGTATATCATCCATAAGCTGACCGTTATTGGTAAGGAGAATCAAACCGGTGGAATCCTTATCTAAACGCCCTACCGGATAGATTCTTTCCGGGAAATCCAAAGCATCAATAATATTATTTTTTTCCTTTTTACTTGTGGTACAGATAATTCCTGCCGGTTTATGGTAGGCAAGAATAATTTCCTTTTCCTCTCTTTTTACCGGTATGCCATCTATCCGTACATCATCAAAAACAGATACCATGTCCCCCATAACCGCCGGTCGTCCGTTAATGGTGATACGCCCCTCCTCTACTCTTCGGTCTGCCTCCCGTCTTGAACAGATTCCACACTGGCTGATATATTTATTAATGCGTATTTTTTCTTTTTCCATAGGATTTTTCCATTCTTTCCTTCTAAAATCAAATTAATTTTACCGAACAAGCCGGATTATCTACATAGTGGCCGGGGCTTGGAAAAAATGGTACGTTTCAGCAAAAACGTACCATCCTTAATCTAAATGTATTTGATTTTTAGTTTTTTGTCACTATGCCGGCGCCTGAGATGCCGCCGGTGCCGATGTCGGTGCAGTGGTATTTGCCGCTGGCGCCTGTGTCGCCTGTCCCACCGGTGTCGGCGAGGCAGGAGCAGGAGTTGCACTCTCTTTATGTTCGGCAGCTTCAATTTCCTTTTGCTTCGTCTGATAAAACTGTTTCAGACTTTCATCCTTACTAATCACTTCCTGCAGTTTATCATTTACATCTTCTCGTAACTTAATGAGTTCCTCGTTTTTATAGGTGGAATTAATAAACTCCTCCTGAACCTCATCCAGAGCACTTAAATATATCGTGTACTTTCCATCCGATGTAACTGTCACATAAAAAGCCGCTAAGCCCGGTGCCAGGGACTGAATATTTTTTAATTTTATATCAAAACTGGCAAAAACCTGATAGGCATCTGCGTCTTCCTGCTTTATCACATAGCAGTTTATGTTCTGATAATCCTCTACATAGGCCGCCTTAATGGTAAGGGATTCCCTGTTAAGCTGATTCGGATCACTGACCAGAGTTCCCATTGTTTCTATATCTACCTTTTTTTTCGCCGCATAATAATCGCGGATTAGCTTATTTATATCTTCATTTTGATTCAGCATCAGCTCGGCATCTTCCGCACTATTGATCTGCGAACCACCGGTCGGTATCAGAGTCAGAATAAAAAAGCTTAATGCTAATGTAGCTACCGAAATAACAATTACAAGTTTTTTATATTTTAATTTCATATCAATTCCAGCTTTCTATCAAAAATCAACATTTACCAACATAGTATAACAATTTTTGATAGATTTGTCTATGACTTTAACGAGTTTTTTATCTCAATTAGTTCCTCTAACGTAAAATCATAATTTGTATTACAAAAATGACAATTCATTTCGATTGGCTCTTGATCGGCAATGATATTTTCTAATTCCGCACTTCCCAGACTAATAAGGGCTTTTTTCACTCTCTCTCTGGAACAGTTACAATAAAATGCTGCCGGAATCCGCTCTTCTGACAAAACAACCTCAAATCCATCAAGAATTTCCTGTAACAGTGTTTCCGGTGTATGCCCTTTGGCAAATAAGGCTGTTACCGGTTCTATCCCTTCCAGTCGTTTTTCCAGTTTTTCAACGACTTCTTCGGAAGTATCCGGCATTAGCTGAAGGATATAGCCTCCTGCCTGTGCCACCGTATTGTTTTTATTCATCAGCACTCCCAGAGCAACCGAGGATGGGGTCTGCTCCGAAGCAGCAAAGTAATATGTCAAATCCTCCGCAATCTCTCCGGATACTAACTGCACCTGTCCGGAATAAGGTTCTTTGAGACCAATATCCTTGATTACAGTAAGAACACCTAAATCCAGAGCTTTTCCTACGTCCAGTTTTCCAGCCGGGCTGGAAAACTGGACGTAGGAAAAGCTCTGGATTTAGGTGTTC
>JAFLTC010000007.1:0-17028 GCA_022510615.1 Lachnospiraceae bacterium | reverse complement strand
CGTAGCCTTTCACATGTCCAAAGGCATCTGCCGTTACCGTAAGACCCTTGGCGGGACCGCTGCACTGAATCTGCAAGGTCAGTAAATCCTTTTCGCCCTTCATCATCGTACCCATCATAGCACCACCGGACAGCAGACGTCCCAGCGCCGCCGTCATAACCGGACTTGTCTGGTGCCGTTTTCTCGCCTCCTCTGTAAGATTCCGGGCAGTAATGGCAAAGCATCGTATCTGCCCTCCGGCTGCGACACCCCGTATAATATAATCATTCATATTATCTGCATAATTTTTCACACTATATCCCTCCAAGCATTAAAAAAATGCACCTGGAGGGATTCGAACCCCCGACCAAAGGCTTCGGAAGCCTCTACTCTATCCACTGAGCCACAGGTGCATTGCTTATCCATTATATATCATATTGATATCATTTGTAAAGCAAAAAATATGGTGGCTATGTTTCAATAAATAAATTTAATATATGAATTTCTTTTCCTTCCAGTCATAATAAAATGCTGTATCCGCCAGTACCTCTTCCCGGCTTACATGCTTTTTATTAATATCCGCTACCATCGTTGCAAGTCCCGGAAGCATTTTTATATCATCTCCGGGTATGACAATAATTTCATGGACACTGCTGGGCAGTATGTATAAATTACTTTTATATTTCTCCGCCAGTTCCTGAATCAAATCCTCATAAAGTAACACCGAAGCACCATTGATACCGCTTTCGTTTGTTATGAGTAATAATGGTGTTTCTTTTTTGCCAAGCTGATCTTCTGATATCGGCAGTGCTTCTCTTTCCATCCCCAGATAGGAAAAAATAATTTTTTCCAGCGAATCTATCCTTACTGGGAAGATTCTCGGGGTATTTTCCTTCGCAAGCTGATACAATTGTTTTACCGAAACATCCCATTTTTCCAACAGTTCATTGCTTATCCGCAAAGACTCCAGCCCATCCGATGAAAGATTGCACACAACCGCAAAGGTAATGGACATATTGAGAAAAGGAATATGCGGAATCCCTCGTAAGATTTTCTGATTTTTTTTTGTAGAAATCAGACGGTAAATAATTTTATCCTGGCAACTTTCAAAGTCCATGGCTAACGAATCATATTGTTCCGCATGCTCCCTGATATTGTGTAGAATGGATAACAGCTGGTTCGTAATCTCATCCATAGTGAGTTTCATATGAATGTAGTCATCATAGTAATTTTCAATATAAATGGTAGGTGAAATTAGCTCCCCCTGTTTTTGAATCACAATACCGTAACGGGAGACATCGTTATTTTTCATAAATACATCATGACTAACTTCATATCCCTCACTACTAAGTAATTCCTGCATCCTTTCGGTCAGCTGCTCCGTAAACTGTTCTTTTGTCATATCTACTCCTTCCCATTACTACAAAATATCCCCACGCAGGAGTATTGTAACAAAGGCGATTTCAGATTTCAAGTGCTGTTTAATACGGATTTATGGCGTTTTAATCATGGTAATTTCCCCTAAAAAACAAGTCTAAAACTTCATTTCTCCCAGTTCCAGACTTGTTTCTTGTTTTTCATATTAAATTTAGTATTTTTATTAAATCCGTTTTATGCTTCCGGCACATCCTTGATGCTGAAACTGATACGTCCCATCTTATCCTTGCCAAGACATACCACTTTAACCTTATCTCCCAGAGTAAGTTCGTCCTCCACATGATTAATGCGGCGTTTCGCGATATTGGAAATGTGAACCATTCCTTCCTTGCCCGGAGCAAATTCAATGAATGCACCAAAGTCTTTAATGCTGACTACATTACCCTCAAGAATCTGTCCTTTCTCAAAATCAGTAACAATAATCTGAATCAGGCGGATGGCTTCATCCATAGCTGCCTTGTCTGTTCCACATACGGATACGGCACCGTCATCAGTAATGTCAATTTTAACGCCGGTGCGTTCAATAAGGGCATTAATGGTTTTTCCTCTCTGACCTACTACGTCACCAATCTTGGCAGGGTCAATCATAATCTGCTTAATCTTCGGCGCATATACACTTACTTCTTTTCTCGGCTCAGAAATTGCCTTTAACATAACTTCATCTAAAATATATTCTCTGGCTTCCTTCGTGCGGTAAATCGCCTGCTCCACAATCTCTCTTGTCAGACCGTGGATTTTAATATCCATCTGGATCGCCGTAATACCTTTGTGGGTTCCGGCAACTTTAAAGTCCATATCTCCAAAGAAATCTTCCAGACCCTGAATATCAGTCAGAATTAAGTAATCATCATCGGTATCTCCTGTTACCAGACCAACGGAAATACCTGCTACCGGTGCCTTAATCGGAACACCTGCCGCCATCAGTGATAAGGTGGAAGCACAGATACTTCCCTGGGAAGTGGAACCATTGGATTCTAAAATTTCAGATACGGTGCGGATGGTGTATGGGAATTCCTCTTCACTTGGAATCATAGGAAGAAGGGCCCTCTCTGCCAATGCACCATGTCCGATTTCACGGCGTCCCGGTCCTCTGGATGGTCTTGTCTCACCTACCGACCAGGATGGGAAATTATAGTGATGAATATATCTCTTATTTGTCTTGTTATCATCCAAACCGTCCAATTTCTGTTTTTCAGACAGTGGAGCTAATGTCGTAATATTAAGTACCTGTGTCTGTCCGCGGGAGAATAAACCGGAACCATGTACAGTAGGTAATACATCCACCTCCGCATGAAGAGGGCGAATTTGTTTTACCTCACGTCCATCCGGACGCTTCTGATCCTTCAGAATCATTTTTCTAACGGTCTTTTTCTGGAACTTGTAAACAGCCTCGTCAATTAATGGCAGCCAGTCTTCATGGTCCTCAGCATAACGCTCTTCTAACTGATCTTTAATTTTTCGGATATTTTCTTCACGAACCTGTTTTACATCTGTAAATACGGCCTCTTCCATGGCTTCCGGTGTAACAAAGTTTACCATATCCTCAAACATGTCTTCCGGAATATCAAAATGCTCATACTCATGCTTTTCTTTGCCACATTCAGCCACAATTTTATCAAAAAACTCAATAATCTGTCCATTTACTTCATGAGCACCATAAATGGCCTTTATCATCGTTTCTTCATCGACTTCATTGGCACCCGCCTCAATCATAATGACCTTATCGCGGGTAGAAGCTACCGTTAATGCCAAATCAGAAGCTTCTCTCTGCTCACTGGTCGGATTATAAACCAGTTCACCGTTCACAAGACCAACCTGTGTCGCTGCCGTAGGTCCGTCAAAAGGAATATCGGAAATACTTGTGGCAAGCGCAGAACCAAGCATAGCTAAAAGCTCCGGGCTACAATCCTGATCCACATCCATAACAAGGTTTTCCAACGTAACATCATTGCGGTAATCCTTTGGGAACAGTGGCCGCATAGGACGGTCAATGACACGACAGGTCAAAATGGAATTTTCTGTCGGTTTTCCCTCTCGTTTCGTGAATCCACCCGGGATTCTGCCAACGGAATACATTTTTTCGTGATACTCCACGCTGAGCGGGAAGAAATCAATTCCCTCTCTCGGTTTTTCAGAAGCTGTCGCTGTAGATAATACTACCGTATTTCCATAACGCATGAACGCAGCTCCGTTTGCCTGTGCAGCCACACGTCCGATATCAACAGACAAAGTTCTGCCGGCAAGTTCCATACTGAATGTTTTGTACATATTCTGTCTCCTTTGATTTTATTTGGAGATACCGAAACATCTGAAAAACACATCATCTGTCAATCTATGACCGGTCGGATCATGTGCTTTTCAGAAGTCTCGGTTCCATCTCCATAATTATGCATACTATAATATTATACACGATACTGGAAGAAATTGCAAATAGCAATCTTTCGGTTCCCTTTCCCCGGTTTTTCTTATGAATCCGTTTTATGAGACGGATAACTGATATCATCATCTGACCATTCTAAAATCTCATCGTGAAACTGCGGAACCCGCATCAGTCCAGCCCCAAACAGATAGGCGCGATCTCTCTCCGGAATCTCACGCAGGGAGCGCCATGTCACTCCTATAATCGTCTGTTCTTCCGGGGGAAGTTCCGGATCCACTCCCTTTACCGGTTCTGCATCTTCCGGTATTTCTACTAAAAAAGAAAAGATACGGCTTTCCAAATCCGGTTTATACTCAATGGCCAATGGCCGTATGACTTTTCCCTCCACATTTGTTTCTTCCTTTAATTCACGCAAGGCAGCTTCCTCCGGTGTCTCGCCGTCCTCGATTCCGCCGCCGGGAAGATTAAAAAAATCCCTTCCCTTCATGACGTGCTCCACTAACAGCAATTTACCATCCCGGCAAACGACTGCCTGACTTCGGTTTCTTTTCATTTTCCTGCACTCCTCGTTCTCTTATCAGAAAAGACAAAAGTGCTTCCATACACAACGGTATATAGAAGCACTATCATAATTACTTACGCAGTCCTAATTTTTCAATTAACGTACGATATCCTTCCAGGTCTGTTCTCTTTAAATAGTCAAGAAGACCTCTTCTTTTACCAACCATTTTCAGCAGACCTCTGCGGGAATGATGGTCCTTTTTGTTTTCCTTCAAGTGCTCTGTCAGAGTATTAATTCTCTCTGTCAGAAGAGCTACCTGAACCTCCGGTGAACCTGTGTCGTTCGGAGTTCTTCCATAAGCTGCAATAATTTCTTTTTTCTTTTCTGTTGTCATCATTTCGATGTACCTCCATATTATTTTTCCGTGCATTTTCGCACTGCTGCACCATTTACTAAGACTCGGTCGGAGTTATCCGGAATCTGGGTAATGGTAATTATTAACTTCTGTATCATATCATACTTTTTTCCTGTTGTAAATCATTTCTTTTATATTATTTATCTGTCCAAGCTTCAAACTTCGCATCCGCCAGTACCAGACTGTCACTTTCCTTATCGTACTTCAGGTACGTAGACATTTCTCCGATTGTTTGTGACCGGTGGCCCACCTCCACCCCTCTTTTCAACTTTAACAGTGGTGTTCCCTCGTCGCTTTTTTCTACAGATACTTTATCCAAAGTATAAAGAAATACAGTATCTTCATCTACCTCATCCTTTACTAGTTTTTTATTCTTCCACAGTCTCACCATCCAATTATCGTCAAAATCATCGGGATACTTACGAGTTTCTAAGTCCCTCTCTTTATAACCCACATCCAATAGGGATACTGTTTTCGAAAAACCAATATCCTTATATTCCAGTACCACTTTATAATTATCCTCTAAATGTCCGGAAAAATATTCTGTGTCATCACTATCCCAGTTGGCGTACAATTCTTTTAACCCCTGCCTCTCTTTGTCGCATCGGTATACTCCCAGCATAATGGTTTTGTTATAACGATGCTGGATAATAAGTTCATCGGCCCCGTCGCCTGTCAGGTCAGTGAGTTTTAAATCATTCCACCACGTAAATCCGTGGAGAAAGAACTTTGTTTCTGCCTTGTAAAATGTTTTATTTGCATAGTCAATGAGCAGCAGATAATCCTTTTCTTTTTCAAACTCATCATAATCATCATAACTACTCTCCACTCCATCAACCACATGTAATGCCAGACAATTCCCGTTCATGGTCTTTTCTTTGCCTGTACTTTCAAAACGCAGCTTTGCCACGGAGGAATCCTTTGTCAGATAACCAACAGCACAGGAAGTGACAAATACCTCTTTTTCAAATCCGGCAAAAGAGAGGTCGGCATGTAAGTTTTCTTTGTACTTTTTGAAAAGCTTCTCTTCTTCTTTTTCAGAAATATCATCATCGTAATCAAATTCCTCCTGTAGGGAAATAGCCACCTCGCCTTTCGCATTGACAGGGTTCGGAATTTTTACCTTATTGTCACCACCGACGGAAATTTGAAGTGTCACTGTGTCTGATTTTAAGTCAGCTGCACTTCCGCTCACTCCCGCATCACTGGCAGCACGGTCACCGCTCTCCGCAATTTTAGTGCCACAGGCAGACAGGCTAATTGCAGCTATAAAAAGGACTGTTATAATTAACATGTTTTTGGTTGTTTTATTCATATTTTTTCTCCTTTACACAAACTCTCCTATATATTTCCTCAAACAAAATGAGTTCTCTACAAGTCACAGTATAATGCAGTAAGTTTAATTTGTCAACCAATATTGTGTTACTGAGCTTTGTTGCATAAAAAAACTTACCGCCAAAAGCGGTAAGTCCTTTATCTATCATGTTTTCAAACACTACTTTAACGCCTCTCCGTCCCGGAATGCATTACCAACCTTCTCGCCAACTTTCAAATAAGCGTGACGAGCCGGGTCATAGCTGATGGCATTTAGTTTGGCAGGGTCAATCTCACCGTCTGCTCCTAAAACCTCCTCATCGGCACAGACATTTACGATTTCTGCCACAATGCGAAGAGTGGCATCGTACTGGTTGATCTCTTCTACCTTACATTCCAGTGTAACAGGAAACTCTTCGATAATCGGGGCATCTACAAATTCGCTTTTTCTCAGATGAAAACCAGCCTTTTCCATTTTAGCCGGTTCATCATGTCCCGATACAATACCTACATAGTCTGCCGCCGCCAAATTCTTTACATCCGCAATTCCAACGGTAAAGGCTTTCTTTGCCTTAATATTATCCGAGCTTTTGTGCCGCACTCCGATGTTAATCTGAAGGCGGTTTGAATTGACAATACCACCATAGGCTACATTCATGGCATCCGGCGTTCCGTCCTCGCCATAGGACGCTACAATTAAAACCGGCTGCGGATATATATAGGGTTTTGCCCCTAAATCTTTTTTCATTCAATCACTCCTTTTAATTTGCTCTGGTTCGTATCGTGGCAATATCCACTAACGTGATTTCATTCTTTTCAGAATCCTCTAGTGCCGTCAGCAGTGCATTGGCAGTATCAATAGAGGTTAAGCAGGTAACACCGGTTTCAATGGACGTACGGCGAATCAGGAAGCCGTCATTGGAATGTTCACCCTGTTTTGGAATATCAATCACAAGGTCAATCTCATGTCCTAAAAGTAAATCCATTAACGTCGGTGATTCCTGTTCAATTTTATTTACACCGATTACCTCTACACCCTGTCCGGAAAGATATTTTGCGGTTCCCTTTGTGGCATAAATCTCATAACCCAATGCCTGAAAGCGTTTTGCCACGGAAATCGCTTCATCCTTAGAGGAATCCTTTACAGTCAAAATCATCTTCTTGTGCTTTGGCAGATTAATCCCGGCACCCATAAAGGCCTTGTGAAGGGCCTCATTAAAGGTCTTGGCAATACCGAGGCATTCACCGGTGGATTTCATCTCCGGTCCTAAGCTGATTTCGGCCCCCCTCAGTTTTTCAAAGGAAAATACCGGCATCTTAATGGCAATATAATCGGCCTTTTCTGCCAGCCCCGGTGTATATCCCATATCCTTTATTTTTTCGCCAAGGATAACCCGGGAGGCAAGTTTTACAATCGGAATACCGGTTACCTTGCTGATATACGGCACGGTACGGCTGGAACGAGGGTTCACCTCAATGACATAAACCTCATCGTTATATACGATGAACTGAATGTTAATTAATCCTACCACATTAAGGCTCTTGGCTAACTTCGCCGTATAGTCTACTAAAACATCCTGTACCTCAGGTTTAATGTTCAGTGCCGGATACACGGAAATACTGTCACCGGAATGGATACCGGCGCGCTCCACATGCTCCATAATACCCGGAATCAGAATATCCTCACCGTCGCAGACCGCATCTACTTCAACCTCTTTTCCCATGAGGTATTTATCTACCAGTATCGGGTGTTCCTGTACATGACGGTTAATGATGGACATAAACTCCTTAATGTCATCATCATTAATGGCAATCTGCATGCCCTGTCCGCCCAATACATAGGAAGGACGAACAAGTACCGGATACCCCAGCTCTTCTGCCGCCTGTAACGCTTCCTCCGTGGTAAATACAGTACGTCCTGCCGGTCTCGGAATTTTACATTCTTCCAAAATGGCATCAAAGAGCTCACGGTCTTCGGCTTTATCTACATCCTCGCCGCTGGTGCCAAGAATCGGCACACCCATTTTCAAAAGTGCTTCCGTCAGCTTAATGGCAGTCTGACCGCCAAACTGGACAACCGCACCGTCTGGCTGTTCAATATCCACAATATTTTCCACATCCTCCGGTGTCAGAGGCTCAAAATACAGCTTGTCTGCCACATCAAAGTCTGTACTGACGGTTTCCGGATTGTTGTTGACAATAATTGTTTCATAGCCACTCTGTCCCAGTGACCAGACACTGTGCACGGAGCAGAAATCAAACTCAATTCCCTGTCCAATACGAATCGGACCGGAACCAAGCACCATAACACGTTTTTTATCCTTTTTCTGACCAACCTCAGTCTCACTGCCAAAGACACTGTAATAATACGGTGTAGAGGCCTCAAATTCGGCAGCACAGGTGTCTACCATCTTAAATGCTGCTACAATGCCGTTCTCCAGGCGCATCTGACGGATTTCTTTCTCTGTCTTTCCTACATAACCAGCTATTATATGGTCCGGGAATTCCATTCTCTTTGCCTCGGCAAGAATTTCCGGGGTAAGACTCTCTGTCTTTAATGTATTCTCCATTTCCACCAGACGGGCAATTTTATCAATAAACCAGTTGTCAATCATTGTAATTTCATGGATTTCCTCATAGGAAGCCCCCTTGCGGATGAGCTCGGCAATGACAAAAATACGGCGGTCATCTACAATATGCACACGCTCCAGTAATTCCTCCTTTGAGCGGTCGGTATACCGTCCGATATCGAGGCTGTCAATGTGCTGCTCCAAAGAACGCAACGCCTTCATAAGCGCTCCCTCAAAGTTATCACAAATACTCATAACCTCTCCGGTGGCCTTCATCTGGGTCGTCAGGGTTCTCTTTGCCTTAATAAATTTATCAAAAGGCAGACGAGGAATTTTCACGACACAGTAGTCTAACGTCGGCTCAAAGCTGGCAAAGGTTTTTCCGGTAATAGCATTTGGAATTTCATCCAACGTATAACCGAGAGCAATTTTTGCTGCCACCTTGGCAATCGGATAACCGGTCGCCTTAGAAGCCAGTGCCGAAGAACGGCTAACTCTTGGATTTACCTCAATGACACAATATTCAAAACTCTCCGGATGCAGGGCAAACTGCACATTACATCCACCGGTAATTGCAAGCTCTGTAATAATATTCAGGGCAGAGGAACGGAGCATCTGGTATTCCTTGTCCGCAAGAGTCTGGGATGGAGCCACAACGATGCTGTCACCGGTATGTACGCCTACAGGGTCAATATTTTCCATATTACAAACGGTAATGCAGTTTCCGTTGGAATCCCGCATCACCTCATACTCAATTTCTTTCCAGCCGGCGATACACCGCTCAATCAGACACTGTCCCACACGGCTTAAACGCAGTCCGTTGGAGCATATATCATGGAGCTCCTCTTCATTATGGGCAATACCGCCGCCGCTTCCTCCCAAAGTATAGGCAGGGCGGATTACAACCGGGTATCCGATTTCGTCAGCAAAGGCAATGGCATCCTCTACGGTCTCCACAACAGTACTTGCGGCAATCGGCTCACCGATTTTCTCCATCGTCTCTTTAAATTCCAGACGGTCCTCGGCTTTTTTTATCGTCAAAGCCGTCGTACCAATCAGGCGGACCTTCTGCTCCTTTAAGAAACCGGATTCCTCTAATTCCATCGCAATATTCAAAGCCGCCTGTCCACCCAGAGTCGGCAGAATGCTATCCGGCTTTTCCTTTTTTATCAGCTTCTTTACCACGTCAGGAGTCAGCGGTTCAATATAAACACGGTCGGCAATATCCTTATCCGTCATAATGGTGGCCGGGTTTGAGTTAATTAACACAACCTCCATTCCCTCTTCTTTCAGGGAGCGGCATGCCTGTGTGCCGGCATAATCAAATTCAGCTGCCTGTCCAATTACAATCGGACCGGAGCCAATTACTAATACTTTTTTAATCCCTTCTATTTTTGGCATTTTACTCTCCCTCCATCATCTTGATAAATCTGTCAAACAGCACTTCGGAATCCCTCGGTCCTGCACAGGCCTCCGGATGGAACTGAACCGTAAATATCTTTTTATTTTTATACTTTAATCCTTCCACCGTACCATCGTTTACATTGACAAAAGCGACTTCTGCCACATCCGCCGGTACCGAATCGGCCTTTACCATATAGCCGTGATTCTGGGAAGAAATATAAACACGGCGGGTCTCCAAATCTTTTACCGGATGATTGGCTCCTCTGTGTCCGTATTTCATCTTTTCCGTATCACAGCCATTTGCCAGAGCCATCAGCTGATGTCCTAGACAAATCGCAAAAATCGGCACCTCTGACTGATACAGTTTTTTCAGTTCGTCGATTACCTCCGTACATTCTTTCGGATCTCCCGGACCGTTTGTCAGCATAATGCCGTCCGGGTTTGACGCAAGAATGTCATCGGCCTTCGTACGAGCCGGGTATATTGTAACCTCACAGCCTCTTTTTAACAGACATCTGGCTATGTTAAATTTCGTCCCAACATCAAGAATAGCAACCTTCTTTGTTACCGGAATGTTGCTATCAGTATTTAAATCACCCGGGCGGTAAGAAACAATTTCCTTTGTGGTAACCTTGTCTACCACGCCCCGGACAGAATATTCTTTGATTTTTTTCAGCACGGCATCCATATCCGCTGGTTCCTCTGTCGTAATCATGCCGTTCATCGTTCCCTTTTCACGCAGAATTTTAGTCAGTGCACGGGTATCTATGCCTTCGATACCGGGAATATCCTGTTCCACCAGAAAGTCCTGAATACTTTGCTCATTGCGAAAGTTACTACCCAACCGTGCCAGTTCACGGACAATAAAGCCATCCGTATGGGAACCCCTTGCTTCCATATCCTTTCGGCAGATACCATAATTACCAATTAGCGGATAGGTCATAACGACTGCCTGTCCCGCATAACTTGGGTCTGTCAATACTTCCAGATACCCTGTCATGGAAGTATTGAAAACAATCTCACTGATTACTTCCTTTGTACTTCCAATACTTTTACCGGTAAACCTGGTCCCGTCCTCCAGTATTAAATATGCCTTCATTTTGTCCTCCTTTTTCCCTGCAAAGGGACTGTCTCTATTCATTAAACGCCAGAATCATTTCGGCGGTTTCCACTAAATTATTCCCACTGTCCATACTCAGCTTCTGAATATATTTATGGGCTTCGCTCTCCGACAGATTGTTTCTCTCCATCAGTAGCGCCTTGGCATCATCAATAACCCTTTGCTCCTTTTCGGAACGTTTTTTCGGCTGTGGTATGCCCGGTTTCCTTTTCAGTCTCTCCAGCTCCAACAGCATGGTCTGTACGGTACTGACTAATTCATGGGAGTGAACCGGCATGGCAAGACACATAATATTACCAATGGAACATTCCTGCAATCTGGCCGGGGATGCCACTAAAAGCATCTGAAATTCCCTTGGCAGATAACCGTATAGCTCGCTGTAGTGCATATCCGGCAAACGATATCCGCACAGCACAATACCGCCGTCACTTTCATTGGCGGCAGCAATTGCATAAGATGCGCTATTACATGCTAGTATATCATCATATCCGTTCCGATTCAAAACATTTTTTAAATTTTTTGCATCATCCAGCTTTGGAAACGCTATTATTATCCGGGACACGGTTCACACCTCCTCCGCTCCAATCCACCAAAAACTAATGTTTTCGGCAAAAATTTGCTGGTATGAGGCAGAATTAAATCCGGTCCAGATATTTTTCAACTTCCCAGGCTGTTACCTGTTCACAAAACTGATTCCATTCTTCTTTTTTCTTTTTTACCAAAATTTGGGACAGCTGTTCACCATAAACATTTTGCAAAAAGGTATCCTTTTCGAATTCCCGAATCGCCTCTGCCAGTGTGCGCGGTAAAATATCATAGTTTTCTCCACTTTCCTGTGTTGTATCATCCAGACTGACCGGTGGCTCCACCTTCTCACGGATTCCCTCCAGACCTGCCGCCAGACAGCCGGCTAATACCAGATACGGGTTGCAGGCACCATCCGGACTTCTGAGTACCACCCTTGGTCCCAGAACACCGGTACTGGTAATCCGCATAAGGGGCGTTCTGTTTTTTCTTGACCAGCTGATATTAACCGGGGCATTATAGCCCGGCACCAGCCGCTTATAGGAATTAATAATCGGGTTATTAATCAGAGTCATTCCCTTAATGTGACGGATAATACCACCCATAAAGTAATAAGCCTCTTTACTGAGTCCATATTCCTCTGCATCATCGCTGAATATGTTTTTTCCATCCTTACACAAAAACATATTAAAGAACATACCGGAGCCCTTTTTTCCGTAATTTGGCTTAGGCATAAAGGTAGCGTGAAGGCCATGGCGCTTCGCCACTGTGCGGACCGCCAGTTTATAGGTCATAATATTATCTGCCGTATGGATGCCGTCATCAAATTTAAATTCAATGTAATGCTGGGCACTCTCTTTGGAATGATAGGAGGACTCCATCTCAAATCCCATCTCTGACAGAGAAAGCACAATATCACGACGTGCATTTTCTCCCATATCTACCGGCCCAATGTCAAAAAATCCGCCTTTTTCACTGGTTTCAGTAGTCGGAGAACCATCCTCTGCCGTATCAAAGAGGAAAAATTCCGATTCCGGTCCTACATTAAAGGTATATCCTTCTTTTGCCGCCTTTTTTACTACCTCACTTAATACATAACGGGAATCTAACATAAAGGGGCGTCCATCGGGATATTGGACATCACAAATAAACCGTGCCACCCGGCCCCTCTGGGGACGCCATGGAAAGATTGCAAAGGAATCTAAATCCGGAACCAGTACAAGCTCATCCACATCCTTTGTGTTAAAGCCCTGAATAGCGGCACCATCAAACATACATTGATTATTTAACACAACTTCCAACTGTTTTGCCGTTACGGCCATATTTTTTAAGCAGCCAAAAATATCAACAAATTGCAGGCGGATAAATTCTACATCTTCCTCTTCTACTAACTGAATAATATCTTCCTTCATGTAATGCATCATATCATTACTCCTTTCCGTTATAAGTTTGTTTTATTCCTAAAAATCGGCGGTGCCTAAAAAAGCACCGCCGGATTGTTAATTCAGATTTGTATAACCCATCAGGTCCTCGTCCACCACTCTGGCAGCCTCTCGTCCTTCTCGAATGGCCCATACTACCAGCGACTGTCCCCGGTGCATATCTCCTGCGGTAAATACACCTTTCTCACTGGTACTATATTTGCCAGGTTTCGTCTGCACATTTGTACGTTCAGTGACCTTTACTCCAAAATCCTTTGTGACGTATTCCTCTGAACCAAGAAAGCCTGCTGCGATAAATACCAAATCCACATCCAGTACATATTCGCTGCCCGGTATTTCACTCATGGACATCCGGTCTGTTTTTTCATCCTTTGTCCACTCCAGTTTTACCGCCTTTACCTGCTTTAAATTGCCCTTAGCATCCTTTATAAATTCCTTGACGGTAGTTTCATAAATTCTTGGATCATCTCCAAATACAGCAATGGCCTCCTGCTGACCGTAATCTGTTTTCAGCACCTTTGGCCATTCCGGCCACGGATTGTCTCCGTCTCTTTCTTCCGGCGGCTTTGGCATCATCTCCAACTGTACGACACTTTTTGCACCCTGACGGATGGAGGAACCGACACAGTCATTTCCGGTATCACCACCACCAATAACCAGGACATTTTTTCCCTTGGCATCGATGAAATCATTAAACTCCGGATTCCGCAAGTGCTTCGTAACTCGTGTCAGGTAATCCACGGCAAAGTAAATACCCTTCGCATCCCTTCCGGTGGCTTTAATATCCCTTGGATTAGAAGCCCCACAGGTTAAAATCACACGATCGTATTCCTTCCGAATCTGTTCTGCCTTAATGTCAACTCCGACATTTACTTTCGTTTTGAAAACAATGCCTTCCGCTTCCATATTTTTAATTTTTCGTTCAATAACTGCTTTGTCAAGTTTCATATTGGGAATACCATACATCAAAAGTCCGCCCGGTGCATCCTCTCTTTCATAAACAGTAACACTGTGTCCCCGCCTATTCAGCTGATCTGCTGCGGCAAGTCCCGAAGGACCGGAACCGATAACCGCTACCTTTTTGCCTGTTCTTACTTTCGGTGGCTGGGGATCCATCAGACCATTCTCATAGCCGTATTCAATAATGGCATTCTCGTTTTCTTTCACGGTAACCGGAGAATCATTCAGACCACAGGTACATGCGGCCTCACAAGGAGCCGGACACACACGGGAAGTAAATTCCGGAAAATTATTCGTCTTTAACAATCTTCCCAGTGCCTGCTCATAGTTTCCGTGATAGAGCAAATCATTCCATTCCGGACACATATTGTTTAACGGACAGCCGGAAGCCATTCCGCCTATCATCATGCCCGACTGACAGAAAGGCACTCCGCAGTCCATACAACGCGCTGCCTGCACACGCCGTTCTTCCTCGCTCATAGGTACATGAAACTCATCAAAATTTTTAATTCTGTCTAATGGCTTGATTTCTGTATTGCCGTGGCGGTCATAATCTAAAAAACCGGTCGGTTTACCCATATCATTCAACCCTTTCTATTATAAATTAATTTACTGTGAATTGCAACCTTCCTTGACGAAGCGGTACAGGAAATTTACTCCGCTTTCTTCAACTGATAAAACGCTTCAATCTGTGCCTGCTCATTGCTCAGACCCTTTTCTTCCATCTTCGCAATTCGCTGAAGCATATCCTGATAATCATGAGGAATAATCTTTTTGAATTTCGGAAGGTAATCACTGAAGTTCTCAAGGATTTCTTTTCCTCTCTCCGAATCTGTCGCCTCCACATGGGCAGTAATCATATTTTTCAGCTGCATGACATCATATTTATCGGATACCGCATTGGAGGAGACAAGCTCCTTATTCAGTTTCAGGTACAAATCACTGTGTTCATCTAATACATAAGCGATACCACCACTCATACCGGCCGCAAAGTTTTTACCGGTGCTGCCAAGAATCACCACACAGCCCCCGGTCATGTACTCACAGCCATGGTCTCCCACTCCTTCTACGACAGCATAGGCTCCGGAGTTTCGCACACAGAAACGCTCACCGGCAACACCGTTAATGTAGGCCTCACCACTTGTGGCCCCATACATTGCCACATTACCGATAATAATATTATCTTCCGGCTTATACTGGATATTTTCCGGCGGGTATACAATCAGCTTTCCACCGGAAAGACCTTTTCCGAAATAGTCGTTGCTGTCACCCACAAGCTCCAGTGTCAACCCCTTCGGAATAAAGGCACCAAAACTCTGACCACCGCTGCCGATGCATTCCACTGTCAGGGTATCCTGCTCTACATTATCACCAAGCTTCCTTGTAATTTCTGAACCGAGAATGGTTCCTAATGCCCGGTCGATATTTGACACTTTAGCGCTGATTTTAGTCTTTTCTCCCGATTCCAGAGCGTTCTTAAATTTCTTTAAGAAAATCTTTTCATCCACTGTCTTATTCAATTTGAAATCATAGGCATCTTTTTCGTTGTAAATCCGTTTTTTATCCTTCACAAATGGGTTGTCGATGATTGGAGACAAATCAATTTTATTCGTTCTCTCATCATCGGCTATATCATCACGGACTTTCAGTAAATCCGAACGCCCAATCAAATCATCCAGCTTTTTCACACCCAGCTTTGCCATCAGCTCCCGAACCTCTTCTGCGATAAACCTCATGAAATTTTCTACATACTCCGGCTTTCCGGCAAATCGTTTTCTGAGTTCCGGATTCTGGGTTGCTACACCCACCGGGCAGGTATCCAGATTGCAGACACGCATCATAACACATCCCATCGTCACGAGCGGTGCCGTAGCAAATCCAAATTCCTCTGCTCCTAACAGGGCAGCTACCATAACATCCCGTCCCGTCATCAGCTTACCATCGGTTTCAATCACAACCTTGGAGCGAAGTCCATTCATCAGAAGGGTCTGATGGGTTTCTGCCAGTCCTAACTCCCACGGAAGTCCCGCATTGTGAATCGAGCTTCCCGGTGCCGCACCGGTACCTCCGTCATAACCGGAAATCAGAACAACACCGGCCCCTGCCTTTGCCACACCGGCAGCAACGGTACCGACTCCTGCCTCGGAAACTAACTTAACGGAAATTCTCGCCTCTGTATTCGCACTCTTTAAGTCATAAATTAACTGTGCCAAATCTTCAATCGAGTAAATGTCATGATGGGGCGGCGGAGAAATCAACGATACCCCCGGTGTAGAAAGTCTTGTCTTTGCAATCCACGGGTATACCTTTCCTCCCGGAAGATGTCCTCCTTCACCCGGCTTTGCTCCCTGTGCCATTTTGATCTGAATCTCTTTGGCACTTACCAGATAGTGGGATGTTACGCCAAAACGCCCGGAAGCGACCTGTTTGATAGCGGAACAACGGTTTTCTCCGTCCTCTCCGATACTCAGTCGTTCTAAGCTCTCTCCACCCTCACCGCTATTTGACTTTCCGTGAAGACGGTTCATGGCAATAGCAAGAGTTTCGTGTGCCTCTTTCGATATAGAACCGTAAGACATGGCACCGGTCTTAAACCGTTTTACGATGCTGTCCACGCTTTCTACCTGGGACAACGGAACTCCTTTTTTCGGAAACTGGAAATCCAAAAGACTTCTCAGGTTCATGAAGCGGTCCTCATTATCAATCTCCTTTGAATATTCTTTAAAGAGCTTGTAATCTCCTTTTTTCGTTGCCTGCTGTAAAAGATGAATGGTCTTTGGATTATATAAATGCTCCTCCATACCGCTTCTTGCCTTATGGGTTCCCACACTTTCCAGTGTCGTATCATTTCCCAATTCCAGCGGGTCAAAGGCTTTTGTATGAAGATCCTCCACCTGTTTTTCAATATCCTTAATGGTAATTCCACCGATACGGGATACGGTATCGGTAAAATAGTTGTTCGTCACTTCTTTCGAAATAC
>JAFLTC010000069.1 GCA_022510615.1 Lachnospiraceae bacterium | reverse complement strand
GTTACGAGAGGAAAGAACGGCGAAATAATTGCGAAACTTGACAAATCGTTTTTCTTAATGCTATAATTATTGCACAAAAATATAGAGGTGCTATTATGTTTGAAAACGATTCATTTGCAAAAATGAACAGGGACGACGATTGATAGCGCTTGTATCATGAGATTACTCATAGGTGCAAGCGCTTAAAGTGTTGTGCCTATGTGGAAACATAATAAGGAACCACATTGGGTGAAACTTTTCATAAGTTTATTCCTGGTGTGGTTTTTTGCGTATATGAAAGTTTTTTTGGCGCAGCACAATATATCAATAATAATATAACGGCGTCGTTACGCCAGGAAAGAGAGGGAAAACTATGCAGGGACGTACACATAATTGTGGACAATTACGGCTGGAAAATGTTGGAGAGGAGGTTCAATTAGTTGGTTGGTATGAAAATCTCCGCAAGGTCAGCAAGAGCCTGGGATTTGTAATCCTAAGAGACTTTTACGGGACAACCCAGGTAGTAGTGGAAGATGACAAGATTATGGAGCAGCTATCGGAAATCAATTACGAATCAACACTGGAAATTACAGGGACTGTCAGGGAGCGGAGTTCCAAAAATCCAAAGCTGGCGACAGGGGATGTGGAGGTGGTACCCTCCCGGATTACAGTTTTGGGGAAATGCAGGTACAATGAACTACCGTTCCTGATTAACCATTCCAAAGAGGTAGATGAAAACACCAGACTAAAATACCGGTATCTGGATTTGCGTAATCCAAAGGTAAAGGACAAAATATTGTTAAGGAGCAAAGTTGTGGCGGCATTGAGGATGGCAATGACCAAACATGATTTTGTAGAGATCACAACGCCGATACTCACCTGTTCTTCACCGGAGGGGGCGAGAGATTATCTTGTTCCTGCGAGAAATCATCCGGGTAAATTTTATGCCCTGCCACAGGCCCCACAGCAGTTTAAGCAGCTGGCTATGGCTTCGGGATTTGACCGGTATTTTCAGATTGCACCATGCTTTCGGGATGAAGATGCACGGGCAGACCGCTCGCCGGGAGAATTTTACCAGTTGGATATGGAAATGGCTTTTGCAAGCCAGGAGGACGTATTTGAAATATTCGAGGATGTGCTTCCGCCCGTGTTTTCAAAGTATGGCGTGTTTTATGAGGTATCTGAACCGCCCTTTCAGAGAGTCCCTTATCTTGAGGCCATGGATAAATATGGCTCGGACAAGCCGGACCTCCGAATTAATCTGATGCTTCAAGATGCGACAAAAGTGCTGGTAAATTGTGGGTTTGAGCCATTCTCCGGCAATGTTGTAAAAGCAGTTGTGGCTCCGGAGTTTACCGGCTCGAGAAAGCAGATTGATAAAATGCTTGCCGAGGCAGAGATGATAAGCGGCCAGAAAGCGTATTGGTTCCGGGTAGATGAGAGTGGAGAGTTCGTGGGTGGAATCTCAAAATTTCTTCAGAATAAGAAGGATGAGGTAGTGGAAGCTCTGCGGCTTCAGAACGGGGATTTTATTGCGCTTTCCTCCGGGCCTCTGCAAGCAGCCCAAAAGACCGCCGGCGTAATCCGAAAACTCATCGGGACTGCCTTTGAAAAATATATGGACAAAGAGGTATATAAATTCTGCTGGATCGTGGATTTTCCCATGTACGAAATTGGGGAGGAATCGGGAGAACTGGAATTTTGCCACAATCCTTTTTCCATGCCACAGGGAGGAATGAATGCACTGGAAACGATGAATCCACTGGATATCCTGGCATATCAATATGATTTGGTATGTAACGGAGTTGAACTTTCCTCCGGAGCGGTTCGGAATCATGAGCCTGAGATCATGGTAAAAGCATTTGAACTGGTGGGACTTGGTGAGGAAGATGTGAAGAAAAAATTTCCTGCCATGTATCATGCCTTTTGCTATGGTGCACCGCCCCA
>JAFLTC010000068.1 GCA_022510615.1 Lachnospiraceae bacterium | reverse complement strand
AGCATATGATAAATTCATGAAATCCATAGAATGAATACAGCTTCATAATATGCCATAGGATCGGTTTCCCGCCAATTTCAACCATGGGCTTAGGCTTCAGCTGTGATTCTTCACTGATGCGGGTTCCTTTTCCACCGGCCAAAATCACTACTTTCATATATTATTCCCTAACTTTCTATCCACGGTGCCAATCCGGCATTCCAGAGATTCTCCGCATCGTTTAAGTCCCTTTTGGTCTCCACAGCCAGCCAGTATCCGGCATGCTTGTACGCAGCAAGCTGCTCCCTTTCGCTCAGTCTCACAAAAAGAGCCTTCTCCAATTCATAATTTCCCGTCAAGTAACTGAAAACCTGCGGTGAAAAGACAAAACAGTCGCCGTTGGTCCATGCATGATCATTTGCCACAATCGATGCATTGTCATACCGAAGTTTCCCTTCCTGATCGAGCGGTAATAACTCTTCTCTTCCGGAGGGTTTGACCATAGCGACCGTAGCTATTTTACCCTCTCTGCGGTGGTATGCTATCAACTGCGAAACATCAATATCAGATAAACAGTCGCCATATGTGACAATAAAATCCCCCTCCACATATTTCTCTATCATGCTGACACGCTGTCCGGTAGCCGAAAACAGACCGGTATCCACTACCGTAACCTTCCAGTCTTCCGTCTTTTTCTTATGGATTTCCACCGTATTGCTCTGTAGGTCCACCGTGATATCGGATTCATATATATAGAAATCCATAAAGTACTCCTTGATGGTATCTACTTTGTATCCTCCGCACACAATAAATTCTGTTAATCCGTACTGGGAAAAATGTTTCATGATATGCCATAGAAGAGGCTTTCCCCCTATATCTACCATAGGCTTGGGAATTCCCTCTGTTTCATTACTGATCGAACTTTGCATACCGCCTGCCAAGATTACTACTTTCACTCTTATTGACCCTGCCATTCATAATTTCATATCATCCGATTTCGGTAACATTTTCTATATTATACGGTATTTTTTACCTTAATACAAGACAACATCCAAATAGTACTGTCAACTATCCCAACAGCGAAATCAGATATATGGCTGAATATTCCTTTTCAGCCACCGCTCAATTCTACTAATTATTTAGTTTGTTAGTGTTATCTTAATTTAGCAAATTTTGACTAATCGATACGACAAGGGAATCACCCCAAGACACAAAAAGGAGACAATGTATATGAACCAAAAGAATATCGTAATCTACAAAACATGGCAAATCAACATACCGGAAGACTTTATCACGCGACTGGGCATTCAGGAAGGCAACACGCTTACCTGTCTCTTGGAAGATAATGAAATTCGGTTACGTCCTACCGAAACCGGTAAGCTGTCACCCAGGCATCTGACGACTCCCGTCACAGCCCTCCCTAACGAAAATGAACCCATACCGGAACACGTAAAGAGTTATAAGGAGTTTCGGATACAGTGTTTCGGCAGTATGTCCGTATCAAGGAACGGGCAGAAAATTATTTTACAAAACAAAAAGGCTAAAGAACTGATTGCCTATCTGTTATGCAACGGCGGCGGTCCGATCAAAAATTCGGTTGCGGCGGAAGTCCTATGGCCGGACGCACCGCTTACAAACGCAATGGACAGCTTGTACAAAGTGATCCGCTATTTAAGAAATCTTCGCATAGATGAAGCGACTTTACCTATTGTGATGGCACACGGGGAAATCTATTTTGACTACACGAAATTGTCCTGTGACTTACCGGAATTTGAAGAACTATACCGACAGAAAGAACAGCGGACAAGTTGCACAGTACAGGATTTCCGGAACTTTGCATCACAATTATCTGGAATATAGAGGCATGTTAGATTCTGTGACAGTCAACATGCTTGAGGCACAGGCCAGCGTGCTTGAGGCACAGGGCGACGAAATTGTTATGTGTATTCCGGGTGAACTTTCCGCAGAAGAT
>JAFLTC010000067.1 GCA_022510615.1 Lachnospiraceae bacterium | reverse complement strand
GCCGAAAACACAGCTTTGTTTTACTTCTCCTTCTTCGTCAAGGACAAGACAATAACTTAATTCCCACGGTTTCGCCACAATTTCCTGCGCTCTCGGTCCCAAAGATGCCACCGCCGCCCTGTCCCACCTGTCATAATCCGTCTTCCATTTTGCAACTTTGGCATATATTTTTCGGGCATATTCAGGATCGGCATCCATCTTCTCCTGCAGCTTTTCCGGAATGACAATGCTTATTTTCATGGGGCCGACTGCCTGCATCCGCCTTTGCGAAACAGGATCGGACATCTTCGGATTTTTTCCTGTCGGTCTCCAGTGATTCAATTCGTCAACTGTCGTGCTGTTATCAAAATATTTATCAAACGGAAAATCATTTCTTTCCCACAGGCCCTGCTGCACATTGCCGGTTCCGACCTTTGTAATCACCTGATAATCCGGAAATACATCCGAAAAACTTCCAGCATTTTTTACGACCTGTGAATAATCAATCGGAGACATTCCTTTTACCTGCAGCTCTGCCTCATAATAATCCGTAAATTCCTTGAGCGAACAGTGCGTGCCGGCATAATAATTTACAAGACTGCTGTTTTCCGTCACTCCCCATCCCTGCTGTTTCGCCTTTCCCGCCGCAATCTCCGCAAAACTCACGCCGCTGCTCTTTCCTGCCGCTCCATTCTTCTGATACTGTTGTGCCAGATAATACTCGCCCAACTTACCTGTCAATCCAAAATCCATATTCACTACTCCTTCCGTTTTTAACATTACCGTCATGGTAAATGCTGTGTTTTCGACTGTCCAAACTACCACGCCATGATAGGAACGTGAACAGTCTCTACTCCCCTTATCGTATTTTTTTACCTAGCCATTCATAGATATGGCGCGAACTACGGAATTTCGGGTGCGAAATACTTTTCATAAAACATGATGGTAAGTCTAAACCGTTTTCTGTCCCCCATATCCCGGATCATTATGTCTATATCCCCTTTATACTTCTTGGCGCACCTCTGTATGTTCTCCATCCCCACGCCATGAAGCCGCTTGTCCTCTTTGCTGCTGACTGGTAATCCTGTTTCACTGTTAATGATAATCTCGCCGGAGAAGTCATTTTCTACTTCGATAAAAAACAGATTCCCTTTCATGTAGGAACGCAGATGGATACTTTTCTCTCCCGCTAACCTGCCGCTGGCTTCGATTGCGTTTTCCAGTGCATTGTTCAGCACGATACCGATATCATACACATCTATCTGCTGTTTGTCCGGATAAGTAAAATCTGCCTCAAAAGAAATATGCCGCTTCTCTGCTTCCTGCTTCTTCTGATGTATGATAACATCCGTGATCGGGTTTCCCGTCCTGTATGCAAAGTCCAGCCTGCTTACTGCCTTTTCCATGCTCCCGATGTAGCCGTCAAGTTCTTCCCTGTCCTTTCCGGATGTTCTTCTGATGACCGCCGCTATGCTCTCCAGATGGCTTCTCATATCATGCCTGAGCCCCCTCATATCGGTATAGATGTCTTGGATCTCCTCGATCTCCCGCTCCATCTGCACCATCTGGTTTTCCAGGATGGCACGTTTCTTTTCTTCTTCGCCCAGCTGTACCAGCTTTTGGAAGAGTATGACGGAAGCTATAATAACGCCCAGCAGCAAAAAACAGATAAGCGGCACCCAAAACATGGTTGCAGGCACTTTCTCAAACATGATTGTTGATGTGCCGTTTTCCACGGTTATAAACAGCATTTTAAGGGTAATAGAAATACATATTGTTGCCACGCTTGGCAGAATCAAAAAAATATATTGGTGTGCCTTAAGCTGATACTCTTTTCTGATGAATTTCTTCCCGATAATGGAAAGATACACCGTTATCATCAGAGCATATAGCAAGATAGTAATAAGCCAGATAATTCCAAGAGTAATAAATGCCCAAACTTCCGCTTCCTTTAATGTAAAGCTTGATTCCTGTCCCAATAGAGCGTATGAAACCTTTTTCCATATCCAGTCTAATCCACTGTTTATAACTACTATGATATACCTAATAATCTCTTTTCCAGC
>JAFLTC010000066.1 GCA_022510615.1 Lachnospiraceae bacterium | reverse complement strand
ATCACATACTCACCGCCGCGCAGCAGCGCCATAGCCCTTGCCATCTTCATAAGCGCAATACCGCCTCTGGGACTTACTCCCAGTGCGATGCGGGGATCCTGTCTGGTCGCCTCTGTGAGCCGCACCAGATACTCGTAAATATTATCCTCCACATGGAGCGTTTCCGCCTGCTTTCTCAGCTCCATCAACCGCTCCACACTCATGACTTTCCGTACCTGCTCAAGACCGCCCCATGAGCTGCTCTTTAATATTTCAACTGCCGCCTCATGAGAAGGATATCCCATGTTCAGACATATTAAAAAGCGGTCCAGCTGTGATTCCGGAAGACGCTGCGTGCCGGAAGAGCCAAAAGGATTTTCCGTTGCAATTACCGTGAAGGGACTTGGCAGGGGGTATGACACACCGTCCACCGTCACCTTAGACTCCTCCATAACCTCCAAAAGTGCCGACTGCGTTTTGGAAGAAGTTCTGTTAAGCTCGTCCGCCAGAAACAGATTACAGAATATTGCACCTTTTTTGTACTCAAATTCACGGGTACCGCTGTTGTACATCGTAAAACCCACAATATCGCTGGGGAGTACATCCGGCGTAAACTGCATCCTCTTATATTCCAGTTCCATGGATTTGCCAAGCGCCATAGCCAGAGTCGTTTTACCAACACCGGGAATATCCTCCAAAAGCACATGACCTCCCGCCAGCACCGCCGCCAATACTTTACGGATGACAGGGTTCTTGCCCTTGACCACTTTACCTACCTCTGCAACAATCTGCTCCAGCTCTGTATTCATACGTATGATTCCTTTCAAAAATAATTACTTATATTTTATCATTTTATCGGCGGTTTTCAATACAAAGACAGCATTGCAAAATGCATTTCACAGAAAAATCACATTCCCAACTTAGTTATCCGAATTTCCCGGCAATGTAATCTTTCGTTCTCCTGTCTCTTGGTCCGGAAAACAGATTGACCGCGGAATCAAACTCTATCACCTCTCCTGCAAGAAAAAAAGCCGTATCGTCCGAAACACGCGCCGCCTGCTGCATATTGTGGGTGACCACCACTACCGTATAGTTCTTTTTTAGTCTGCCCATCAATTCTTCCACCTTCAAGGTGGAAATTGGATCCAAAGCAGAAGTCGGTTCATCCATCAAAATCACCTCCGGCTCTACCGCCAGCGCACGGGCAATGCACAGCCTTTGCTGCTGACCACCTGACAAACCGAGGGCCGGTTTTTGTAACCTTCCTTTCACCTCATCCCAGATTACCGCACCCCGAAGGCTGCTCTCTACGATCTCATCCAGCCTCTCCCTGTTCTTAATCCCGTGAATTCTCGGTCCGTAAGCAATGTTGTCATATACGCTCATGGGAAAAGGATTAGGCTGCTGGAATACCATTCCCACCCTTTGGCGAAGTTCTGTGACATCTACCTTGGATGCATAAATATCCTCGCCGTCCAGATAGACCTTACCTTCAATCCTAACACTGCCAATCAGATCATTCATCCTGTTCAGTGTTTTTAAAAATGTTGATTTACCGCATCCCGACGGTCCGATCAAAGCAGTTACCGCATTGGATCGAATCCTCATATCAATGTCCTTTAAGGCGTGGTTGTTACCATAGTGTAAATTCAGTTTTTCCGTCTTTATCTTGATGCTGCTCATAACCGTCTCCCTGCAAGTATCTTTGTCAGGAAATTGGTAAAAAAAACGATGCACAGAAGCATCACAGCGATTCCGAATGCCACATCATACTGTGCCTTAGACATGCTTAAATATAACTGTACCGTGAGCGTACCTCCGGATTCCAAAATCTTGTGAAACAGCCCCATTCCCGGTTTGGGGAGAAAATATCCGCTGCCGGCCGTAAATAATAATGCTGCCGATTCCCCCACAATACGTCCCACTGCCAAGATCACTCCTGTCACGATCCCGGGCATGGCAGCGGGAAGTAATATGGTGCGAATCATATACCACTTGGCAGCTCCCAAACTGATTGCACCGGTACGATATGTGTCCGGAACGGATTTAAGGGCTTCCTGCGTATT
>JAFLTC010000065.1 GCA_022510615.1 Lachnospiraceae bacterium | reverse complement strand
AGAAAAGATTCATTTAGTGGTAAGACCGCAGTATGTGGCAAGGATTGCTTCTTTGGGGGCAGCTCCGTGCAGCAACCAGATTGCTATGATGATTGTGCAGATTATTATGAATAAATCCTTAAAATATTATGGCGCACGCTCGGTATATGGAGAGGCGATTCCAATAGCCTGTTCCGGTATTATTTCTAAGGTCAATATGGTATTTATGGCATTTGTCATTGGAACATCCCAAGGCTTGCAGCCTATTGCCAGCTTCAATTACGGGGCGAAAAAATATCTTCGCGTAAGGGAGGCATATTTAAAGGCAATTTCCTGTGGGGCAGTGATGGCGGTAACAGCATTCTTATTATTCCAGCTTTGCCCAAGGCAGATTATATCTATATTTGGAAGCGGATCGGAGGAATATTATCAGTTTGCCATTCAGTACTTTCATGTGTTTTTGTTTTTTACCATGGTTAATTTTTTGCAGCCCATTACTTCCAATTTCTTTACGGCAATCGGCAAGCCGAAGCGGGGAAGCTTTTTGGCATTGACGAGGCAGATTATTTTTCTGCTGCCATTGCTTATCATCTTCCCGTTGTTTATGGGGATAGATGGCATTATGTATGCAGGTCCCGTGGCAGATGGCATGGCAGCGGTTGTGGCGGCTATAATGGTGGCAAAGGAACTGGGGAGAAAAGAATATACAATTTCCGGTTGACAGGATAGTGCCTGGTGTGATATTTTATTGGTAACTTATTGGTTACCACAAATGTAAGCCGGCAGATATGTGTTTATCTGGGGTAGGGTTACAGTTACAGGAGGCACTATAATGACGAAAGAGGAGGAAATAGAGGAACAGCATGCTGAGTCTGACCAGGTGTCAGAGCAGCGGGAGACCTTGAGGCAGAAGAAAAAGATTGCCCGGGCCCGCTGGG
Source organism: Lachnospiraceae bacterium (assembly GCA_022510615.1). Taxonomy (GTDB): domain Bacteria; phylum Bacillota; class Clostridia; order Lachnospirales; family Lachnospiraceae; genus Eubacterium_F. The sequence goes on along the minus strand of JAFLTC010000065.1, from coordinate 1,154 downwards.
GGATTTGTATACTCATGCTGTTCTTTTTTGTTGCAATAAAATTCACAAGCTATCGGCGGGATGTGGAAATCTATTCACCGGAGAAGCTGGAGGCGTTTTTGGAATATACCTTCGAACAGGACTGTAAGGTGGAATTTGACAAGTTTTCTTATTTTCTTTCCCCCGGCGAAAGTACTTATCTTTCTTATATAGTGGATGTAACCTTAAAGGACGGAACAAAAACCTATTTTTCTGCTGAGTGGAAAAGAAATTCAAGTGTAGATGATGGGGTTTATACGGATTATGGAGAGCGGCTGGTGTCCCATTACGCAGATAAATATGGGATTACATATACTCATCAGAAACACTGGTCTGAGCTTATGCTGACAGAGTCTAACCTGACAGATACCCCTTCCGCATTGGAGCAGTTTATGGAGGCTTTGTATGATAGTGATTACATTCAGGCGGGACAGGAAATATCGCTGCAGATAAAGGCAGAGGGTCGTTGGATCTCAGAAAATGTTGATGTAAATATAGAAGAACCGGTGGATGTAAAAGAAATCGTAAAGAAATTTTCAAGATAACAAAGGAGGAAGAAAAATGTTACAAGCGTATAAGCAGTCATGGCTGCACACTTTTCACTGGAATCGTAGAATGGATAGGGACACGTATTGGCAGGCGGAGGTAATGCATATTTTAGTAGGTGTGCTCCCTATGACACCGCTATACCTGATGCCGGATGATTTGGAAAATCCGATATGGTATCTTCTTATGTTGCCTTTTTGTTTTTCTATTTTTCCGATGATCGGAAGTACGGTACAGCGATTCCATGATGTGGGAAAAAGTGCGTGGTTTCTAATGCTGTGTTATTTTTTGTGCATAATTGGTATCTGTATACTGATGCTGGGCTGGACCATAAAAAAAGAAAGCTCCGTATACGATAACAAATGGGGCGAGGGACCGGAAACAAGAGAAGCGAACAAAAAAGCAGGAAATGATTTTGTGGATGAGGAACTGACGGAACAGAGTGTTCAGCAGGAACGTCGGCAATTGTTTAGGGTATTTGCTGTGATTGGCGGTATTTTGCTGATACTGTTTTTGATACCAATGATTATTGTAATATTGTTGTAAAATACGCAGGGAGGAAATTAAGATGGCAAAAATGGACGAAGGTT
>JAFLTC010000064.1 GCA_022510615.1 Lachnospiraceae bacterium | reverse complement strand
CACGGGAGACGGAAAGATGCTTTAAAACGATGGGCATAAACAGCATGGCAGGCAGGAGCATGATGCCCATAATACTCAGGATGCCCAGAGCATCGGTGTTGCCAACAATGTACTGAAAGTAATAAACCTGCACACTCATGTTCTGGAGGGCGTTGAAGATGATGATCATGCCGGCGTAGAACCAGACATACTTATTTCTGGTGAACACAGCCCACACATCCTTGAGAGTGACTTTGTCATACTGCTGACCGGCATCGATGGAGGGATTCTCCTTGACGAAAACGAACCGACCCAGAGCGATCACGCACAGAGGAAGGGAGTAGAGCAGGATCAGGGTGCGCCATCCAGCGGCACTGGTGGCAATCTGACCCATGACCCTGGGGAAAGTCAGAGAAACGACCATGGAGCCAAGGGTTGTGACCATACCGCCGTAGGAGCCGACCTTTCCCACCAGTTGACGGTCGTTGTCGAAAGCACGGATCATGTAGGCGGTACTACCCGCACCGCGGAGCGTGTTGAACACGCCGAAGATGAAGGTATACATAAAGAACACCCAAGCCACTTTCACGCCCTGACTGGCACCAGTGGGACCGGAAAACATGAGAGCGGTGCAGATCCACATGCCCACAATGCCGATCTCATAGGGACGGCCCTTGCCCAGCTTAGAATGGGTATTGTCAATGATAAAGCCCGCGATCAGGTCGGTGACTGCGTCGAGCAGATTGCTGATTAACAGGATCGAACCGACCAAGGTTCCGCTAAGGCCCAGGAAGTCGGTGCAATACAGGGTCAAGTACCCGGTGACGATGATGTTGAGCCCCGCCGCAGAGATGTCGGACGTTTTCCACGCCATGAATCGTCCAAATGGAAATTTCTTTTTTGGGGTTGCATTTTCTTTCATAGTCTTCTCCTTTTCTCCTATGCTTGTAATATTTGATGTTTCCCGGAATGACTCTTTCATCATCCTTAGGCAGCTACTGGTATGATGCTATCATATCTTTTATGTTTTCAGTTAGAACAAACCATTTTCAAAATAGCAATTTTAGATTATAATATTTATAGTTTAAAGATTTCTTTACGAAATGAGGTAAATCCATGCTGAATGACAGTCAGATACAAATTTTCATGTCCTTTTTGCGCAACCTGTTCCAGATCAATATCACTCGCGTACAAAGCTCTGAGGACCTTGCCGCCTTCGAGGAAAAATTTTGCATTATTCCCAGCCTTCAGCCTATGTTCCAGACGAAGAATCTGAATTACCTGCTCACAGCGGTCTCACCGAACACTTATTATGAGATTTCAGACCAAATGGATACCTCCGTACTGATTTTCCGCTTTGATGAAGAAATCTATCTGCTGGGGCCTTTTGCCAAAAAGAGCAGCTCCGATGCTTTCATTCAGGATATACTGCTGAAAAAGCGTCTGCCTTATTCTTATATGACTCCTCTGAAGCTCTATTACAACGGTCTGCCGCTGGTCAGCAGCTATTATTTACAGCATGCCTGCCGTGCGTGCATGCTTACATTCATCCCTGATGAAGAAGAATATTCTTACCGCCCTCTGCAGGGACTCCCGGAGGATGTGGATTTTTCTTCCGTTTACAAAGATGAACTTATTGATTATTCAAAAATATTTATCCGTTATGATCTGGAAAATAATTTTTTAAATATGATCGCAACCGGAAATACAAGAGAGCTGCTTCATGCTTACGAAGAGTTAGCCCACTACACGAATCAACACGCCCTTCCCGGAAACACTTATCAAAACCCGGCCTCCGGTCATGCCACAATCCGAGCCCTTGCAAGAAAGGCTGCAGAGCAGGGCGGTCTGTCTGTGGTAAAAATAGACGAAATCACACAGCGTTCTGCACAGAAAGTTGCCGCCGCTCAGACCTTTGATGAAAAAGAGCGCATTTCCTGGGAAATGCTCTATGAGCTCACGGACGCTGTCCGTATCCAAAATCAAAAAGCGGAAGCTTTCTCTCCGTCCATCGCACGCGTTTTGGAATACCTCTCATTAAATTATAGTCAGGAAATCCCTCTGTCAGCGCTTACAGAACTCACACATTTTTCCGAACCCCACCTGAAGCGCAAATTCAAGGATGAGACCGGCATTACCATCAATCAGTACATCACGAAAATGCGCTGTGACAAG
>JAFLTC010000063.1 GCA_022510615.1 Lachnospiraceae bacterium | reverse complement strand
GGAAAACTACAATAACACACAAAAAAGAAAGGGACTGGATGCACTGCGGGGAATCGGTATTACAGGAATTGTCCTGTATCACATCTTCCCCACGGCAGTGCGGGGCGGATTTTTGGGTGTCCCCCTGTTCTTCGTACTGTCCGGGTATCTGATGTTCATCACAAGCGAGCGCAATTGGGAACAGGGAGATTTTCACATAGGAAGTTATTACATAAAACGAGTTCGGAAAATAGTGCCTCCTCTTTTTACTAATAATCTCTCGGAATCTCTAACCCTTGATTTGTAAGGCTTTAAGATTCTTTTTTATTTAAAATCCCCCACTTTTTTGCCAAAAACCCTTGACAAATCCATCGAAAAATGCGGCGCTTCGCGCCCTTGTTTATAAAGCATATTTTTCGATTGGAGGCGATCTTACTTGTTACCTGTTAACACTGGCGGCCATGCCGCTTATCAAGACTTTGTTGCTGAAAATCTTCGTAAATATTATCCTGACCCGGATGCGATTGCCCGCTCTACCTGGGACATCATCGAACGTTTCTGGAATCTTGACCTTTCCTACACCGATGAGTTCCTTCGCAGCAAATATTCCGTCTATGGACCAAAACCAAGAACCCCTTCCTGCATGCAGCGCTCTTATCTGTTATCCATCGACTTCAAAGTGCCCTCCATCACAGACTGGGCTGCACAGCTTAAGATCAATCCACTTTATGCCTTCCTCAGTGGTTTTGAATTTGGGGATACGCCCGGCGTCGGTACTTTTTATGACTTTTTTGACCGGCTCTGGGATTCCGATTCGGATAACCTTTCCCCTCATGAACATCCTGTAAAAAAGAAGAAAGTCAAAAAGCCGAAACAAAAAGGCGCTAAAGCTGAATCTGTCGAAAAAATCTCTGTCGACCAGTTGTTCAAGCAGCTGGAACCGGCCTCTTTTTCCATTGAGGATCAGCCGTATGCTTCCCTTTTTCAGATTTATCACCGGGAATTCCTGAACCAGTCTGTCAAAAACGGACTGATTGATCCAGACTCCCTTTCCATTGCCGGTGACGGCACTCCCGTTGTTACCTCCGCCAGGGAACGCAGACACCGTGTCTGCGACTGTGCTGAAAAGGGCATTGCCGACTGCGACTGCAGCCGCTACTTTTCCCAGCCTGACTGTGACATCGGGTGGGATTCTTCCAGAGACTGTTTTTATCATGGCTATGACCTTTACATGATCGTTGCCTCTGACTCGGAAAGCGACCTGCCTGTATTTCCGCTCTTCCATCCTGCTTCCAAGCATGATTCCCTCGGCTTCCCGGAAGCCTATTTCAGGATGAAGGCCTTTCTTCCTGACTATCATGTCAGCAAATGGATTTTGGATTCCGCGCATGATGCCATGCCTTACTACCTGTATTGCCGTAGGAATGGGATCACCCCTTTTATCGACCTGAATGAAAAACGGGGAATCAAAAAAACCTATAAAGATGATTTCACCATTGGCAAAGACGGCGTCCCTGTTTGCAGGGCAGGAAGAAAAATGCACCGTGACGGTTCGGAACCTTCCAGAGCCAGACTGAAATACCGCTGCCCGCTGGCCAGCAGAAAATACGGCTGTTCCTGTACAGATCCATGCTCGGATTCCAAGTATGGCAGAACCGTTCACCTTGCCATGAAAGATAATCCCCGGCTGATCAACATACCGCCCCGTGACAGCAAAGAATGGAAATTGGAATTCAATGGAAGGACTTCCGCAGAACGTTCCAACAAACGTGAGAAATTAGACTTTAAATTAGAAGACGGCAGACACCGTTCTACTAAGATGTGGTACTGCCGCCTCTATCACACCATGATGCTACAACATCTTGATGCATGGGATCTGCCTTATGAATCAGCCCTGAGAAAGATGATTCTGCAAACGGCATGACCCTTTGATTATTATACACCATTTTTTCAGGCATAGCGACAGTTATGTCTCATTCTCATGTCTATTTTTCCTTTTTTAGATAATATTCACTTTTCAAAGTCCATTGCCAGCGATAGCTAGCGATAATCACTCAAGATTCCGAGAGATTATATTTATTGAAACTTTAGCATTATTCTTTATTATAACACACTCGACAAAAATGACAAGTTTTCCACGAAATTTTCACATAAATTCCAATTTACGATATCACAATATTTTTGATCCAGAT
>JAFLTC010000062.1:259-2235 GCA_022510615.1 Lachnospiraceae bacterium | reverse complement strand
TCAGTCCGTCATACCGATCCTGCACAAGCTGCTCGGTCATATTCTCCAGCTCATCCTGCGTCGCATCAATATAGTCCTCATACGCATCGGAATATACGGTATGCTTTTCCACCAGAGTCAGGTAGATTTCCGTTAGATAATCACAGTCAAAAGCCTCCGCCGGAACATAAATAAAACCTTTGATACGACCGTCCCCTATAGAGCTCGTTCCTCTTTCAAAATTCAAATACAAGGGCGAATTGGCTAAACCGACGATCGTGTAAGTGCGCTCCCCAAACATCTCCAATGTATCTTCCGTATTGTCATCCGTAATCCGAATTTCTGAACCGATCGCGTCCTCTCCTGCCTGTGCAGCATCAAGAATACACTCGTTTGCAGCCTGCGGCATTCTTCCGGATGTCAAGGAAATCATATTGATATTACTCGGCAGAGCATGGAATTTATAAACCTCTTCGTTTCCCTCTTCCACGGAAATCAATGCGTCAACGGACAATGTGCCTTCTACGTCCGCTGCCTGCGGCCAGTCCTTTAACGCCTCCACATCATCCTCTGTAAATCCGACCGTGGATAAAAGTCTATAATCAAAAAAATTAAGATTCCGCAAATACTCATCTTCCGTGTCAACCATGGCCGGCTTTGCCATTTTAAGCCCTGCAAAAAAACCGATACCTAACATGACAATCGCAAAAATTGCCAGATATCGCCCAAGGCTTCCTTTTATTTCTCTCAGTGTTGTTTTTATCATGATTTATGTCTCCGAATACTACATTTGCAGTAATTCTCTGTTACCGCTTGATTTCCGTACTGCCTACTACCATTCAATCTCTTCAACCGGCACGATATGCTCATTTCGCTCTATTTTCTGTACCGTACCGCTCTTCACAGTGATAACCCGATCCGCCATAGCGGTGAGTGCCTGATTGTGAGTGATTACCACTACCGTCATTCCTTCTTTACGGCAGGTGTCCTGCAGCAGTTTTAACACTGCCTTACCCGTATTGTAATCCAGTGCGCCCGTTGGCTCATCACATAAAAGAAGCTTAGGATTTTTCGCCAATGCCCTCGCAATTGCTACACGCTGCTGCTCTCCGCCGGAAAGCTGTGCAGGAAAATTACCGGCCCTATCCTTTAACCCTACCATCTCCAGAACCTGACCCGCATCCAACGGATCTTTACAGATCTGTGCAGCCAGTTCCACATTTTCCAAAGCGGTCAGGTTTTGCACCAGATTATAGAACTGGAACACAAAACCGATGTCATACCGTCTATAAGTAGTCAGTCTCTTGTTGTTATAGGCTGAAATCTCTTCTCCGTCCAGCATAACCTGCCCCTCGGAAAGACTATCCATTCCGCCCAGAATGTTCAGAATCGTAGTTTTACCCGCACCGGAAGCACCTACTACAACACAAAATTCGCCTTTTTCTATTGTAAAGTTCACATCTTTTAACGCTTCGATGTCAACTTCTCCCATATGATATGTTTTTCCTACATTCTTAAATTCCACAAACGCGCTCATAGTTGTTTATCCTCCCATTTGTCACGTTCCTAGTTTAACACGCCGAGGAAAAAATCTCTATGGTTTTCTTATGCAATGCAAGAAAAAAAGTGCTAAAAATTTTCTTGATTTACCTTAAAAAACGGGATGTCGCCAAGCTGTCGCTTTATAAAATAGTGGTGTTAGAGTACAATGAACTTGTCAAAACCGAAACGATGAGAGGAGTAAATCAGATGATAAAGTTTGGAGAAAAAGTGAAACAGCTTCGTGAGGAAAAAGGCATGACGCAACAAACACTGTCTGAAAGACTGTATGTTACCAGGCAGGCAGTTTCAAAGTGGGAACGCGGCACAAGATACCCTGATGTACTTACAGTAAAAAAAATCGCCCAAGTACTTGAGGTGTCTGTAGATGATCTGTTATCCGGCGAAGAGTTAAGAGAAAATGTAGAGAAGTCGCCGGTTCTTTCAATGCCTGTGGG
>JAFLTC010000062.1:0-249 GCA_022510615.1 Lachnospiraceae bacterium | reverse complement strand
AGTGCTGTACGCCATTGCGCTTACGGGATATGTGCTAATGTGCATTTTCGGTATTTACTCTCTATTTCCCAGCGAGAGTTTGGCAAAGATGCCTGCAGGGCAAATCACTCTGACGGGCATTGGTACGGTATGCAGCTATCTGATATATGCTGCAGCACTATCGATAGGACTTGTATTCTCCATAAAAAATAAACTAAATGCCAAGGTCACAGGCTATATCATGTGTACACCTTATGTGATAGAAGCAAT
>JAFLTC010000061.1 GCA_022510615.1 Lachnospiraceae bacterium | reverse complement strand
TAATCCCAAGTGAAGTTGTCACACTCCAATGCCGTTGGACAGGCGTCAAAGTTATAGTCTTCCCCACCAATGACCGCCGTCGCATAATAATGATTCAAATACCCTGCATAGGTCGGTCTGGACGGGAGTCCCAGCTTATCTGCAAATCTCATCATAATATACGTCGTCACAAGACAGTCTACTGTGCCAACCTTACCGTCATATTCCCACCATAGCTGTTCCTGCACATAGGCACCAGTTGAGTAATACCTCGAGTTGGAGCGGATGGTATACATAAGATGCCTCATTTGATAAAAGGTCCGTGCAGAAGCATCTGTCATATTCGGATAGGAAGCTTTTATATTGGCAATCTCCTCGGAGGAAGGCTCCGGTACTTCTGAAATCATTTTATCCAAAAATGCATCTTCGGAAGGATTCGGGTCCAGAACATTCAATTGGAATTTCGCTCCCTTAATAGGAAGAATTTTTCCCCCCTCTTTCTTTTTTATTGTAATATTATTTATCCCGATTTCATCTCTTCTCGAAAATTGAACAGAACAAATATATCCACCGGAAACACGATTTAAATTTGCATTTTCATTGTAGTCCACATAGTGTATGTCTCTGAACTTATATTTATAAATATTTAATTCATAATCCTCTGTAGGCGGCAGAGACATGTTTCTCAACTCCTGGGATTTGTCACTGTAAAGCCGCGCATTTTCCAAATCGGGGTCCTTCGTTTTTATATACAATACGGTAAAACCATTGGAGGCCCGAATACTGACACCCGCTCCGGTCAGCGGATAGGAGGTACTGCTGCCATAAGGCTTTCCGCTACAGGATAATACCTCTAACTCATATGTATAACCCGTATCAATTTCTTTTTCACCTTTGGCCCCATTTTGGCTCTTTGAGGCCACGGAGGAATTCTGTGATTGTGTGGTCTTCTTGTCATTATTTGACTTTGTAACGGCCGGTTTTACCGTTACCTTATATTTGTATTTTCTGCATTTCTTCTTTGTTTCATAAATCGTAACAGTAATTGTGGTTTTGCCCTTTTTCTTTCCGGTAATCTGAATAAAGCCTCCCCCTTTTTTAATTCTTTTCAGTTTTGCCCTGGCAATCCCTTTTTTGCTGTATTTAATCTTTACTTTCCGGATTTGCTTAGATGACACCTTATAAATTCCCGTTCTTCCCTCTCGGACCATTACCGACTTTGTCTGTGTCTTTCCCATTGACTGCACTGGCCCGGGCACCAAAATAAGAGTTGCGGCTAAAACAACCCATGCAGTAAATATTGCAAAGTACCGTAAGAAGGTTTTTCTTCCCTTTATCCAAAGCATAATTCTATCTCCTGTTTTATCTCAATTTCAAGAACTTCGGCTGATATATCTTCTTTGAGCATTATTATATCCATTTTTTTTGCAGAATGCAAGCGATACTCCGGCATAAAGCAAAAAGTACCGCAGTTCTTGAAACCACGGCACTTTTTAATTCTTCACTATAAAGTTTATTTTTCAAAATTTGCCGATGGCAATTAAAACTTGCCGATGGCAATCAGAACTTGCCATTGTCTGCTGCTTCCTGGATGGAAACGGCTACGGCTACGGTCATACCAACCATTGGGTTGTTACCGGCGCCAATCAGACCCATCATCTCTACGTGAGCCGGTACGGAAGAAGAACCGGCAAACTGTGCATCACTGTGCATACGGCCAAGAGTATCGGTCATACCATAGGAAGCCGGGCCGGCCGCCATGTTATCCGGGTGAAGGGTACGTCCTGTACCACCGCCGGAAGCCACGGAGAAGTATTTCTTGCCCTGCTCTAAGCACTCTTTCTTATATGTACCTGCTACCGGATGCTGGAAACGGGTTGGGTTAGTGGAGTTACCGGTGATGGAAACGTCTACACCCTCTTTGTGCATGATGGCAACGCCTTCCTGCACGTCATTGGCTCCATAGCAGTTTACCTTGGAGCGGAGTCCGTCGGAATAGGAAATACGGGAAATCTCTTTTACCGTATTGGTATACGGGTCATATTCGGTTTCCACAAAGGTAAATCCGTTGATACGGGAAATAATCTGTGCCGCATCCTTTCCAAGACCATTCAGGATAACCCGAAGCGGTTTTTTACGAACCTTGTTTGCCTTCTCGGCGATACCGATGGCACCCTCTGCTGCTGCAAAGGACTCATGCCCGGCAAGGAAGCAGAAACACTCAGTCTCTTCCTCTAAGAGCATTTTTCCAAGGTTTCCATGGCCTAAGCCTACCTTACGGGTA
>JAFLTC010000060.1 GCA_022510615.1 Lachnospiraceae bacterium | reverse complement strand
TTGCGTATTTTCGCAGGAAGGTTACAAATCATATTTATAAATGGCTAAACCGCATATTAGGGTGCCTTATAACACTGTTTAGTATTATTATGATGATTCATGGAATCAAAGGAGTTCTTACAATATGAAAGAAGTGATTTTATCAGCAAAAAACATAACAAAGACCTTCGGTGAAAATACCGTTTTGCACGGGATTGATATGGAACTATATACCGGAGACCTTACGGTGATAATGGGTTCCTCCGGTTCCGGAAAATCCACGCTGCTCTATGCTTTGAGTGGAATGGAACGCCCTGATAGCGGCCAAATTTTGTTTCGAGAACAGGATATTGCAAAGGCTTCAGAAAAAGAATTAACAAAGCTTCGGGCAGAGGATTTCGGATTTGTGTTCCAACACACACACCTAATCAGTAATTTGACGCTGGATGAAAATATACGAATGGCAGGACTTATCAGTTCTCTGTCCGAAAAGGAAACGAAAACCCGCACCGATGCCCTTATCAGGCAGATGAATCTGGAGGGGTCAAGGGACAGACTGCCATCCCAGGCATCCGGTGGCGAGGCGCAGCGGGCGGCTGTTGCCAGAGCAGTTATTAACAAGCCGGCGATACTTTTTGCCGACGAGCCAACTGGAGCTTTGAATAAGGCGAATTCAGAAGAAGTTCTGAATCTTTTATCCTCGCTCCATGAGGAAGGCCAGGCTGTTCTTCTTGTTACCCACGACAGGGAAGCTGCTTTGCGGGGGAATCGCATTTTGTATCTGGAGGATGGCGCTATTACCAGCGAACTCATTCTACCGGTTTATGCGGGGAAAGACAGGTCACGGCAGGAAAACCTGACTGCCTGGCTGGAAGGGCTTGGGTGGTAGCATGGAAAAATACCGGATGCTGCTAAAGGCAGCGATAAAAAAACAAAAAGGAAGTATAACCGGAATATTTTTGTTGGTATTTGTTCTTGCACTTTGCCTTTTTTCCGCTTTAACCGTTTATATCAGTGGTAGAAATTCCGTAGAAAGTGAAATGCTCCGATTGGGATTTGGTGATTTTACGATATGGACCGGCGGACAGAGCGAGGATCTTAAAGCGGAAATGGAAGCTATACCGGATGTGGATCATGTCCTTAGCCAGCCGCTCATTTTTGCAGGATATGAGATAAACGGCAGTTATTCCGATAATGAGGGACAACTTATCGTCTATGATGAGTCGGTGCCGTATCGTTTTCTGACAGCGGATGGAGAAGAACTGCCGATGCCGGAGATTATGCCGGGAACCGTTTATATCTCCCCGGCACTATGCTCCAGTTTCGATGTACAGATCGGTGACACCATTCAGTTTGAATTGTCCCGGACGGGCGGAAGCAAAAGTTTTAGGGTTGCCGGTTATTTTGCCGATGCGTTCATGGGCAGTTCCATGATTGATATGAAAAGTTTCTTGATTCACGAGACCGACTGGGCAGGAATGCAGGCAGTGATTTCCGAAATGGCAGATGTAGACGTTCTTGGAAGAAGCGGAGCCATGTACCATATTTTTCAAAGTGGGGACAGTGCGTTATCCGATTTGGATTTCCATAGACAGCTTTATGAGTCCACGGATATTTCTCTGTATACGGAATTTTCCTATCGTCAGGAATCTATCCTGAATTATATGTTGCTTTTGCAAAATATTGTATCCGGGTTTTTGATTGCTTTTTCTGTGGTACTTTTACTTGTTTGTCTGGTTATCATCAGTCACAGTTTATCCGTAGTGGTGGAACAGGAAAAGCAGGACATGGCTGTTTTAAAAACCATGGGGCTGTCCGGCAGCGGATTGCGGAGATTGTACCTGATACTTTATGGCGGTACGGTTTTGGCAGGCTTGCTTATCGGTCTCGTTCCTGCCTGGGGCATTGCGAGACTGTTCGCAAAGGCAATGGTATCCTCCACGGGGCTGCTTATCAAACTGTCTTTTCCGGCAGGTGTGATAGCACCGATACTTTTGGGAATTCTTCTGTTATTTGCTGCATTTTTGTTTCTACGAACGAGAAGGATTTTGAGGATTCCCCCAGTGCAGACGATGCGGGAAACTGCTGATGGAAAAAAGATAACCTCTGCTTTTCGGAAACGCTTCCTTAGTCTGGATATTGCTTTGAGGGAACTCCGTGCCGGAAAGCGAAAGTATATAGTGCTTTGTATCATCTCCGTATTTCTTGCCATGTTTTTGTCTGTGATTGGCAGAATGGGAACATGGCTGGGACCAAAGGGCGAAGGACTGATGAATACCTTTAGCGTGGCAGACCATGATTTAGGTGTGCAGCCATTTAACGAATCGGTCCCCATGGATGAAATTGAACGAGTGATTAACTGGTACTCCCCGGTACAGGAAACCTATGAGCTGGCCATGCAGAGCGTTACTGTAAACGGACAGGAATATACCGCTAATGTATTAAACGATACAAAGTGGTTTCATGTACTCTCTGGCAATGTCTGTGACGGAAACAGCATACT
>JAFLTC010000006.1 GCA_022510615.1 Lachnospiraceae bacterium | reverse complement strand
TATGTGCTGAAAAAAACGGCGCATATTTTGAGGGACAGCCAGGATGACAGCGTAACGGCAAGACTTGGCGGCGACGAGTTTGCCATGATAATTAATAAAATGCTCCCGCAGGATGAATTGGCAGAGCTTTGCACCCGGTTGGAGAAAACTATAGAAGAAACATTTGCGTCAGAGGGACTGAAGCTTTCACTCAGCGTAGGAACAGCTGTGACAGACGGCAGTATATCGGATATTGATGCTTTCATAAAGGATAGTGACAACAAGATGTACGAGTCTAAACAACGGCATCACAGCAAGAGTAAGGGCGAGTAATATCATAAGCCGAAATGATACAATCCCAGATAAAAAACATACTTGCCTACTGTCTTACAGGATAAACTGAAAATATGCCGATGAGGATACACACCATCGGCATATTTTTTTTAAGTGCTGGGAAATAATATCGCATATGAAATCATATCATCCAATCCTGTTCCCGGTAATCCGACATAGCAGTGTGAACCGCATAATCCGGATTGTGCTTACTACAATATGATTTAAAACTTTTCGCCCACAGATTTTCTTCCGCCTTACTCCCTATCATAATTGTTCGGTACCGTTACCGAAAGACCTTCCAGATACCACCTGGCTTCCCGGTCCGGAAAATTATTTTCATAATCATAGTACTGTACCCACCATTCTTTGTCCCTCTTTGTCAAAAAACGGAACCGATCGGTTCGAAACTCATAGCAGGCATACATATTTTTCTTCTTCTCTGTATTTTCCAGATACATGATACAGAGTTCTTCCGTCATGGCAACGCATCTTCCCCGGCTTTCAAAAATCTTTTCTTCTTCAGTCCCCTTCCCGACTATCTTTTTGAATACTTTCTGGTTTTCTGTAGGATTGTGCAGGCACTTTGTCAGTTCTTCTTCCACCTTCAGTGTTGCCGAATTAGCCGGCTTTACGCTAAGAACAACCCGGTTTTCACAAGAAATATCCCCGTATCCCTGGATGGCAGCTTCAATATAGAGCCTACTGTCACGGAAAAACAGATCACTGACACTGACAGTATGCTTCTCCACATATCCGCATTTTTTCAGTAAGCCACTTTCCTTTAAAAGAGACTCTATCTCTGAACGGGCAATCAGCTTTTCTTTTTTGCCCTCCACAAGACGGAAGCGCCAGATACAGTCAGACTCACCCTCCATCCAATAAAAATCCTCTTTCGTGGTGAGAAACGGTTCGAAGGTTTGGCTTGGATCAACAAGAACTGTTACTTGATCAGAATCCAGCCTTTTCAGTACCATTTCACAGCAATTTCCCCTATCTACCACGGCATACCCACCACAGAGCGCCCGGATACAAAAGAAATCATTCTGCTCTGATAATTTTGCCATCTCTGTGCTTGTTTCGTATTTTTTCCGGGCAATATTGTATTGTCTGTATTTCCCATCGCAAATGTAAACGATATACTTCCCATCACACCAGATTTTTTTCTCTCTTGCAGGACCGATGTCATCTTCTATTACCAGTTTTCCGGTCTTTTCCTGCAAATGTTTCCCTCCTCCTACCTGCATGCGCCATACCTGCCCAAGTGCCAAGTCTCCTTCTTCTGTGGCTCCCAGTTTATAAAAATATACCCATTCGTTGTCCGCATAGCAGACTTCTTCCAGGTCTTCACCAACCGCAATTCTACGCTTCTCGCCGGTTTCCCGGTCATGTTCTACCAAAAACTCAGAATCATCATCTGAATCCGTATAGTACAGATACTTCTCATTACAAAAACTATATTCTTTGTCAGCACGCTCCTCTGAAACCTCAATGGCGGTCTCCGACACCGCGGCATTTTCTTCACTTCCTGTCATTTTACTGCCACAGCCGGACAAACAGGTAAGTACGAAAGCGGCTGACAGTAAATAAGTAATCTTTTTTATCACTGCTACTCCCCCCATCCCAAATTTATCCAAATTTATCATACACCTTGCCGTCCACCTTAGTCAGGTAGGAAAATCCCATTGTGCCAAGTCCCCCGTTACTGGAGCCGGATACGGACGCTCTTTCTACAATGACCTTTTCAAACGGAATATATTTCAATATTTCATCTACAAATTCTTTCTGCTCTTTTATCGTACAGCCCGCATGACTGATAAAGACAACTCTTGTATCAATCTGTTTCTTTTTTATCAGGCTTTTGCGGATAAAGCGTTTTCTCGCCTTATCTAGATTCCCGGCAAGGAATCCCGCAAATTTCGGATAACTCTGACTCATTTTCAAAATAGGATGCAAATGAAAGGTATCACAGAGTACCTCTAACAGCCAGCCACCATGTCCACTGGCATAATAGCTTTTCACTCCCGGCAATAAAAAGGTCGATTCCAAATGCCCTTTTACGGTATTCAACTCATGACAGAGATCCTCTACCTGATTGCAGCCATTGCGGAGCAGCCTGGCCGCAGTCAGTACTAACAGCCCCTCTCCGCAGGAGATATGTCCCGCATCAATAACATGCACATGGTCAAAGCCCTCTGCCGCCAGAGAAGCATTTCGATAGCTTTCTCCGGCACTGGGAGCCATGGAAATATGAATGACCTCCTCTGCATCTACCAGAGCCTCCGCATAAAAGGCTTCATATTCCTCCACCGGTGCACTGACAGCAATTGCCCTGCTTCCGGGATGAGACAGATATCGTGACAGATTATCCGAATCAATTTCAATCGCATCGCGAAAAATTCCTCTTTCTGTTTCAATATAGGAATAAATTACTTTCAAATCATAAGATTCGATATATTCTCTGGACAGATCGCTGACACAATCCGTAGAAATCTGTATCTTTTTTTTCTTGCGATGGAATACCGTCTGGGCGTCAGTAGATGTCGTACTGTATTCCGCCTCATCCATTCGATATTCAATCAATGCCTCCGGCAAAAACTTCAAAACCTCTGCCTCTAACAGACTTCCTTCCACCGGTTTTGCCAAATAACCGTCAAAGCCATCCTCAAGGTACTTTTGTTTATCCGCAGACGAAACATTCGCTGTCACGGCAATGATCGGTATCTGTCGGATTACATCACTGTCCTGATGGCGGATTGCTTTCAATGTCTGCTCCCCGTCCATCCCCGGCATCATGCTGTCCAGAAGAATGACATGATATACTTTTTTCTTTACCATTTCCAGACACTCTTCCCCGCTTTTCGCCGTATCAATCTGAACCTTCGTGCCCTGTAACAGCTTACTGATCACGATCCGGTTCATTTCATTATCATCAACAATGAGAACTTTTGCCATAGGGGCTTCAAAACTCTGCTTATAGTGACTACGCTCTCCTGCCTGAAGCTTTTTCATATAATTCACATTGCCAATCGGTCTGCTGTCTACAATCGGCTGATCAAGAATTACTGTAAATACAGAACCCTTTTTATAAATACTGTCAACTCGGATTGTTCCCCCCATCAAACTTAACATCTGCTTCGTAATGGCAAGCCCAAGCCCGCTTCCTTCGATTGAGCGATTCTTTTCCCTGTCAATTCGCTTAAAATAGTCATACAGGGATTCCAAATCTTCCTTTTTAATACCAATACCGGTATCGGCAACAGAAATCGTCAGACGTTCCGTGCCGGCTTCTATCTCTTCACCCTGCACAGATAGAGTGACAGAACCCTTCTCGGTATACTTTGCCGCATTCGTCAATAAGTTAATCAAAATTTGCTTAATTCGCATTTCATCTCCCATCATCACAGATGGCAGTGTACTGTCTATGCTAATATAAAAATCCAAATTTTTCTCTTTGATACGAATCTGTAACAGCCCGGCTATTTCCTCAACCACATCCTTTATATGGTAGGCCACCGGGACAATTGTCATGCGTTGGCTCTCTATCTGAGAAAAATCCAGAATATCATTAATCAGAGCCAATAATATTTCACTGGCATTCTTTACCTTAAGGGCATCCTCTGCCACTTCATCTGAAATATCCTCCCGCAATATCATCTCATTTAATCCGATAATCGTATTAATCGGAGTGCGGATTTCATGGCTCATATTGGCAAAAAAAGCATCCTTTGATTTTACAAGCTTTTCAATCTCGTCCTTTTGCTCTAATGTCCTCTCACGTTCTTTTTCATAGGAACGAATCTGAAACCACATAACAAGACCTACCGCTATTCCCACAACGAGAACGGCAAACAAAGAGTCATAATACATATCCGTTTTTGTAGCAAGAGGTATAATGTAGTCGGAATGATAATAGGCATACACATAGGTGCCAATATCTGTGATAACCGCCAAAGCAAGAAAAATAACCATCTTTATGCCACGGAACATAATGAATATATACAGAAGACCGAGAACAAACCATACGGTGGCACCGCCGTTAATCCCGCCGCTGGTAAAAAATACAATAGGGAAAATGCCACAGATAACCGTTATGGCAAATAATATCGACGCAAAATTGACCTTATGAAACTTAAAGGTCGCCACTGTTGCAATCAATATAATAATAAGCAGTCCCATAATGGGAAGGGCATTGATAACGGGGTCATTCAACACAAAGCCCGCCACGATCGCAACCAGACACACAAACAATCCTACCAGTAAAACAAGACGGAATAGTCCCTCCCTTATGCCCGTGACCCCAATATTAAGTATTCTTCTTATTTTTTCACGCATCTCGCCCTCACATTCTGCTGCCTTATATATCAGGGTGGAGTGTCTCACTCTCCTCAAGCAGCTTCAAAATCCGTTCATATTCAAGCATCATGTCATCATGGTGTTCTAAAATATATTGTACATCACCACTCTTACCGGCAAGTTCCAATTCCTTGGCCATGCCGGACAGTTTCTCCACACCGATACTGAGCATCGTACTCTTTAGGGCATGGACCTGTGTAGTATAACTTTTCCAGTCCTTTGCCTCATAAAACTGCCCGATTCTTTCTTTATCCTCCTGCCCGGCCATGCCGGTCAGCCTTAAAATTTCAATGTAATTGTTCTGATTGCCGCAATATTTCACTCCCATTTCTTCATTAAAGCTCTCCGGTGGCAAATCAGTAAAACGCTGTGGCGTTGCCGGCTCTTCTCCTTCCAACTCCTCTTGTAATGCCTCCAGCTCCTTCTTCAGTGCCTGTATTTCCTTCTCCAGCTCCAGCTCGTCTTCTTTTACCACAACACTGTCATCTTCCACTTCGACGGAAAGCATCTTCTCCTGTGGCAGTGTCCGCCTCAATACACGATCCAGCACAGACAATTCGATTGGTTTTGGTATAAAGTCCTGAAACCCTTCCCGTAAAAACACCTCACGCATACCGCCGACTGCATTGGCAGTCACGGCAATAATAGGAATGTTCTTAAAATAATTACCCTGCTTTTGACGAATCCGGTGTAGTGTTTCCACCCCATCCATTTCCGGCATCATGTGATCCATAAGGATGACATCATAGCCCATATCCTCAATCTTTTCCAAGGCCTCCGCACCACTGGTAGCCATGGTTGTTTTAATTTTGTAAGGTTCCAACAGACCGCTCAATACACGAAGGTTCATCAGGTTGTCGTCCACGATAAGGACATGGGCATCCGGTGCAATGAACCTGCCCTTGTGACTATACCTTTCTCCCACACTCTGTACGATGTTTTCATCATTCAAAACCATAGCAATCGGCAGTACATAAAACGGCTTATACAAACGGTAAATTGCCGGATTCGTAACCTTGTCATCATGGAAATGCTCCATAATCACAACAACTTTTGTGGTCCGAACCATTTCATCAAAATATTCTTTCCCCTCCTCGTATTCCTCGATGCTGACGAAAACATGGGTAAAGGTCTCCCGTTCTGTCCTTCGCTTTAACTCCGCCAGATTCTGACAGACATGGCACTTTACCATCAACTGTGAAATCATACGGGAAATAACTCTGCTATAAGCTTCCCGGACCTCAGGGCGGTCATATCGTTCCAAATCAACATATACTGCCACATTCACATCCTGTCTGTTATTCACCGTTGCAATCGGTTCAGTATCCGCTATCCGCTGCGGGACCACAAACTGGATTTCCGTTCCCTTGTAAAGCTCGCTGGAAACGGTAATAAATCCACCCATCATATCGATCATTGTCTGGACAATCGCAAGTCCCAGACCGATGCCCTCCTTTTGACGATTTCTTTTCGTGTCCACCTGATTAAAGCTGGTAAATAACTTTTCCATGCTTTCCTTTTTCATGCCGATACCGGTATCTTTAATGCGTACAATCAGGTTGACACCATATTCTGTTTTTCGTGAACTGACAAAAAGGCTGACACAGCCCTCTACGGTAAATTTTAACGCATTATTGATTAAGTTCATAATCACTCTTCGGATTTTCTGCTCATCTCCGATTAGGGTACTCGGCAGGTCGGCATCACAGTCCACAATAAAATCAATCATGCTGTCACCTTTGCGCGCCATGGTCATATTAATCACATCATTGATGGTGGAGGTAATGTTATAGACTTCTTCCGCCAGTGCCATTTTCCCAGACTGCATTTCCGTAAAGTCCAATACATCACTGACAATCGACTGTAAATTGCGCCCGGCCGTCTGAATACTGGATACATCCGCATGTACCTGACTAGATAATTCCTCACGCAATATAATCTCACTCATACCACAGATGGTGTTAATCGGTGTGCGGATTTCATGACTGACATTTGCCATAAAATCATCCTTACTGCGCTCGGCCTGCTTCAGGGAAACAATCGCCCGTTGCTGTTTTTCATTACCCTCCTGACGCTTCTTGATGAGAAAGTACATAATATATTCAATTAAAAAAACGGAAATAATCTCCAAAACTGTCTGTAGCATCTTATTTCCGGATGAAAAATTTACTGTCTGTTGAATAAAAAGATGATAAATGGTTAAGAATGCCGTCACTACAGCTGTTATGCAAAGAAGTTCCCGTATACCATAAATTACAAGAACCACGGCGAGCATCGAAAGAACCGGCATCGTCATATCCAGGGTGGCAGTACTCACGGACCAGAGTACGACACACATCTGTATCAGGCATGTCATCACATATGCCCGAAACGCATAAGTCCGGGCTTTCGCGCAATGTAAAGCAAAGCCGAGCAGCCAGCCAGCATCTGTAAACAGTGCCAGCCAAAGCGGCCATCCGCCCTCTATCGTGACAACCGTCACCACTATACTGCAAAGAAAACAGAATAGCAGTAGCATTCTTTCTATGCCATCCTGCTCTTTTTCCTGCTCTTTCTTTCGGATCATCTCTTCTGGCATTCTTTTTCTCCTCCGGTTACGAACTGCTCATAGCATGACAGCGCCGTTATGATAGCACCATCGTGCTAGTAAAGTGCATCCAAAATCGTCTGTAGTAACCGCTCCTGTTCAACCGGCTTTAACAGATAACCCTGTGGGCGAAGCTTCAATACCTCTTCCACATCTCTCCGGTCATCAACTCCCGTAAGAAAAACGACAGGAATATCTTTCGTATCTTCGCTTTCCTGTAATTGACGAAAAGTTTCCCTTCCACTCATACCAGGCATATCATAATCCAATAAAATCAAATCCGGCTGTTTCTTTTTCGCAAGCTTAATACCCTCCAGACCGGAGGTAGCCATTACTGTTTCATATTTGTCCTGTAACAGCATGCTTAAAGTCCTAAGCTGAATCATGCTGTCATCAATCAATAAAATCCGTTCCATTATTAACCATCCTTTATGTAATATTCATTAAGACAAGTATAGCACAAAATATTCCATAAGAAAAGAATTTCTTTTCATTGTAGATATTCATCATTTTCCTATGAATTCTTTCTTTTTCATGTTATAATAATCTAAAAAAATAAGAGGGAAGAAAATTTCTATGAATTATCGCAAAGACAAGTATGGTAATCCAATTTCAATCTTAGGTTATGGCTGCATGCGTTTTTCCCAGAGTGCCGGAAAAATCAATCTGGAAAAGGCAGAGCAGGAAATTATGACAGCCTTTCAGGCAGGGGTCAATTATTACGACACTGCTTATGTATATCCGGGAAGTGAAGTTGCCCTTGGAAAGATTCTGCAAAAAAACCAGATACGGGATAAGGTAAAAATAGCCACGAAACTTCCCCACTATCTGCTGAAAAATGCGGAGAATATGGAAAAATATTTTAAAGAACAGCTCCGTCGTCTTCAGACCGACTATATTGACTATTACCTGATGCACATGCTGACAGATGTGCAAACATGGGAACGGTTAAAGTCATTGGGAATACTGGAATGGCTGGAAGAGAAGAAAAAAAGCGGTGCCATCCGTCAGGTGGGCTTTTCCTATCACGGCAACTCCGATATGTTTTGCCAGCTGATAGATGCCTATGACTGGGATTTCTGCCAGATTCAGTACAACTACATGGATGAAAATTCTCAGGCCGGGCGAAAAGGACTCCACTATGCCAATGAAAAAGGACTTCCTGTTATCATTATGGAACCTCTCCGGGGAGGAAGACTTGCCAACCGGCTTCCCGGGGAAGCGCTTCGGGTTTTTGACCAATATCCTGTCAAACGCTCTCCCGTCCAGTGGGCGTTACGGTGGCTATGGAACCAGCCTGAGGTTACTTGCGTTTTATCGGGTATGAACTCGATGGAGATGGTAGAGGATAATATCCGGACCGCCTCCTCCGTAGAAGAAGGAGAAATGACAGAAAAAGACGAAGCAATGCTACAGGAAGTGGTAGCGGCCATCAACGCTAAAATGAAAGTGGGCTGTACCGGCTGCGGCTACTGCATGCCATGCCCGAAAAATGTGGATATCCCAGGGACTTTTGCCGCCTATAACCGCTATTATACCGAGGGGAAAATTACTGCCTGGAAAGAATATATCATGTGTACGGCAATGCGAAAAACCTCCTCCGCCGCCTCAAATTGTGTCGGCTGCGGCAAGTGCGAAACACATTGCCCACAACAGATAGAAATACGAAATGAGTTAAAAAATGCCAGAAAGAAATTAGAGGGTCCGATTTACCGTGTGGCCCGGAAAATTGTAAAATGGAAAAGGGCATATTAATTGAATTCTGATGGCATAACGGCGCCATCGTGCTAAATCAATTTTGATTGTTAATCTGCTGGCTCTCTATCAACGGGTAGAGGGCCAGACTGCTTCCCTCCAGATTTTCACGATTCATATCCACCGCCGTAATCTGACTGTTTTCATAGGTCATATAATAATAAATTCCCTTATCCGCATTGCAGCAGGCACTGTAAATGGTAAACTCATATTTTCCCTCTCCCAGATGGACGCATCCCTTCTGCTGGATCACAGAGCCAAGAATATGAAAAAACTGGCTAACACTCTCGGACTCGGATTCTCCCGAAACCGAATTCATTTTTGTAAACGCCGCCTTTACAAAGCGGGATGCGGAGGATAAATCTCCCGGCAGTCCCATGGCCCCCATACCACGACTGTATGGGGACAACTTTAAATCCTTGGAAAAATAATTTTCCGGCGGCTCTGCCGTAAGACCCATATAATGATTCAGATAGGTCATCTGCATGTCAAAAGTCGGATTATTTGTCAATACTCCCACCGGATTATCATATATTTTCAGACCATCTTCTACCGATTCTACAACGATTGAGCCGTTTTTGTCAGAAATCATCCAGTGTAACGGTGATAGGGGAAGCTCCTCGCTGAAATGAATTTCTGCCAGATTGATTCTCTCCAGCAGCTTCCGCACCTCTGCCAGTGAAGCACATTGTCCGAGAACCCACGGAATAAATTCAAACGGCGATATATTATCCTGTCCCTCTGTCTTTTGCTTATATACCGCATTTCCCGGAAAATTTAGCCCTGCCATTCCCAGACCCTTTTCATTGACGGCATCATAATATAAGGGATAGTTCTCCACCACATATGCCATGCCAATCATGGCATAATGATTTGACAGAGTGTTTACTTCCCGAAATGGCAATGGAAAATTCCTCGGTGTTATCGTCACAGTTTCCTGATAAGAAAATTCCAAATCAAAGTTTCTTCCAAAATAAAAATCTTTCGTTTTATACGCAATCGCTGTACACATGGCAAACTCTCCTATGCTGTAATATGCCACTATTTTGCCCTGTCTGTTTTCTTTTTATTCTCCTTTGTACAGTTGAATATCTGTATGGATAACGGTGCCAGACGGCATTCAATGGAATTCAGTCTGCCATCCCATTTTACCCGCTTTGACTGCTTGAGTCTTGGATTGGTAAAACCGGTTCCGCCGTATTCTTCCGCATCGCTGTTAAAAATCTCCTTATATTTACCGACAAATGGTACTCCCACACGGAATTTTTCATGGGCCACCGGTGTAAAGTTGCAGAGGACTAAAAGTGTCTCATCCTTACATTTTCTGAGAAAAGCAATGACACTCCGGTCTGCGTCCAGTGTACTGATCCACTCAAAACCGGCAGGACGGGAATCCTCCCTATACATAGCCGGATGCAGACGGTAAAACTGGTTCAGAATGCTGACATACTGACGCAGCTTTTCATTTTCCGACATTCCATCCTCCGTCGGTTCTAACAAATTCCAGTCTAAGCTGCGCTCCTCGCTCCACTCTCTCTCCTGCCCAAACTCCTGACCCATAAAGAGAAGTTTTTTTCCGGGATGAGCTGCCATATAGCCATAGGACAGCCGCAGACTGGCAAATTTATCCGCCGGAGAGCCCGGCATCTTCGTATACATGGAACCCTTCATATGTACCACCTCATCATGGCTGAGTACGAGAATATATTCCTCTGAATACTGATACATCATACTGAAAGTCAGCATGCCATGACGACCTTTACGAAACAGTGGATCCGTCCGCATATACTCTAAAAAATCATTCATCCAGCCCATATTCCACTTCAAATCAAAACCGAGTCCGCCCTTTGATACATCTCCGGTCACCATACTCCACGCTGTGGATTCCTCGGCAATGGATAAGGAGCCATCCTTTCTGGCATGAATTTTTTTATTCAATTTCTGTAAAAAATCTATGGCTTCCAGGTTTTCATGACCGCCATACATATTGGCCACCCATTCACCGTCATTTTTTCCATAGTCCAAATAGAGCATGGAAGCAACCGCATCCATACGGAGTCCGTCTGCGTGGAATTTTTCCAGCCAGAACAAGGCATTGGCAATAAGGAAGTTCGCCACCTGCGGTCTTCCGTAATTATAAATCAGTGTTCCCCAATGTGGATGCTCTCCCTGACGAGGGTCCAGATGCTCAAACAGGCATGTTCCGTCAAATCGTGCCAGTCCATGCTCATCCTTCGGGAAATGAGCCGGCACCCAATCCAGAATCACACCGATTCCGTGCTGATGCAAATAATCGACAAAGTACATAAAATCTTCCGGTGTTCCATACCGGGAGGTCGGTGCATAATATCCGGTAACCTGATACCCCCAGGAACCATCAAGCGGATGCTCCATAACCGGTAATAGCTCCACATGGGTGTATCCCATTTCCAGGCAGTAATCACAGAGCAGAGTTGCGATTTCCCGATAGTTACAAAATGCCTCTTTTTCCTCCTCATCCTCCACCGGCGGTTTCCTGAAACTTCCCAATGCCACCTCATAAATCAACATCGGTTCCCTTTTCATCTTCCATTTCTTCCGGGCTTCCATCCAGTCCTTATCCTGCCAGGAATATCGTTCTAAATCCCATACAATGCTGGCAGTATGGGGACGTTTTTCCGCATAATTGCCAAAGGGGTCCGCCTTCATCACCCTTTTGCCGGTGTTGCCTAAAATCTCATATTTATAAAGTTCTCCACAGCCTACACCGGGGATAAAAAGCTCGTAGATGCCGGCGTCGGCAAGCTTTTTCATCGGGTGAAGTCTGTTATCCCATTGATTAAAATCCCCCACGACACTCACTGCTCTGGCATTTGGCGCCCAAACAGCAAAATATGTACCTGAAACTCCCTGAATCGTCATGGGATGTGCGCCCAGCTTTTCATAAATCGTATCATGGACACCATGATTAAACTGACTCATATCCATACTGTCTATCTGCGACTCTATGGAATAACTGTCCAGTCGCTCTATGATTTCTTTCCCCATCTTTATCAAAAACAGATACTCCGGAATTTTCCTCTCCGGAATCAATACGGCGAAATATCCCTCCTCATCCATTTTTGTCATATTATATTCCTTTTTCTTATCCTTTACGCGCACACTTACCTTGTCCGCCTCCGGAAAAAAAGCAGTAATCAGCACATGGGATTTATCCGCCATACGGGCTCCCAGCACCTGCTCCGGCTGGTCGCACTCAGCATATTCCAATGCCTCAATTTCCGGCCACTGCATCAAATCATCCAACTGAATCGCCATATCCACTCCTCCATTCCATTACTGGCATAACGACACCGTTATGCTTCTATTCGTTATACCACTCCACAATTTCCTCGCCGTCCTCGGTAAATTTCTTCTCCTGCTTCGGCATATATTTTTTCATGACATGTTCCATCGGAAAAGTATATAAAAATCCTGCCAGTCCCGGCACAATTAAAAACATCACGATAATCTGTGTGTAGATTGCAACATAGATACCAAATCCCGCTAGCAGTATAATTGCAAGCAAAACTACCGTATGAATAATATGGCGGAAGGCACAGTACAGACTGAGCCGCAATATATGGGTAATCTTCATGGCAAAGCGGGACATAATCGGAAATACATAGCAGCCGATGCAGGCAATCACAATCATCATGGCAAGATATGCTCCGGCAAAATAGCCTCCATATTCCGACGCCTCATCGGTAATTCCCATAACCTGAATATTCCAGATCAGTAGTAAATACACAAGCAGCATTATGACCCACACAATCGTTGACTGCCGGAAGTTTCCCTTAAAACTGCTCCAAAATTCCCGCCAGACATAACTTCTGTTATGACGAAGTACCTTGGCACTGACATAATACAGCGAGGTAGTGGCAGCTCCGATGGTAAACACAGGAATGCAGAATACAAGATAAATCAGGGAGAGCCAGCCCATATCGAAAATCTTACTTAAGGCACGCATCACCGCATTATCCGAATTAAAAAATCTGTCCATTGATTTTCCCTTTCCTTTCTCAACTAAATCTCATGTATAAACAGGCCGCTGCGAAGCTTCGGCTCAAACCATGTCGATTTCGGCGGCATCAAAAGTCCGTTATCCGCTACATCAAATAACTCGGTAATCGAGGTCGGATACAGGGAAAAGGAAACCTTCATATCACTGTCCGCCCTTTTTTCCAGTTCCGTGAGCCCCCGGATTCCCCCGATAAAATCAATCCGGGCATCCGTCCTCGGATCCCCGATACCAAGTACCGGTCCCAATAGATAATCCTGCAGTATAGAAACGTCCAGACGTCCCACCGCATCCTTGCCCTCAAAAAGGACCTCTTTTGCCGTCAGGCAGTACCACTGTTTTTCCATATACATGCCAAAGACACCTTTTTTCTCCGGTTTTACCGGTCCATCTGCCGGTTCTACCTGAAAGTGCTCTGATATTTTACTCAAAAAGGCTTCTTTACTCAGACCGTTCAAATCCTTTACTGTACGGTTATAATCCATAATCATCAGCTGGTCGTGAGGAAACAGTACCGACAAAAAGAAGTTATACTCCTCCTTCCCGGTATGTTCCGGATTTTCCTCTCGTCTCTTTAGTCCCACTTTCACCGCAGAGGCTGCTCTGTGATGTCCGTCTGCAATATAAATCTGCTGCATCCCCTCAAAGGTCTCTGCAATTTTTTCTATATCCGGACCATCAGCGATTTTCCATACCCGGTGAGAAATACCGTCAACCGCCGTAAAGTCATAGAGTGGTTTTTCTTTCTTTGCCCGTTCCACAATTTCATTAATAACCGCCTCTGAGCGATACGCCAAAAAAATCGGTCCTGTCTGGGCACCACAGGTATCCACATGGGTAATCCGGTCCAATTCCTTGTCCGCCCTTGTGTTTTCATGTTTTTTAATGACATGATTCACATAGTCGTCCACGGAAGCACAGGCTACTAATCCCGTCTGGGAACGCCCATCCATCGTAAGCTCATAAATATAATAGGCACTGTCGCTATCCTTTTCATAAATGCCCTTTTTTATATCTTCCTGTAAAAGCTCCTTCGCCTTTTCATACACCTCCGGCGCATAGGTATCCACGGAGTCATCAAAGCTTGTCTCCGCACGGTCAATCTTTAAAAAGGAATAGGGTTCCCTTTCTACCTCAGCCTTTGCCTCCCGTCTGTTATATACGTCATAGGGCAGAGCTGCTACCCGGTCTGCCACGTCCGCTGCCGGCCGCACAGATTGAAATGGTCTGATTACTGCCATGGTCTGTCCTCCTACTGTAAAATTCTTCTTCCAGTATAGCAGATTTATGGTTTATTATCAACAATTCAGGGTATACTATCCGTAAATAAAGGAGTGAACTTTTTGTGAATAAGAAAATGAAAAAACAAACTAAGAATTTTTTGAAATGCGGTCTCGTGGGATGGGGGATTGAATGCTTCTGGACCGGCTGTGGCTCTCTTTGCAGTGGCAAGGACAAAAAGATGCCCTGTGAGACCTCAATCTGGATGTTTCCCATCTATGGTATGGCCAGCATGATGGAGCCCTTGTGCCAGCTGCTGAAAGGAAAACATGTATTGCTCCGGGGCTCGGTTTACACGGCCTGTATTTTTCTAACAGAGTATGGCACCGGCAGCCTTTTAAAGAAAAAGGGGTGTTGTCCATGGGATTACAGTGCATCCAAGGCAAATTATAAGGGCATCGTCCGTTTCGACTATGCCCCTCTATGGTTTCTTGTTGGTCTGATGTATGAAAAAATGTTACTGAGTGAGGCATGATATGTCTCACTCCCTTTTTCATAATTTCTTTTTGCAAATATCATTCAGGCAGCACTGCTCACAATGAGCGGTTCTGGCAGTACAGACCTCACGGCCATGATGTACCAGACGGTGGCAGAAATCGCTTCCTTTCTCTCCGGGAATGATTTTCCACAGTTCCATCTCCACCTTTTTGGGCTCTTTGATACCCTCCACCAGTCCCATGCGGTTTACCAGACGAATGCAGTGGGTATCTGTCACAATGGCAGGCTTACCAAAAACGTCCCCCATAATCAGGTTGGCACTTTTTCTACCTACTCCCGGCAGCTTTAACAGGGCATCAAAATCATCCGGCACCCTGCCGTCATACTGCTCCACCAGTATCTTCATACATTTATGAATATCCCTTGCCTTACTTCTTCCCAGTCCACAGGGCTTTACGATAGCTTCTATCTCATCCTCTGTCGCCGCTGCCAGAGCAGCCGGGGAAGGATATTTCGCATATAAATCCTTCACGACAATATTGACTCTGGCATCGGTACACTGGGCTGCCAGACGGACACTTACTAACAGCTTCCATGCCTCGTCGTAATCCAGCGTGCAGTCTGCCAATGGATATTCCGTTTCCATGCGTTCGATAATTTCTTTTGCACGTTGCTTTTTCGTCATATGTTCTCCATCCCGACCTCTTCTAATCCTTTTGCGCCGACATCTTTAGTTCCGGTGTCTTGACACTGACCTTCGTTCCTGCCGGTACCGATTCCACAATAAAAGCATTTCCACTGATAACAGAATCGTGTCCAATCACCGTCTCGCCACCGAGAATCGTAGAATTAGCATATATCGTAACGTTATCCTCAATAGTAGGATGCCGCTTTACATTCCGAAGCTTCTGCCCCTTTCTCGTAGAAAGAGCCCCCAGTGTCACACCCTGATACA
Organism: Lachnospiraceae bacterium; assembly: GCA_022510615.1. GTDB lineage: Bacteria > Bacillota > Clostridia > Lachnospirales > Lachnospiraceae > Eubacterium_F. Next base: position 72,984 of record JAFLTC010000006.1, on the reverse strand, counting down.
GCTTAACATGATTGCCAATCACCGTGGTCTCTCCGATTACCACACCGGTTCCATGGTCAATAAAGAAATACTCTCCAATCTGCGCTCCCGAGTTGATATCAATTCCCGTACGACTGTGGGCATACTCTGTCATGATGCGGGGAATGAATGGAACGTCTCTCTTGTATAATTCATGAGCAATCCGGTATACAAAAATAGCATAGAGACCCGGATAGGAAAAAATAACTCCCTCCTTGCTTTTTGCCGCCGGATCCCCGTCAAAGCCCGCCTGAACATCTTTTAACAGATACTCCTGTATACCCGGCAGGGATTCGATAAACTCTCTGCTGATTTCTTCTGCTCTTGACACATCCTTTTTGCAATAGGCAAGGGCTCTTCGTACCTGACGTATCAGTTCATCTCCCAGCTTTATCAGACTATCACCCACAAAATATTCTGTCAGTCCGGCCTTTAAATCTATGTTACCAAAATATCCCGGAAACATAATTTTTCGTAAATCCTTCAGCATTTCAATAATAACACTCCTGTCAGGAAGCGTGAGTCCCTCCCTGCCACAGAGAAGATCATTATTCTCATACTGGGCGGCAATACGTCGTGCCACCTGTTCGATACTCTGTTTCGTTTCCCCTTCCATATATCACGAAATCTCCTTTACAAAATAATCGATATATTCCCAGATTTCCTCTCTTCCTTCCTTTGTCACCGCAGAAAAGGGAAGAATCGGCGTCTCCGGGGAAGCCCCCAGTGCCTTCCTTATAATGGCAATATTTTTTTGCTTTGTATTTTTGCTGATTTTATCGGATTTTGTCGCAATAATCAATGGATTAAAGCCCATTTCATATAACATTCGGTAAACCTCAATGTCCTTTTTAGACGGTTCGTGCCGTATATCCACAAGTTGAAAAACTACACGGAGAGCAACGGAGGTGGAAAGATACTTTTCTATCATCTTCATCCATTTTGCCGCCGTTTCCTTTGACACTTTGGCATAGCCATATCCCGGCAAATCCACCATATAACACCGGTCATTCACATTATAGTAATTAATGGTCTGGGTCTTTCCCGGCTGTGAAGAAATTCTTGCCATGGATTTCCGATTCCAGAGACAGTTCAAAAGAGAGGACTTCCCCACGTTGGAACGTCCCCAGAATGCCATTTCAATCTTATCGTGTTGTGGCAGACTGCTGGTAATCCCACATACCGTCTCCAGTTCCAGTGATTGAATTACCATAGTTCCATCCTTTCTATCACACTATTCCTTACATCAACACAAGTTTCCATATATCCTGTATTTTTTCAGCATAATGAATCGTCAGTCCCTCTGTGATTTCACTTTCCAGTTCCTCCACATCCGGGCGATTTTCCTTTGGCACGAAAACAATTTCAATTCCTGCCAGTTTTGCCGCCAAAAGTTTCTCCTTTAAACCGCCGATAGCAAGTACACGACCCCGCAGGGTAATTTCTCCTGTCATGGCAGCCTTACGCATAACCTTTTTACCGGACACTGCCGAATATATTGCTGTCGCCATGGTAACACCGGCGGATGGTCCATCCTTTGGCACTGCCCCTTCCGGTACATGAAGATGAAAGTCATGGGTTTTAAAAAATTCATCCCGGCTTACCAGACAGGCACGCACAAGACTTAGGGCAATCTGAGCAGATTCCTTCATCACATCCCCTAACTGTCCTGTAAGCACAAGGTTTCCCTCGCCCGGCATCGTATTGACCTCTATCTCTAATGTATCGCCTCCGACTTCTGTCCATGCCAAACCTCTGACAATACCTACATCATCTTTTTTATTGGCAAGTTTCGTACGATATTTCTTCTTGCCAAGAAATTCGGTAATATTTCTAGACGTTACCCGGACGGAGTCCGTCTTTTCTTCCAGTATCTGTTTTGCGGTCCGGCGACAGATTTTCCCGATCTGACGCTCCAACTCTCTGACTCCCGCTTCTTTTGTATAACCGGAAATAATTTCTCTGAGTGCCGTATCATTTATTTTCAACTGTTTTCGTTTCAGTCCGTTTTTCTCCAACTGCTTTTCCACAAGATAGTCCTTGCCAATATGAAATTTTTCGTTTTTCGTATAACCGGCAATGGAAATCAGCTCCATACGGTCCAGTAGCGGACGGGGAATGCTGTCTGTAGAATTTGCCGTACAGATAAATAACGCCTCCGATAAATCCACCGGCAGTTCCACGTAGTGGTCCACAAAATTCCGGTTCTGCTCCGGGTCTAACACCTCTAGCAGGGCAGAGGCGGTATCTCCCCTATAATCACTGCTCACTTTATCAATCTCATCCAGCAGAATTAATGGGTTCTTAACACCGGCCTTTTTCAGTCCATCAATAAACCGTCCCGGCAGAGCCCCGACATAGGTACGTCTGTGCCCTCGTATTTCCGCTTCATCCCGGACACCGCCCAGGCAGATTCGGATATACTTTTTTTCCAGCGCTCTCGCCACTGACTTGGCAATCGAGGTTTTACCGGTTCCCGGCGGTCCCACCAGACAGACAATCGGACTGTCGCCCTTCCTTGTCAGGGTGCGGACGGCAAGAAATTCAAGAATTCTCTCTTTTACCTTTTCCAGTCCATAGTGGTCCTCCTCTAAAATTTGTTCTGCATGTTTTATATCATTTCTATCCTCTGACATTTTATCCCAGGGGAGCGCTAACAACGTTTCAATGTACTTTCTGGCAAGCATGTGCTCGGTAGAGCTGGTAGGGATTCCCGAAAGGCGTTTGATTTCTTCTTCGATTTCCCCGTACACCTCATCACTGCACTCTAACTGCTCCAGCTGCTGCTTATACTTCCCGACATAATCGTCTTTTCCATCTTCCCCCAGCTCACTGCGGATTACCTTCATCTGCTCTCTGAGAAAATATTCCTTCTGGTTTTTGTCAACCTCCGCTTTTACTTTTGAGCGGTATTCCTCCTGAAGACGAAATAGATTTCCTGCATTTAATAAGATGGCACCTACTTTTTCATAGCGCCATTGCAAATCCAGACATTCTAAAATCTCCTGCCTCTGCCTGTAATCCATACTGATATGCATCGCAATCAAATCCGCCAGCTTTCCAAGTTCATTCGTTTTTTCAATTTTATCCAGAGCACTTCTTCCGGCTCGCGGGTTTTCATTGAGATAAACCCGGTAAAACTCCTTCAGATTCTGGCACATAGCCTCTTTTTCCATCTCGTCAATATGCTCCGGCTCTTCCTCCTCATGGAGTTCTATATAACCCACAAGATACGGCTTTGTCTGGGCAAGTCCCATTAAAGTTCCACGAGTTTTCGTGGAAAACATGACGCGGATATAATTATCCTCCAGCCGTACCTCCTGACGAATTTTTGCCACGACACCAATGTCATGCAAATCCTGTTTCGCAGCGGGAAATTCCTGCTTCTCATCGGTCTGAACATCAAGAAAAATCATGCCATCCCCTGCCATTGCTTCCTCAACTGCTCGTTTGGAAATTTCTCTGCTAATATCTAAATGAACCAGCATGCCCGGCAATAATGTCACTCCCCGCAATGCAAGCACCGGTAGTACTCTGTTTGGCAGTTCACTCATAACAACCTCCACGCATCTTAAGCACTTTCTTCCTCTTCTTTTATCGCATCTTTATCTTCCAGCTCCGGCTGCTTTTTTGACTCCGGTAAAAGCTTTGGTTCACCCTCCCCGGTGATGACTTCTTTCGTAATCACACACTCTTTTACATCCTCACGGGACGGCAGCTCATACATATAGTCCATCATACTGGTTTCTAAAATCGCACGCAATCCGCGGGCACCGGTCTTTCTCTCATGGGAAAGTCTCGCCACCTCGGTAATGGCGTCCTCATCAAAGGTCAGTTTCACATCATCCAACTCTAACAGCTTCTGATACTGCTTTGTAATGGCATTTTTCGGACGGACAAGAATTTCCTTTAGTGCTTCCTCATCCAGCAAATCCAGCGCCACCGTAACCGGCACACGTCCGATAAACTCCGGAATCAGTCCGAATTTTACAAAATCCTGTGGCAGTGCCTGTTTAAATAACTCCCCTACATTCTGCTCCGTAGGGTCTGCAATTTCTGCCCCAAAGCCAATGGATTTTTTATCGATACGGGAGCTGATAATTTTATCCAGTCCGTCAAAGGCCCCACCGCAGATGAATAAAATATCACTGGTATTAATGTGGAAAAATTCCTGCTGTGGGTGCTTTCTGCCACCCTGAGGTGGAACACTGGCCTCAGTTCCCTCCAAAATTTTAAGTAGTGCCTGCTGTACTCCCTCTCCGGATACATCTCTTGTAATCGACACATTTTCTGCTTTTTTCGTAATCTTATCGATCTCATCCAGATAAATGATACCGTGCTCGGCACGTTTGATATCGTAGTCCGCTGCCTGAATAATTTTTAAGAGAATGTTCTCCACATCCTCTCCCACATAACCTGCCTCTGTCAGTGTTGTGGCATCGGCAATGGCAAAAGGCACATTCAGAATCTTGGCAAGAGTCTGGGCAAGATAAGTCTTACCGGAGCCGGTAGGACCTACCATAAGGATGTTACTTTTCTGTAGCTCCACATCCATGTCTGTTCCCGCCTTGATTCGCTTATAATGATTATAAACGGCTACCGACAGTGTCTTTTTCGCCTCTTCCTGTCCCACTACATACTCGTCCAGAAAACTTTTAATTTCCTTTGGCTTTAACAGGTTAATTTCACTCTCGTCATCTCTGTCGTCATAATTTTCCTGATATTCCTCTGCCAGAATTTCATCGCACAGTTCAATACATTCATCGCATATATAGACCCCGTTTGGTCCCGCAATCAGCTTGTGTACCTGCTTTTCTGTCTTGCCGCAAAAAGAGCAGCGCAAAAGCAATCCTTCACTGTTTTTCCCTGTCATAATAACCTCCATTCCGAAGCGTAAATACGAACATAAAGTCCGTACAAATTTATGACGCTCCGGCACAAATTTGTACGAACTTTATTTATTCTTCCTCTTCGGTTTCCTTCCGATTCACTACAATCTCATCCACAAGTCCGTATTCCTTTGCTTCCTCGGCACTCATGAAGTTATCGCGCTCCGTATCCTGCGCAATCTTTTCTACCGTCTGCCCGGTATTTGCTGCCAGAATTTCATTTAACTTTTTCTTCGTCTTTAAAATATTTTCTGCTACAATCTGAATCTCCGTAGCCTGTCCTCTGGCACCTCCGGAAGGCTGATGAATCATAATCTCTGCATTTGGCAGTGCGTAACGCTTGCCCTTTGCACCGCTGGAAAGCAGAAATGCCCCCATGCTGGCTGCCAGACCAATACAGATGGTCGATACATCACATTTCACATAATTCATTGTATCATAAATCGCCATGCCGGCAGTTACCGAACCACCCGGGCTGTTGATATACAGCTGGATATCTTTATTTGGATCCTCCGATTCCAGAAAAAGAAGCTGTGCCACTACCAGACTGGCTGTCTGGTCGTTTACTTCATCTCCCAGAAAGATAATTCTTTCTTTTAATAATCTTGAAAAGATGTCATATGAGCGTTCGCCGCCACGGCTGGTCTGCTCAATGACGTAAGGTACTAATGCCATATTACCCTCCATTCCGAAACATCTCTATTATTATTTGTCTGCTTCCTCTGCTTTTTCTTCTTTTGGAGCAACCTCAACCGCTTCCTTCACAAGGAAATCTACTGCCTTTTGGACAGCCATATCCAGTGAAATCTGCTCTTTCTCTGTTTCTCCAATAATTTCCTTCAGTTTATCCACTTCCATCTGGTACATGGAAGCCATGTTCTCAATTTCTTTTTCAACATCCTTTGCCGTCGCCTTGATTTCTTCAGCTTTCACAACGGCTTCCAGTGTCAGTCTTGTCTTAATGCGTTTTTCGGCCTCCGGCTTCATCTGCGCCATGAGTGTATCCGGTGTCATACCGGTCATCTGCATGTACTGCTCAAAGCTGATTCCCTGCTGGCTGATTCTTCCGGCAAATTCCTGAATCATCTGCTGTACCTGCTCATCTACCATTGGCTCCGGAAGCTCTACCGTCGCATTTTCCACTACCTTTTCCACAACGGCAGCTTCCTTTTCCCGTTTTGCCTCTTCCTTTCTCTGTTCCGTCAGAGATTTTTTCACACTTGCTTTGTATTCCTTCAGTGTTTCAAATTCAGATACCTCACTGGCAAACTCATCGTCTAACTTCGGAAGCTCTCTTTTCTTGATTTCCTTAACCTTAACTTTAAACAGTGCCGGTTTGCCCTTTAAGGAAGCCTCGTGATACTCTTCCGGGAAGGTGACATTGACATCTACCTCATCACCGATTTTCTTTCCTACCAGCTGGTCCTCAAAGGTATCGATAAAGGAATGGCTTCCGATTACTAAGGAATAATCTTCTCCCTTTCCTCCCTGGAACGGCTCGCCATCTACAAATCCTTCAAAATCAATGACAGCGGTATCGTCTTTTTTGATTCCTCTGTTGTCCACCGTAATCATGCGGCTGTTCTGCTCGCGGACCTTATCCAACTCGGCATTGACATCAGCTGCCATTACCTTCACTTCTTTTTTCTCAACTTCGATTCCTTTGTAATCACCGAGAGTCACTTCCGGCTTCACGGCAACGGTGGCAGAGAATACAAATTCCTTATCCCTGCCAATATCAACCACATCGATTTCCGGACGGGATACAATATCCAGTCCGCTCTCCTTAGCAGCCTCCTCATAAGCATCCGGAATAGCAATGTTTGCCGCATCCTCATAGAAAATCTCCGGACCATATAATTTTTCAATCATCTTACGCGGAGCCTTACCGCGGCGAAAGCCCTGTACACTAATCTTATTTTTGTTCTTGTTATAAGCCTTAACCATAGCTGCCTCAAAATCCTCTGCACTGACAGTAATGGTAAGTTTTGCCATACTCTTTTCTAAATTTTCTACTGTAACACTCATTTTTCTTTCCTCCAAAATATTTTTCTTTCTGAATGTATCTAAAATGTAACCGCAAGTTGCAGCTGTCTGCCATTAATAAATCCGGTAATTCCCACTCAGGGCCAGTAATGCAAACAGATACAGACAGTTATCATAATATCTTCTATCTCCCGTGCGCAGAGGCGTATTCCAGAACCTCTCCACACATTCCTTTGCATAAGGACCGTCTGCCGCCAGAGATGCCTGGGCATTTGTCGCAATAATCGCTACCGGATGCAGCGCCGGCTGGTCGATAACACGTCCATCTATCTCATAAATTTTAAACTCCTCGTCCTTATGGGTTTCGCAAAAGAATTTCTGTACTTTATTGTTATTTTCCACATTCCACTCGTCTGCGGCAAACCACTCATAATCCAAACCGATATTGGCAATGACACGATAGGAATCGCTGTAATACCAGTCATGGCGTCCGCCAAAGACATTCTGCTCCTTCTCGTACGGTGTGCCGTCATAGTAAGCATACTCTGCCGCCAGACCGGTTTCCGGGTGGCAGGCCTTCTTTAAATACTCCCGGCTTGCCTTCGCCGCCTTTTTCCAGAACGGACGATCCTCTTCGTTGGCCCACAGGGCAAACAACTCATAGAAGTGGGCACAGTGATAGGACGGGTCGCTGAATTTCCGGCTCGGAATAAAGCGTATTAGGTAATTTTCCGGCTCCATAATCGGGTCTCCCGGTTCCTTCTCGCCGTTGTGGATGCAGGCACTGAGAATATTTCTCGCCTCTGCAGAGTAATTAAAAATTCCCTCGCCGTCTCCCCAGCGGTGGGAAGCAAAGAAAAGTGCCATAGCAAAGAACTCCTCGCCATCCGGCGCCGGACCGTAGTCATTTTTCTTCCCGTCTGTCTGACAGGACCATGCAAAATAGCCTTTATTATATCCTTCTTCCATGTACATATTGGTTCTTGCCCATTTCCATACACGGTCGAATTCTTTTTTCATATCCATCTGGACACACATCATCATGGCATAGGACATCCCCTCTGTTCTGGCATCATGATTTCCGGTGTCCTCAAAATAGCCCATGTCATCCCCGGCTTCAAAGTAAAACTTCTCATCCTCCGGTCCATAAAATACGGTATGAAAAGCATCTTTCAGTTTTTTATCAATCTCTTCCTCTGAGTGTCCCAGTTCGGCAAATACATTTCGGTACTCCCCTGTGTAAAACGCACCTTTCATTCTTTTCTCTCCTTTTATCTCATTCCTTTGTACCATTTTATTCCAGTACATGTCCTTTATCCTTTAGAACCTGAACAATATGGTCAACCTGTTCCCTGCACAACTCATCCGTGGAGGCCTCCACCATAACACGAACCAAAGGTTCTGTACCGCTTTCCCGCAACAGCAGGCGACCGGAATCACCGAGGGTTTCTTCCACCTCGGCAGCCGCTCTCTGTACATCCTCGTCCGCTCTCGCCGCTATCTTATCCTTTACCTTCACATTAACAAGCAGCTGCGGATAAATAACTAAATCCTTCGTCAGAATGGACAAGGGCTTACCGCCACTAAGCCAGACTTCCATAATCATCAGAGAGGTCAATATACCATCTCCGGTTACTGCATGTTCATGGAAAATAATATGTCCGGAATTTTCTCCACCTAAAGAATAGTCATGCTCCATAATGTTTTCACAAACATACTTATCTCCCACTGCAGTTTTTTCATAGCGGATACCCAGTTCGTCAAAGGCTTTGTAAAGACCGATATTTGACATTACAGTAGTCACTACCGTGTCATCCTTCAGTTTTCCCTGTTCCTTTAAATATTTCCCACAGAGATACATAATATGGTCTCCGTCAATTACTTTACCATCATCATCCACCGCAAGACACCGGTCCGCGTCGCCATCATAAGCAAAGCCCACATCTGCTCCCGTATCATATACAAGGCTCTGAAGACTTTCAATGTGGGTGGAACCACACTCTCGGTTGATGTTCGTTCCATTTGGACTGGCATGCCTTACAATAACCTGGGCCCCCAGAGATTCAAAAATCTCCTTCGCCATAGTAAAGGCAGAGCCGTTTGCCAAATCCAGTGCCACTGTCTTACCGTCAAAAGGCTTCTTAACCAGACCTTTCAAATATTCAATATATTCATCACGCCCCTTTGAGTAATCAAAACAGCGTCCGATTTTCTCACGTTTTGCGAAAGGAAGTTCTCCGATTTCCCCGTCGATATATTTCTCAATCTGTTCCTCTATCTCCGGCTCCAGTTTAAAACCCTGACCATTAATTACTTTAATACCATTGTCAAAATAAGGGTTATGGCTGGCGGAAATCATAATACCGCAGTCAAAGGCTTCCTTGCGCACCAGATAGGATACACTCGGTGTAGTCGTCACATGAAGTTCATACACATCAGCCCCACTCGCATTCAGACCGGAAGCCAGTGCCGTTTCAAACATATAACCGGACAATCTTGTATCTTTTCCAATCACTACTCTGACATGGTGATTTTCTTTCTGATAATAGTGTCCTAAAAATCTTCCCACTTTGTATGCATGTTCCACGGTCAAAGTAACATTCGCCTCGCCACGGAATCCATCCGTCCCAAAGTACTTCATGTCAATCTCCAATCCGCCAATCACTGGCAAATAAACTCATTTGGACAGACTTCGCCCAAAATTCCATATGTACTACATTATACACAACAGTCAAGGAAAAATCAACTAAATTTCAAAAGTCAGAAAAAGCGCCGTGAGAAAACGACGCTTGCTACTGCTCTTCCTCCTCCTGCTCCTGCAAAACATGCCGTATTGCCGGAAGGGCATATCCCTTCCTCGCCAGATAAGCAGTCACCTTATTTTTTTCCTGAAATTCCATATCCGAAAGATGTTTTCCTTTTAATTTCTTACGAAGCTGATGCTTTAACGCTGTGTATTCATCTTCTCTATTATAAGAAAGAAATGCTTCCGAAATAATTTCCGGAGGCACTCCTTTCTGCATTAGCTTATACTGTAATTCCTTGCGGCTGCGGTTCTCCTTATGAAAGGATATATAATTCTCTGCATACCGCAAATCATCAATGTAGCCAAAGCTCATTACATATTCCAGCGCATAATCCGCTGCTTTCTCAGAAAACCCTGCCCGGTACAGACGCTCCTGCAATTCTTTTTTCGTCCGGTCCTGTACCAGAAGAAGATTCATGGCTTTTTCTGCTGCTTTTTTACATTCTTCGTCCATTTTTATTCATCTTTCTTTGCTGCTTTTCCCGCAGTTTTTCCCGTGTCCTTGTCAGCCTCTGTTTCTTCTTCTTTCTTCGGCATACATTTGGCACGCACGGCTGCCTCTACTTCTTCAAAAACTTCCGGCCTGTCTGCAAGATATTGTTTCGCATTTTCTCTACCCTGTCCGATACGTTCGCCATTATAAGAATACCACGCACCGCTTTTTACGATAATATCGTGCTTTGCTGCCAAATCCAGCACATCACCCTCTCGGGAAATTCCTTTGCCGAACATAATGTCAAACTCAGCTTCCTGAAATGGCGGTGCCACCTTATTTTTTACTATTTTTACCCTGACCCGGTTTCCAATCTTTTCGCCTGCCTGCTGTAACGTCTCGATTCTTCTGACATCCAGCCGGACAGAGGAATAAAACTTCAATGCACGTCCTCCGGTGGTAGTCTCCGGATTTCCAAACATAACTCCTATCTTTTCACGTAGCTGGTTAATAAAGATAACTGTACAATTTGACTTATTAATCACACTGGTGAGCTTACGGAGTGCCTGGCTCATCAGACGCGCCTGTAATCCCACATGGGAATCTCCCATGTCGCCGTCAATCTCCGCTTTCGGCACAAGGGCCGCCACCGAGTCCACAATGACAATATCCACTGCGCCAGAGCGTACCATAGTCTCTGTAATCTCCATGGCCTGCTCTCCGGAATCCGGCTGGGAAATATAGAGCTCATCAATATTTACTCCGATATTCTTCGCATAGACCGGGTCGAGGGCGTGCTCGGCATCAATGAATCCGGCAATCCCGCCTTTTTTCTGAACCTCTGCCACCATGTGCAGGGCAACGGTGGTTTTACCGCTGGACTCCGGTCCGTATACCTCAATAATACGTCCCTTCGGAATTCCGCCAACACCCAGCGCCAGATCCAGACTGAGAGAACCGGTAGGAACTGTCTCCACCTGCATCTGTGTCGTATCTCCCAGCTTCATAATAGAGCCCTGTCCATAAGCCTTCTCAATCTGGGCTATCGCTGACTCCAGTGCCTTTAATTTATTCTGATCCTTTTCCATGAAAATATCCTCCTCATTTTTCCGAACGAATGTTCTGTATGTGTTTATACTATACTATCTTGATTGGATTGTCAATAGCTTTTGTGCAAAATCTTTTATGGATATTATAATAGAAAAAAGAGAAAAAGGCTATTGTCATATAATACGAAATCTCTTCACTTTAAACGTTAGCTTTTATAGCCCAGACGATACGGATTTTTTACCTTATATTTATCCGAAACGGTAATAACCGCCCCATCCCATGGGTCAATAGCAATGAAATTACCGGCGTTTAGCGACTGGACAGAAGTAACATTTTTATATCCAATGAGTGTCAGCCAGTGCTGGCTGCTTGTACTTCCCGTCACATAGAGAATACAAGGTCTGCCTGCGGTAATCTGAGCGTAAGCCGCCTGGAGAACGGCACTTTCCGAATCATAGGCATAGGTCGTGTAGCCGCCCTTACTCCATACACAGTCCACCTTTGTTTCACTGAGCCAGTAGGTATGGGGACTCGGAGTGGTGCCATCTAAAATGGAATTGCAATATGCCAGGGCATAGGAGGCACATGCCTTTTTCTCTAAGGCAGTCCCGTTGGACTGATGTCCTATTGCTAGAATTTTTGCCGCATCATAGGAAAGCACTTTCCCATTTACAATAGAAAGAGCATATACCCCAAAATTCCGGTTAATCACGGTAAAGGTCGCACCCCTTTTGTCCGTTACCGTCACGATATAGCGGTAGTTTCCCACCGGCAGTCTGCCAAAAGTCATCGCCGCATCAATCCCTTTTAAATCATAGAGACAGCTCTCTGGCGCTACCGTTTTTTTCAATACAACCGTATTGTTATTGTTTATGACGGAAGCAGTCAGAGAGGTCATCGTATAATGGGAGGAAACCGTCCCCTTCAAAACAAAAGAAGAACCTAACAACACAGAGGTCGGATAGGTATAATCCCTTGCCGCCGCATAGGAATCCGGCTTTTTCGTCTTCTTTATCCGATATTTCCATGCCTTTTTATTTTTTCTCTTAGCCGCTACAACCACGTTATCCTTGAGCCGCAGATATCTGCCATTCCCCACATTTTTTATGTAATAATAAGATCCTCCGGCAGATGCCGCCTCGAATAACAAAGTCATATCCGTCTCCGAATACTTTTTCTGGACAAAGGATGCCCCACTCTTTGTCTTTCCCGCTTCCAGTCCCAGATAGAGATTGCTGTTACTGTTTTTTAACCGGAATTTTTTCCCTTCCGCCGGTTTCAGCTGCCAGACAGAATATGCCGCTGCTTCTTTTTCTCCGATAATGGCAGCTATCCCCGGCTGACAGGAGCCCGCCGGCATCTTCAGGGCGTCGCCCTTATTACCTTTCGGTATCAGATAATATCTGCCGGCTTTTTGCTTTACCGGTGTATTTGCAGCTACCCGATAGGTTTTCTTTTTCAGTTTGATTTTGTGTAGCTTTTTACTCAGCTTTTTGTTGCCTGAATCGGAGGTCACCCTGACCGTATACCAGCCCTTTTTGGAAATCTTCACCTTAGAAGCCGTCAGGGGGAGAGAAACTGCCTTTTTCCAGTATTTATTTTTCCCGGAATTTATTTTTCCGTATTGATACTCTACTGTCTTTGTAGAGGAGGACAAAAGGATCTTTTCAACCTCGGCAAAATAAGCCGTATCTTTTTTTAAGGCACCAAAAGAATGTACCGGCATCAGCCAGATGCCAAGTGCCAGCAAGCATGTTCCTATCCATAACATCCGTTGCAGCTTCTCTGTCATTTCCTCTGATTCCTCCTGTGTAGCGACACGCTGGTACGCTGGCACCATCGTGCTAACCTCCGGTATTAGCCAAAGATCTTTTCCAGAAATACAACATAGCCTTTCTTTGTTTCATATACATCCGCTTTACTCGTAACCTCCCAAGGTGCATGCATATTTAAAACGGCAACACCGCAGTCGATGACATCCATCCCGTATAATGCCATAATATAGGCGATAGTGCCGCCTCCACCGATATCAACCTTTCCCAGCTCTGCTGTCTGGTATGCCACCTTGGCATCCTTTAAAACACCACGGATTTGCGCCATAAATTCAGCATTTGCATCGTTGCTTCCGGATTTTCCCCGGGAGCCTGTGAATTTATTAAATACCATACCCCGTCCAAAATAGGCGGCATTTTTCTTTTCATAGGCAGAGGCATATACCGGGTCAAAGGCGGCACTCACATCCGAGGACAACATTTTCGAGTTGGCAAGACAGCGGCGCAGTGCCATCTCCGAATACTGCCCCAGACATTCCATCACCTCGGCTACTGTATTTTCAAAGACATTGGAGCGCATTCCGGTCGCCCCCACACTTCCAATCTCTTCCTTGTCTACTAAGAGACAGCAGGTCGTATACTCTGTATTCTCCACTTCCAGCATGGCAAGCAGAGAGGTAAAGGCACACACTCTGTCATCCTGACCGTACGCCATAATCATACTGGCATCAATACCGGACTCTCTCGCCTTTCCTGCCGGCACAACCTCCAGCTCGGCAGAGAGAAAATCCTCCTCCTCTATATCGTATTTTTCCTTTAATATGGAGAGTACATTTTTACTGACCGCATCCTTTTCCTCGCCCTTTAACGGCTGGCTGCCAAAGAGAATATCTAACGCCTCTCCTTCAATGACCTTATCGGCCTTTTTTTCCATGCGCTCATGGGCAAGATGAATGAGTAAATCCGTGACACAAAAAACCGGGTCTTTTTCGTCCTCACCGATACGGATATCAATTACCGTGCCGTCATTTTTCACAACAACGCCGTGGATAGCCAGAGGCAGTGTCACCCACTGGTATTTCTTGATTCCGCCGTAATAATGGGTATCCAGATAGGCAAGTTCCGTATCCTCATACAGAGGATTCTGTTTAATGTCCATCCGCGGGGAATCAATATGGGCTCCCAGAATTGCCATTCCCTTTTCCATCGGCTTTCTTCCTATCTGAAAGAGAGAAATCGACTTTTTCATATTGACAGAATATACCTTATCCCCCGGCTGAAGGGCAGCTCCGGCCTCTATCACTTCCGAAAGATTCCGGTAACCGGCTTTTTCTGCCATAACGACAGCCTGGGCGGTACACTCTCTCTCGGTCTTTCCCGCATCGAGAAATTCCCGGTACTGTTTATTCAGCTTTTCTAACTCCCTGACTTCTTTTTTCGTATAATCTTTCCAAGCATTTCTTCTCTCCATGATTATTTCTTCCTTTCCTTCTATTCATCAAATTCTACAACGACGTAATATCCCTTTTCGTTGTGTTTAATTTCTTTGACTATTCCGTGGTCGGACTTGAGCCGCTCACGGAAGGTATAATTAGCAGACATCGCCACTGCCGGATTGATGACATAATACCATGCACTGGGAAGCACCCCCTCGGTAATCGTAACCTCCTGCCCCTCCGTCACAAGATTTTCCCGCTCCATTTTAAATTCCATTTCTCTCACGGTTCCTCAGTCCTCTCCCTTTTCGCTTGCTAGGTTATGCTATTCATACTTCACTGAAATAAGAGTAAGCCCCTGTGCCGGTGCCGTTTCCCCCGCAAGGGTCCGGTCTCCGGTTTCCAGTACCTGCCGAATGCTCTCTATCTGTCGTTCACCGGCTCCAATCTCCACCAGGGTACCGGTCAGAATCCGCACCATATGATAGAGAAATCCACTTCCCTCAAAGCGCAGGAAAATATCCTTTTTGGTCTCCCATACCTTCACCGCATCCAGTCTGCGGATAGTGGATTTTTTCTTGGAGGCTCTTGTGCAGAACCCCTTGAAATCATGCTGACCCAAAAGAAGTTCCGCCGCCTTACGCATTTTTTCCAAATCCAACTCTTTCTCCATCTGCCAGCTGTACTTTCTGGCAAACACATCATAATAATCCTTTTTTACCAAATGATATTCATACACCTTGCCGGTGGCATTCAGGCGGCTGTGGAAACGCTCTCCCGCCTGCTCCACTTCCAGTATCCGTATATCCTGTGGCAAATATTCATTGAGGCTGTCACGGATTTTATCCGGCGTATCCTTTGTTTCCAAATGAAAATTAGCAATCTGACAATAGGCGTGGACGCCGGCATCCGTCCGGCCCGCCCCGGCAATTTCCAGTTCTTTTCCATACAGACGGCCAAGTACCTGCTCTATTTTGCCCTGCACCGTGTCACTGTTTCCCCTCTGTCTCTGCCAGCCACGGTATTTTGTGCCATCGTATTGAATTTTTAAACGGTAATTACTCAATATCTGTCGCTCCGTTCTCCTTCGTATTTACTCCGTATCTCTAACTCCGATAAAATGAACCGATAGCCGTCTACCCCGTCCTCAATGGACAAATCCAGACTGACCGCTATGTTATTTAACATATGTTCATTCAGTTCATCTTTCATGTTCTCAAATAATTTTATCTTTTCCAAATAGGTTTCCGCATCAAAAAATTCAATCAGCTTTTGCAGTCTGGCATCCTCCGGGTCTTGATTTTCCATTTCTTTTACCACCCCTTTGGATATCCGGGGCTGCTTGTCCGGTAAATCTTCTCTTTTATCTAACTGCTTTTGCTCCGTCAACGCCAGTTCTGTAAACTCTCTGACATACTCTGCGAAAAACTGCCGTTTCTCCATGACAAAATATTCATAGGGCTTTGTCAGCTCCTGATAGCAGATAACCTCCTGAAAGGTAGGCTTTGTCTGTGCGCGTGCAATGATTTGTACAGGCTCACCTGTTCTTTTGTGATAAAAAATTCCAGCTTTCATTACATACACTTCCTTTATTCTAAATCTATTTTCTATCTTAACACAAAAAAGACCGCCGCACAACCGCGACGGTCTTTTCTTTTTTCATTAATAAACGTAGATGGACCCCTGTCCCATTACTCCACTGGCTACTTTCTTTTTGCCTACTTTTGTTAAGTATTTCACACGAACATAATAGGTTTTTCTCTTTTTCAGCTTTTTCTTACCACATTTCTTGATGGTAATGGAAGTCTTTTTCTTGCCCAGTGTTTTTACTTTCTTAAAGCCGGAATCGGATTTATTAGAAATATAAATCGTATATCCTGCCGCACCGGTAATCTTTTTCCATTTTACCTTGATTTTTCTACTCTTACTTGATATTTTAATGGATTTATTGGAAGCATTGTAGCTATAATCGGACCATGGACCGTAAAGCTTCTTGTTACCTATGGTAATGTAACCTCTTACACGGGTCTTCGTAAATACCCCTTTCCAGAACGGGCTTACTCTAAGGCTGTTATAGGATACATCCTGATTTAACAATGTTTTACCCTTGCTGTTCTGAATCTGTACCTGATATCCGTTACAGCTTACACCGTTCCAACCCAAGTATGCCACATTAATATTGTCATACCAGCTCGTGATAGCGACATTTGCCGGCTTGGCCGGTGTCGTCCGCATAGAAGCTCCTCTATAATAATCACTTGATACAGTAAATCCAGAGGTAGTTGTCTTTACTGCTACCACATAGAAGCTTGCCTGCAAAGATGGAGACAGACCTGTCACCATATAGCTTGCTGTCTTGGAACTGCCAATTTGTGTATAGGTACTATTTGCATAACGATAGATATAGTAACTTGTCGCCCCCGTTACCGGATTCCATTTCATTGTAATGGTATTTCCTGTTGCGGAAGTCTGGGTAACACCCGATACATCAGCCAGCGTGGTAGCTACCTGAATAACAGGTGATATTGCGATAACTGTATTTCTTGCATAATCGGAATAGGCCCGTACCTGAACATAATATGTACCGCCTTCTGTCAGTCCACTGATATAGCCGGTTGTTCCATATTGGTTATCCTGTCGGGTCAGATTGTTTGCACTCGTACCGATGTGAGTCGAATAATATACACTATTTTCCATAACAGCCTGCCATTGTACCGTGACAGAGGTGCTTGATGCCTTTGTCTGTTGGAGACCAGTAATTGTTGCTGCCGCCTTACTGGAAGTGCCCGTCAAAAGCAAAACACCAAAAGCAACGGCAAAAACCATCATTAAAACTTTGCATGTTTTTTTCATGTCTTTTTTTCTCTCCTTTTTTTAAGTAAGTTAATTAGTTTATAAGTAAAAAACTACGGCACCTTTATAATAGAATATTATTGTAAAACTGTCAATAAATTCTCAGCAATTCTTTTCCTTAATAAGCCTTACCAATTTATGGCGGAAAGCCTTTTCATAGATATTGCCCCGGTCAAATGCGTATTTGTTAAAGTCAAAACGGCTGTCCGCAATCATTTCTTTCGTGTAAAATTTATCCTCACCGTCCCGAAAAGTGACCCAGACGGAACCAAGCAGTTCCTCCCTCGTATAATCCGAGGATTCCACCATGACCGGTATTGCCTTTTTGTCCAGCAAAAATACATGGGCATAGGTTCCCACCGTCTCGGCCAGTCTCGTCACATTAATCTGCCGTTCCCCGTCTTCATCTTCCACTGCCACGATGACCGGCAGATTCCTTGCCGGGGCAGCAATAAACTCACTGAGATTTTCTATATCCTTCAGATTATGTACCTTCCTCGGCTTTAAAGACATCGGTATCACATCCTCATAGCCAATCTTGCGGAAAATTTCGTCCACAAAGCGGGGTTTTGCAAAACTCTCACGAATCAAACGGTCCGGTGGATGACAATAGTCGCACTGCACCTTCATCCGAATCCGCTCACTTCTTTCCAGACTTACACTGGTCCGCCAGATTACTCCTTTCCGTTCCATATCTACATAATCCAGATTCAGTCGATAAAAACCTAAGGACGCATTTGCTGAAATCTGCAGGTTGTACCCCGCCATATGGAGCTCATAATCCACCGGTTCCACCGGTATATCACCGACAATATTGTGAAAACGGCTCTGAGCCCATACACCAATCATCTGCACCGCTGTCATGAATTCTTCCTGAAGCTCCGTTTCCGGATGGTGGGACAGTACCACATTCAGCTGAAAATTCGGTGTCACATCCATAGGATTTAAATCCGCTCTTTCTGCCGGCGGCGTTTTCTCCGCCTTTAGTATCTCGTTACACAACTTGGCAAGACGCCTCTGAATCTTGTTGTCATAGGTTGCCACCGTTTCATTTGCCACCTTTACCAGAAGATTATAGGTCAGTTTTTCATAATTGCCCTCCCGTAACAGGGCATAGATAACCCGGTCTCTTGTACAACGGTACAGGCAGTATGCCACACCAAGATTATCATCCAGAAAATCGATGAGTTCCGGTGCCAACGGTTTTACATCAAAACGGAGACGGAATTTTCCTTTCAGCATCATCTCCCAGTTTCCCTCTTCGTAATGATAGTAGGATAGCTGGTCAAACACGCTGAGAGTAGACCAGTCGCACAACTCCAGATTCGCGAGTACACAGTTTAAAGTCCGGGACAAATCCCCGTTGTTTTTCCAGAATTCCTCGCCATGAGGAGATTTATAGCGCATGTCATGCTCAATTTCATGCCATCCTTCAAAGGAAATGGTCCGCAGCTGTACCTCAAAAGTCAAATCCGCCGGCACGCAGCTGATGTCCCCGTTATAAATCCGCTGATATTCATCGGGAATACGGAATACACCATTGAACTTCGATGCCTTGAATTCCTCCTCGGTCGTATCGGTTTCTGACCACTCACCCTCAAGACAGAAAGTTTCTTCCAGAATAGACCTTACAATATTCATATCATCCTGATAATAAACGACCACACGGAGTCCTACTAAGTCCTGTAGTTTTTTTTCGTTTTCCCCGAAACCGTATCCGCCCTTTTCCAGCTTATTCGCAATGGAAAAGGGTGTTTTTGCCCGGTTAAAAATTCGAAAATAAATGCCTCCACGTTTTAATATGCTCTCGATGTCTTCCTCCAGTCTCTCGCCGATTCCTTCCAATTGTCCTGTATGAATTTTACCCCTGATTTCCTCTACATCATATTTCATTGCCACACTCCCTCTTACAAATAACGGTTACTGTCCGGATTCCCTTTCCTGTCAAATTCGTCCCCATTGTAAGAACCCCAGAAATCCTCGTCATCTGCCGGTTCTTCCTCCTCTTCCAGATCTTCGTAGGGCCGATAGCGCTCCCTCCATTTTTCCAGACTACCTTCAGCCTTTCCGCCCCAGATAAAGATGCTGATCAGCAGAACAAGGAACGTCAGCACCCCGGCAATAATAACCACTGCCACCAAAAGTCCAGTATTTCTTTTGTGTGTATCAGCTACCGGCTGCGATTCTTCCCACACGACCCGCTCCTCAGATGCCGGCTGGCTTCTCAGCTCTGTCTGCTCCTCTGACTGCTCAGGTTTTCCCTCATCACCAACCGGTGTCCCACAGGCGCTGCAAAATTTATCTCCATCCCCTAACGGATTTCCACAATTATGACAATACATATACTCATCCCTTCTTTCTGGCACGATGGCGCCATCGTGCTATATAAACCCAATTTAAAATTATTATATCATTTTCTTGTCAAAAAGTCCATACAGTGCTATTCTTTGTATATTGAAACAGAATGAAAAGGGGAAGGACAGGTCGCATGGAGCAAGCACACCGGATACCGGATTATGCCTATGCCGGAAACGAAAAATTGCAAAAAATTGAGATTCCCGAAGGCACAAAGGTGATCGGAAAACACGCCTTTTATAACTGCCGTTACTTAGAGACGGTAATTCTGCCCCACGGCAGTATTGAAATCGAAGACGGTGCCTTTAAAAACTGTCAGCGGGTATCTCATATTATTCTTCGGAAAGGCGAAGATAACTGCAACTGTTTAAAGGATATCCTGTATGATATGAACCATGAAATCAAAGTCACTGTCATATATTCGGAGCAGGACTGTGCCGTGCTTTTATTTCCCCATTATGAGTATGAGTATATTGCCAACGAGCCGGCAAGAATTTTCAGCGAGGTAGGATATGGCACCGGCTATCTTTATCAGCAATGTTTCTTTGATTCCCGTATTGATTATCCAAGGTATGACAGCCTGTGGAAACGCGCCTGTGTCAGTGAAGAAATTTCCGTGCTTGCCCGTATTCTATCCTACCGGCTGCGCTTTCCCCACCAGCTGTCAGAGGATTGTTCTTCTATGTATGAACAATACTTTAAGGAGCATACCAGGGAGCTTCTGACCTGGTATATGAAAGAACCGGACATGGATAGCCTGCATTTCTTTTTGGAGGGGGATAACGTCGATGTCAAACTGCTTACGTTAGCAGGAGAGATTGCCGCCTCTCTGGAACGGCCGGAGCTCATCAGCTATGTTCTGGATGTAAAAAACCGGACTGCCGGAGACGATAAAAAAGGTGCCGGGAAATTTGCGCTATAGGAGGAACACATGGAATATCAGCCGATTGCCCAATTAGGGAAGGATATACTGTCTGCTGCACGCAATGAACTCTATCTTGCCATGCGTTTTTTAGATGTTCCGTTAGCGGGACTGGGCTATGAAATAAGCCCTGTCATTTCCTCCACAGCCACGGATGGTGAAACGCTGTATGTACAGCCCAAATATCTGCTTTCCTCCTACGAGGAAAATCCAGTACTGGTAAACCGTGCTTATCTGCACAATTTACTGCACTGTATTTTCTCCCACCTCTATCTGCCGGCAAAAGAAAGCAAAGAACTGTGGGATTTATGCTGCGATATTTGTGTGGAAGCCATTATTGACTCTCTGTCGGTACCCTGTCTGCAGAAAATGCAGTCTCCCATCCGGGAGCAGACATACCGGCTATTGGAGGATAATAAGATTTTTTACACGCCGGGACGGCTATACCTCTTTTTCGAAAAACATGTTTTTTACCACCAGAATATGCTTTTTATGGAGCAGGATTTTTGTATTGATTCCCACGCTCTCTGGAAAAGGGACGGTGGAGAGGAGTCAAAAAAGCAGCAGGAAAAAAAGTGGAAGGAAATCAGCGAGAAGACAAAAACAAATATGGAAACTTTTTACCGGCGTGCCGGAAATCAGGCAGGAAAGCTTCTGGAACTTTTACAGATTACAACACAGGAGGAATACCGGTATGATTATTTTTTGAAACGGTTTGCCGCCTGGCGGGAAAATCTGAAAATAAATGAAGATGAATTTGATGTAAACTACTATACATTGGGGTTAGATTTGTACGGCAATACCCCTTTATTGGAGCCACTGGAATATAAGGAGGAGAAAAAAATAAAGGAGCTTGTCATTGCGGTAGATACCTCCGGTTCCTGCCGGGGTAATCCGGTACGGCGTTTTCTCATGGAAACCTACGGCATTTTAAAGCATTCCCGGTATTTTTTCCGGCAGAGCCGTATCCATCTGCTCCAATTTGATACAATCATACAGGAGGATTTATGTATTACGGATTTTGAACAGTTTTTCCGTCTTGCAGAGTCCTTTCAGGTGAAAGGTTTTGGCGGTACTGATTACCGCTGCGTCTTTGACTATATTGAGAAACAACAGAAGAACGGTGGCTTTTCCGGATTGCAGGGGCTTATGATTCTCACCGACGGCTACGGCACGTATCCGGAGCATCCGCCTGCATATCCCACCGCCTTTTTACTGGCGGATTTTCTAAAGGAAACACCATCTCATGCCCTGCCTGCCTATGACAGAGTGCCGCATTGGGCCATCCGGCTGAGAATTGATGAGGCAGAGGAAAAGAAAGACTTTCTTATGGAATAAAAGGAGAACACCATGAACCAGTATACGATGACAATTAAAGAAGCCAAGCAGGAAATTCTTCACACCATGCAGGTGTATTTATCAAAAAACAAAGAGGGCCGCTATGAAATCCCCGTGGAAAAGCAGCGCCCCATTCTTCTTATGGGACCGCCGGGCATCGGCAAAACTGCCATTATGGAACAGATTGCCGCTGAGGCAGATGTAGCGTTAGTGTCCTATACGATTACCCATCACACCAGGCAGAGTGCCATCGGACTGCCGGTTATAAGGGAAAAGGAATATGACGGTCAGTCCTTTTCCGTCACGGAATATACGATGAGTGAAATTATTGCTTCCATTTATGAAAAGATGCAGCAGAGCCATTTGTCCCAAGGCATTTTGTTTCTGGATGAAATTAACTGCGTATCGGAAACTCTGGCTCCCACGATGCTGCAATTTCTTCAATATAAGACCTTCGGCTCCCACCGGGTACCGGAGGGCTGGGTTATTATAGCTGCCGGAAATCCGCCGGAATACAATAAATCGGTCCGGGATTTTGACATTGTAACTCTTGACCGTTTGAAACGGATTGATATTGCGGAGGACTTTACCTCCTGGAAGGAATATGCCTACGGTCATGGTGTACATCCCGCCATTTTATCTTATCTGGATATAAAAAAAGAGAATTTTTATCAGGTGGAAACGACGATTCACGGCGAAGATTTTGTGACAGCAAGAGGATGGGAGGATTTATCCCGACTAATCATTTCCTATGAAAAACAGTCCCTGCCCATTACAACCGCTGTGGTGCATCAGTATTTGCAGCACGAAGAGATCGCCAGAGATTTTTCCAGCTATTATGATTTGTTCCGTAAATATAAAAGTTCTTATGATATTACCGGCATTTTACAAGGAAAGGATGCCCCGGAGATGGTATCCCGGCTGGCAGAAGCTCCTTTTGATGAAGTGCTGAGTGTCATCGGACTGTTTCTCGGAGCTCTGGGAGAGCGATTTGGCGAAACGAAAAAGAGAGATTCCGTGCTCACCATAGTATTTGAAATATTACAGCGTCTGAAGGGGCAGTTTGCCTCTTCTGCAAAAACTCCGACTGAATTGCTTTCTACCGAACTGGAGCAGTTCGAGCAGAACCAGCAGAAAAAACGTGCTGCCGGACAGTTGACAGAAGAAGGGGAAAGTACCGGATTTGCGGCCAGTCAGTTTCTTTACTCCTACCAGAATATGCTAAGCAGTTTTTCCTCTACCGAGGGAGAAGCAGCCTTTGGAGAAATCAAAAAGGCTTTTTCGGTATCTACGGAAGAATATGAAAAGCTGGCAGAAGAAACCCGAACTTCTCTGACAAATTCCTTTCTCTTTTTGGAAAAAATATTTGCCGGCAGACCGGAGATGGTTCTTTTCGTTACCGAGCTTACTTTGAACCCACAGGCGGCATGGTTTGTGACAGAGCATGGCTGTGATAAATTTTTTGAGTATAATAAGGAACTTCTGTTGGAAGAAAAAAAGGCAAAGCTGCAGGAACAGATTCGGCGACTGAAGCTATAGAAAGGTTTAGCACGATGACGCCAACTTCACAAACTGTTCACACTTTATCATAAATTTGAACACTATTTTGTCACAATTAGTGTCTATACTAGGGTCGTACGTGAGGGAACAGCATGTTTTGTTCCGACACGTAATGATTATTGCCAAACCCTAATATTTGATATTTTTTCATAAAACTCCTCTTTCAAAAGGGCAGCCGGATAACCGTCTGTCCTTTCCCTTTTATGTTTTGTACCGCCCCATAAATGTAAAATTTGACATGAGAATTTGTAATGTTTTATAATGATAGCACGACGGTGTCAAGTTGAACCCATCGTGCTAGGGCGAATCATCTTTGACAGAAATTAAAAGAAAGAATTTAAACATAAAGTGAGGAATGATAATTATGTTGGAAATCGGAATAAAAGGAACCGAATCTGTAACGGCGAATGAACGAAATTGTGCAAAAGCCATGGGCAGCGGTACGCTGGAGGTTTTTGCCACTCCTGCCATGATTGCTTTGATGGAGGAAACGGCATGGAAAAGCGTGGCTCCTTATCTGGAAGAGGGACAGGGGACAGTGGGGATTAAACTGGAAGTTTCCCATGACGCCGCCACCCCTCTCGGCATGACCGTCACCTGCGAGAGTGAGCTAATTGAAATTGACGGACGCCGTCTGGTTTTTGAAGTCCGTGCCTTTGATGATAAGGATGTTATCGGCAAAGGCCGACATGAGAGATTTATTGTCTGGGATGAGAAGTTTCAAGAGAAGGCAAATCAGAAGGCGAAATAACAAGGCTATAAAACAAGAACAGCCCACCAATCTCACAGGTAACGCTTCGCGTTAAAGGTTTTCGCTGATTGGTGGCTTGTTCTCGTTTGAAACCTGTTTTTCGCTTTGATTTTGCCGAGGGAAAGGGGTACACTTTGCTTTGATTAACCTCTAGCGACAACCACCTAACATAGTTAAAACAAAAGATACCATTCAATCAGTGAGAACCTTAGACGCGAAGCGTTTCCGGTTCGAATCGATTGAATGGTATCCATTGTTTAAAGCCTATATTTTGATGGTTATCGCTAGCGGTAAATCAACTGCACATCATCCATATACCACGCCAGATACTCCCCTTTTAACGGCTTGCTATAACTGCCTCCCAGCACAAAGTCAAACTGGTTTTGCTGCTTGAGGGTGCTTGTCAGGTATTTATTAAAGGTCAGTGTTTTTGTGGCAAAGCCAACATTTTTATCTTTTTCCAAAAACTTATGACCTTTTGTATGTTTACCTGCAGTAAACTGTGGCATACTGCCGTCTTCTGGTCCTACGCCAGTCAGCATTCCCTTTGCATAATAAAATTTGTAATATTCTACTTCCTTTGGTAAGGCCTGGTCACTTGCTGTGTATGTATTGAAGGCATACTTTTTATTAATCGTTCCGGCTTTTCCAAAGAAGGCATTCAGACCGATTCCCACATGGCAGGAAGCATCGCTGACAACACGGATTTTTACGCGGACACCGGCATAGTCTCCCAGCTTCTTTGTGGATAAGCCTGTTAATTTCGTAAGGTCTACCGTAAAGACCGGTGCATAGCTGTAAAATTTCGGTTTTACCTGAAGCACCTTATTATTTGGATTTTCCGGGTCCACAACTACCTTCATCGTCTCGTCCTTCGCCAGATAATGAGGATCCTCATCGCCGCCGCTGGTCAATCCCTCACCCAGAGTGTAATTTCCCCAGTCGGTTCCCGGTGCATAGCTCTCAAAATTTTCTATCATCTGGGTCTTGTAAACGATTTTTTCCTTCACCGTCACCTTACATTTTAATTTCTTTTTGCCGATTTTAGCGGTAATGACCGCCTTTCCCTTTTGCTTTGCCGTTACCTTTCCTTTTTTCGATACCATCGCCACCTTCTTTTTCGAGGACGACCATTTTATCTTTTTCTTGTTGTTCTTTACTTTCAGCTTTGCGGTTTTCCCCACATACAGGGTCAGTTTCGTTTTACTCAGCTTTGCCTTTTTCTTTTTTGCCTGTGTATCCTGCTGCCCTGTCGATGCTATCGTCAGGACAAATACCAGAAACAGACAAATCGTGCATTTTACCTTTTTCATCTTATCCTCCGTTCCGAAGCGTTAGCGTAGGGGGCACGCCGCCTATCTATTTTCTGTTACTTTTATTTTAGTAAATTTCTGCTAAAAGCACAAGAAATTTCTTTCCTTTCTTAAAAGCATTTTTCAATCCAGCCGCACCATTTACATCAGAAAAGGATTGACATTTTTATATAGTTGTTATATAGTAATAAAGTCGATGACATTCGAGGTGTGGCTAAGTTTGGTATAGCGCTGCGTTCGGGACGCAGAGGTCGCAGGTTCAAATCCTGTCACCTCGATTTTTTTATTGTGAATTTAAAAAGTAATATTGTCTTATGTAATAAATAACAACTCATCTACTTCAAATACTTTTCCCTATTTCCCTTTGTATTCTTGTAAAACAGGATAGGCTTCGCTGTGCTATCTCCGGTTTCCACTATCTTCTCTACCGTCCCGGCATCTATGGCTTCCGGCTCAGACCGCTTTTTCCCATTGACGGAATACGTCGTATAGGTTTCCATTTCCTTGGTGTAAACATTGCCGGTCAGCATAGTTCCCTTTACCGTGTAAACGCCGATTCCTCCATAGACAGGTACCCACATTTTTCCGTCCCCTGCTAAAAAAGCAGCGGTATTACTGAAACTGTCCATGTTACTGCCTTCTACATCTAAAACCTTGCCCTCGGAATAGGTTTTCAGTACCAAATGACTGGTAGTGATAGAATTCTTTTCTTTTTTCACCGCATTTTTTCCGTAGGTGAGCGCTAAAACTTCCACCCCCTCCTCCGATACGGGGATGCAGGAAAAATAAAGGTCTTCAACCTGATCTCTCTCCTCAAGATAGCTCCGGTAGGCTTCCATTTCCGGTCCCATTGCCGCCGTATTTTCTTTCCCTGTGTTACCGCCGCACCCGGTTATACTGACCACCAGCAAAAAAACGATACCTAATACTGCAACTTTTCTCATTCTTCACCTTTTCCTTTCCCATCCATAAATAATTTCGCAAACCGGATGTAGCACCAGAGCATCAGCGGTATCAGCATCGAAGCACCAATACAGGCCTTAAACAGTGCCGGTGCCGCCGGTGATGTGGTAAGGGCCGCAACAAATGTAATAATATACAGTGCCAGAAGCAGAATGACACCGATTATGGCAAATATTCTCTGTCCCTTTGTGTAGGACATTTTTTTCTTTTCCTCCATGATAACCTCATTTCTGTGCATCTGCCTTATCTGCACCTATTTTTTTGAAATATTTCTGTATCTCAGCCTCATAGCCATTATCGGACGGGATATAAAACCGCTCTGCCTTCGCCTCGTCCGGCAAATACTGCTGTTTGACATAATGATTTTCAAAGTTATGGGCGTACTGATAGCCAATCCCATGCCCCAGCTTGGCGGCTCCTTTATAATGGGCATCCATAAGATACGCCGGAATCCGGTAATTTGGATGGCTTTTTACAAACGCAGTGGCATCATCAATGGCCATGATTGCCGAATTGCTTTTCGGGGCACATGCCACATAGGTCGCCGCCTGCGCTAATACAATCCGTGCCTCCGGCAATCCCAGCCGTTCCACCGCCTGGGCCGCACTGACAGCCACCACTAACGCCTGCGGGTCCGCATTGGAAACATCCTCCGCCGCACATATCATAATCCTGCGGGCAATAAAGGTAATGTCCTCACCGGCATAGAGCATTCTGGCAAGATAATAAACCGCTGCATCCGGGTCCGAGCCCCGCATACTTTTAATAAAGGCGGATATGGTATCGTAATGATTATCCCCGGTTTTATCATAGCGAAGAGTTCTCTTTTGTATACATTCCTGAGCCACATCCAGGGTAATGTGGATTTTTCCGTCCTCACTGCGCTCCGTTGTCAATACTCCCAGCTCGATAGCATTTAAGGCAGTTCTGGCATCCCCCCCACTGATGTCGGCAAGAAATTCTAGTGCATTTTCATCGATTTCGCCCTGATAGCTTCCCAGTCCCCTTTCTTTGTCCGAAACAGCCCGGAGAATCAGGGTTTTTATATGCTCTTTTTCCAATGGTTTCAGTTCAAATATAACAGAGCGGGAAATCAAGGCCCCGTTTACCTCGAAATACGGATTTTCCGTAGTAGCACCAACCAGCACCACCGTGCCGTCCTCCACAAAGGGAAGAAGATAATCCTGCTGCCCTTTATTAAAGCGGTGTATCTCGTCGATAAATAGAATCGTCTTTTTCCCGTATGCCGCCAGATTTTCCTTTGCCTTTGCCACCACTTCCTCCATATCCTTTTTCCCGGCAGAGGTGGCATTGATCTGGAGAAATGACGCACTGGTCGTATTGGCAATTACTTTGGCAAGGGTGGTTTTTCCGGTTCCCGGCGGTCCGTACAAAAGAATGGAGCTGAGCTTGTCCGCCTTAATAGCACGGTATAATAGCTTTCCCTTACCGATAATATGCTCCTGCCCCACCACCTCGTCCAGAGAAACCGGACGCATCCGGGAGGCAAGGGGGGATTCCTTTTCCTTATTCTGCTGACTCATATAATCCAGTAAATCCACGGGCTCATCTCCTTTATAATACAATTACCTTTCCGTCGGCAATACCATAATGCACCTTTTCTAACAGAGTAATCACTGCTTTTCCCGCTGTCTTTTCCGTTACTTCCTGGCAGACCGACTCCTGTAGCTTTTCCGGCACCAGTAAAATCATTTCCACCGTATCGGCATAGTTTGTATCCAGTTCCGCCAGTTCCTTTGTTCTGGCAAGATACTGGATTTTTCCAATGTCATTATAATCCGTCCGGATACTGATTTTGCACCCTGCCATCTGCTCCATCAGCACGCAGTTTGCCAAGGCCTCTTTCATGGCCGCCGTATAGGCCCGTACCAGTCCCCCGGTACCCAACAGCGTGCCGCCGAAATATCTCGTCACCACTGCCGCCGCATTATGGATGCCCTGTCCGGTCAGCACCTCTAGCATAGGCCGTCCTGCCGTGCCGGAGGGTTCTCCGTCATCGCTGCAGCGCTCCGTCTCATTTTTTTCCCCGATAACATAGGCAAAACAGTTGTGTCTGGCATCGTAGTGCTTCTTTTTTATCTCCGCTATCCTTTCCAGTGCTTCCTCTTCTGCCGACACCGGAAAAATATTCGCTATAAATCTGGACTTTTTTTCCACCACTTCTCCCTGTCCGCCCCGGTATAATATAATCTGGGAATCTTCCATCCTTTTTCCTATCCTTTCCAAACCAATCCGTATATCTGTTGTTATTTTACTAATTCTTCTTTTCCTTTTCAAGGGTTTTTGTTATAATAAGGGAAATGGTATCGGCGGAGATTCCTATCCGCTGACGCTTCGGAATGGAGGGTTTTATGAATTTTAGTCGCAAGGCAGTAGAAAAAAGGGCAAACCAGCTAAAATCGCCGGCAATCCGCAGACTCCACAAAATACAGCTTATGGGAATCCGAATTCTTTTAATTGCTATATTTTTTGGTGCTTGTCTGGGGGCCAGTGTTTTTTTTGGTGCTTTTCAAAGCATTGTTTCCTCTGCACCGGACATTAACTCCATTCAGGTTGTACCTCAGGGGTATACTACTACCATTAAGGATTCAAAGGGAAAAACGATTCAGACATTGGTGGGAAAGGACGCAAACCGGGAATATGTTACACTGGACAAAATTCCGGTACATCTACAAAATGCTTTCGTGGCCATTGAAGACGAACGTTTCTGGTCCCATAAGGGAATTGATGTGCCCGGTATTTTCCGCGCCTTTGTGACGGGAATTGGAAATGGTGGGGATTTCAACCAGGGGGCCAGTACACTGACCCAGCAGCTGCTGAAAAACCAGGTTTTTAACGGAGGGGAAGAAACCACCCTCTACAGCCGCTTCCGCAGGAAAATTCAGGAGCAGTACCTTGCCATTCAACTGGAAACAAAATACTCTAAAAACCAGATTTTAGAATATTATCTGAATACGATTAACTTAGGGCAGAATACATTGGGCGTCCAGGCGGCCTCAAAGCGGTATTTCGGAAAGGATGTGTCCACCCTGTCCCTTTCGGAATGCGCCGTTTTGGCAGGAATTACCCAGAACCCCTCTGCCTATAACCCGATTTCTCATCCAGCCAAAAATAAAACGAAACGAACCACCATTCTTGCTTATATGAGAGAGCAGGGTTTTATTACCTCGGAGGAATATGCCGCTGCCATTCAGGATAACGTTTATAAGCGTATTCAGAAGGTAAATCAGAAAACGACAAGTACTGCCCGTACCACATCGTATTTTACCGATGCCCTCATTGACCAGGTAATTCAGGATTTGAAGCAGAAACTGGGTTATACGGAGACACAGGCTTACAATGCCCTTTACAGTCGCGGTCTCACGATTTACAGTACACAGAACAGTTCGATGCAAAAGGTCTGTGACAAAATTATCAATGATAAAAGATACTATCCGCCGGATTCTAAATACCAGCTTTCCTACCAGCTAACCGTAAAACAGGCAGATGACAAGGAAATCACCTACAATTTTGACACGATGAAGAAATGGTATAAGAAAACAAAAGCACAGAATATCAGCCGGTATTATACAAAAAAAGAAACGGCCAAAAAGCTGATTTCCCAATATAAGAAAGCGGTTGTGAAAAAGAAGAAGGACATTGTTTCCGAAACGGTTTCCTTTGTCATACAGCCTCAGTCCTCCTTTGTTCTGATGGAACAGAGTACAGGAAATGTCAAAGCCCTGTGTGGCGGCAGGGGAACTAAAACCGGCAGCCGTACTTTGAATCGTGCCACTTCGTCAGCTAGACAGCCCGGCTCTACCTTTAAGGTATTGTCCACCTATCTGCCGGCTTTCGATACCGCCGGCATGACTCTTGCCAACGTACAGGACGATGCGCCTTACTACTATCCCGGCACGAAACGCCTGGTGAAAAACTGGTACGGTGCTTCCTATCGTGGACTTACCTCTCTGCGAACTGCCATTGCGGATTCCATGAATGTCGTTGCGGTCAAAACACTGGAGGAGGTAACACCGAAAATCGGTTATGATTACTTGTTAAATCTAGGTTTTACCACACTTATTGATAATTATACGGATAATTCTGGCAAAACCTATACCGATATTGCACTGCCAATGGCATTAGGCGGACTGACAAGGGGCGTAACAAATCTGGAACTGACTACCGGTTTTGCTTCCATTGCCAACGGAGGCGTTTATCACCGGGCTTCCTTTTATAGTAAAATCCTGGACCATGACGGCAATGTCCTGTTAGAAAACACCCCGGATGACTCCCGCCGTGTTATGAAAGATTCTACCGCCTGGCTCCTCACCAGTGCCATGGGGGATGTAATCCAGAGGGGAACAGGAACAAGCTTGAAATTCCGTACTCTTGATATGCCTCAGGCAGGAAAAACGGGAACCTCCACCGACAACAAGGATTTGTGGTTTGTGGGATATACGCCATATCTTACAGCCGGTGTCTGGGGAGGCTATGATGCCAGTGAAAAGCAGAACGCTACTTCCTTTCATAAGACCATATGGCGGGAAATCATGGAAAAATTGAATAAGAAATATAAAAAGAAATCCTTTGCTAAACCGTCTTCTGTTACCTCTGCTCTTATCTGTACAAAGTGTGGCAATCTCGCTATTGACGGATTATGTGGGAACGCTGTAGGCGGTTCCTGTGCCCGCCGTGAATATTTTGCCAAAGATTCTGTACCGACAAAAACCTGCGACTGCCATGTCCGTTGCAAAATATGTAAATCCTCTGGCCATCTTGCCGGAGATAACTGCCCGGCTTCCCAGATATATACTATGGTGTACCTGCAAAAAAATGCACCTTCCGATAAGAAAGGTGCATCCGGTTCTGATAAAACATCAGATTCTCCACTGCTGATTCCAGGCTATCTGGCTCACTCTACCTGTAAAGTACACAATTAAAGCTCTTTCAAGTACCTTTCCAGAGCATTTTCCCAGGAGGGTAGCTGGTTAAATCCACTTTTAACTATTTTTTCTTTGCTCATACGGCTGTTTTTCGGCCGTTTTGCTTTCACCGGAAACTGGTCGGTATCCACCGGTGTCACCTCTACCGAAAGCCCCGCCAGCCGAAAAATTTCTCTGGCAAATTCGTACCAGCTACAGAAGCCTTCATTGGAGGCGTGATAAATTCCATATTTTTCACTTTCTATCATATCCACCAATAGCACCGACAAATCACGGGTATAAGTAGGAGAACCAATCTGATCATCCACCACCTTCACGGCACCGTTTTCTCTCCCCAACCGGAGCATCGTTTTCACAAAATTTCCACCATTCACACCAAACACCCAGGATATACGCACAATAAAGTATTTTTCCACATAGCGTCGAATCGCCTGCTCACCCTCATATTTTGTCTGCCCATATATATTTAAAGGATTCGCCTCATCCTCCGGCTCCCATGGACGCTCGCCCTCTCCCTGAAATACATAATCTGTACTGAGATACAGTAACTTACAGTCCTGTTCCCGGCATACTTTCGCAATATTCTCCGTTCCCTTTCCATTGACAAGACGGCAGATTTCCTCTTCATCCTCCGCCTTATCCACCGCTGTATAAGCAGCACAATGAACAACCGCCTCCGGGCATACACGGGAGAAAACCTCCCGGATCTTCCCTTCATCGGT
The DNA here is from genome assembly GCA_022510615.1 of Lachnospiraceae bacterium. Taxonomy (GTDB): domain Bacteria; phylum Bacillota; class Clostridia; order Lachnospirales; family Lachnospiraceae; genus Eubacterium_F. Next base: position 40,871 of record JAFLTC010000006.1, on the reverse strand, counting down.
AATATCCATCTCCTCCACATCCACGCCGACGGCATCATATCCACGCTTTTTACACTCCTCCATCACGTCATGCCCCAGCTGTCCATGGATTCCTGTCACTAATACCTTCATATTACCTCCATTCCGAAGCTACGCTATAGGCGCTCCCCGTACATCTTTTCAAAATAATTGGCATATTCGCCACTGATAATGTTTTCCCACCATTCCTTATGATCCAGATACCACTGGATAGTCTGGCGGATGCCGGTATCAAAATTGTAGGTCGGCTTCCAGCCCAACTCTGTCTCAATTTTCGTCGGATCAATGGCATATCGCAAATCATGACCGGGACGGTCTGTAACATATTCAATCAGACTCTCCGGCTTATCCAGTTCTCTTAAAACCGTTTTCACAACCTCCAGATTCGTCCGCTCGTTATGCCCACCTACATTATAAACCTCGCCTACTTTACCCTTATGAAGTATCAAATCAATGGCTTCACAGTGATCTGCCACATGGAGCCAGTCTCTGACATTTTCTCCTTTGCCGTATACCGGAAGGGCCTCATCCTCCAATGCCCTGGATATCATAAGGGGAATCAGCTTCTCCGGAAACTGATACGGTCCATAGTTATTGGAACAACGGGAAATCGTAACCGGCAGCCCAAAGGTACGATGATACGCCATAACGAACAAATCCGCACTTGCCTTACTGGAGGAATACGGGCTGGAGGTGTGTAACGGCGTGTCTTCACGGAAAAATAAATCCGGACGGTCTAACGGAAGATCTCCATACACTTCATCGGTGGACACCTGATGAAAACGTTTCACCCCGTATTCCTTACTGGCGTCCAGCAATACCTGCGTTCCTAACACATTCGTCTGTACAAAAATCCCCGGGTCGCTGATGGAACGGTCCACATGGCTCTCCGCCGCAAAGTTTACCACCACATCAAACCTTTCCTTTTTAAATAAATCCATAATAAAGTCACGGTCCGCAATATCACCTCTTACAAACCGGTAATTTGGTTCATTTTCCACTGGTTTCAGCGTTTCCAGATTCCCAGCGTAGGTTAGTAAATCCAGATTTAATATTTCATAATCCGGGTATTTCTTTACCATATGGTGGACAAAGTTTCCTCCGATAAATCCGGCACCGCCGGTGACACATATCTTCATAAATATACCTCCATTCTGAAGCGTCCACTCCCGCTTCCTATTCTATACTATAAACCATGACGTTACGTCACGGTCAATACTTTTTTCTATTTTTTTTGCTTTTTTCTGTTTTTCTTACTTTTTTTCCTGTTTTTTCTTTTCCTTTATGCACCGGTTTTTTGCCGGAAAGCTTTCTTGGCGGAATCAGGCAATGAGGCCCAAAACCAATCAAATCCTCCCGTCCCGCCTTGTAGAGGGCTTCCTTCACTAATTCATAATTATTCGGGTCACGGTACTGTATCAATGCCCTCTGTATCGCCTTCTCATGGGGTTTTTTCGGTACATATACAGGCTCCATCGTACGGGGATCCAGTCCCGTATAGTACATACAGGTGGAAATAGTTGCCGGTGTGGGATAAAAATCCTGTACCTGCTCCGGCATATAGCCCAGATCACGAATATACTCTGCCAATTTCACTGCCTCCGTCAGGGTGGAGCCGGGATGGGAAGACATAAGATAGGGCACAACATACTGATTCTTTCCCGTCCGTTTGTTAATCCGTTCATAGCATTTTAAAAATCTCTGATACACAGCATTGGAAGGCTTACCCATGGCATGAAGCACCTTGTCCGACACATGCTCCGGTGCCACCCTGAGCTGACCGCTGATGTGGTGTTCACACAGCTCCCGTAGGAAAGTATCGTCCTTATCAGCCATGACATAGTCAAAGCGGATACCGGAACGCACAAACACTTTTTTTACCTTCGGCAGCTTACGAAGCTTACGAAGCAGCCGGATATAATCGCTGTGGTCTGCCTTGAGATTCGGACATGGCTGTGGGAACAGGCACTGTTTTCTCCGGCATACTCCCTTTTCCATTTGCTTTTTACAGGAAGGCCTTCTAAAATTCCCCGTGGGACCGCCCACATCGTGGATATAGCCCTTAAAGTCTTCATTTTCTGTCATTTTCTTTGCTTCTTCTATAATAGAGGCATGGCTTCGTGCCTGAACAATCCGCCCCTGATGAAAGGTAAGGGCACAAAAGCTACAGCCCCCAAAGCAGCCGCGGCAGCTTGCCAGGCTAAACCGGATTTCCCCGGCAGCCGGCACACCGCCCCGTTCCCTATAGGAAGGATGAAAGGTTCCCACGTAGGGATAGGCATAAACATCATCCATTTCCTGTTCTGTCAAAGGCTTAGACGGGGGATTCTGCACTACCATTACCTTATTTGGATAGCGTTCCACCAGAGGCTTTGCCGTAAAGGGATCCGTATTTTCATACTGTATCATAAAGCTCTCGGCATACTTTTTCTTTTCCGTGGTAATTTCCTCAAAGGATGGAAGATACACCGGCTCATAGGCGCTAACCTCCCCCTCTTTTGTGCGGTAAACGGTTCCCGGGATAAACGTTATATCCTTTACTTTCATCCCACTGTCCAGTGCCTCTGCGATTTCCAGCATACTATGCTCGCCCATTCCGTAGGAAATAAGGTCAGCACCGGCATCTAAAAGAATAGAGCGCTTTACCTTATCCGACCAGTAATCATAATGAGCCATACGCCGCAGGCTCGCTTCGATTCCTCCGAGCACAATGGGCGTCTTTTTATAGGTTCTTCGAATCAGGTTCGAATACACCACCGTGGCATAATCCGGACGCCTCCCCATGATGCCACCGGGGGTATAAGCGTCATTTTTCCGCCGTTTTTTTGCTACCGTATAGTGATTTACCATGGAATCCATATTGCCACCGCAGACTAAAAACGCCAGCCTCGGCTCCCCCAGTATGGATATGCTGTCATCCCTTTTCCAGTCCGGCTGGGAAATTATCCCCACCCGGTATCCGTGGGCCTCCAGGTGCCGGCTGATAATGGCGGGTCCAAAGGAGGAATGGTCTACATAGGCATCCCCTATGACAAAGACAAAATCACACTGTTCCCAGCCCCGTTTCTGCATATCTTCTCTGGAAATAGGCAAAAATTCGGTGTTATCCGTCTGCTCCATGCACCTGTTCCCCTTTCTTATTCTTCCTGACCGCCCCTCAGTGCCTTTATTACTTCCTTTGCCGAGCGTTCATTCATTTCCGGCACTTCCTTCAGTTCCTCCAACGTGGCATTTTTGATCTGTTCCAGAGATTCAAAATGCCGCATCAGTGCTTTTCTCCTTGTAGCACCAATAGTCGGTATATCATCCAGAATGGAATGCACCTGGGTCTTACTGCGAATCAGTTTGTGATACTCAATGGCAAACCGGTGGGTTTCATCCTGAATCCGTGTAATCAGCCGGAACCCCTGTCCATGAGTATCGATCGGAAGCTCCTGATTACGGAAATATAGCCCTCTGGTGCGGTGATGATCATCCTTTACCATGCCGCATACAGGAATAGTTATATTTAGATTTAACAATACCTTTTCCGCTATGTTTACCTGTCCTTTTCCGCCATCCATAAAAATAATATCCGGCAGATGACGGAAGGAATCCAGCTCCGATAAATTTTCCCGCCGGCTGTGCTCGAAACGCCGTGTCAGCATTTCCTCCATGGCTCCGTAATCATCGGGACCACTGACCGAGCGGATACGAAACTTCCGGTAATCATTTTTCTTTGCCTTTCCATTTTCAAATACTACCATGGAGCCTACGGTATCAAAGCCATTGATATTGGAAATATCGTAGGATTCCACCCGGGACAGCCCCTGAAGTCCAAGAAGTCCCTCAATTTCCTCCATGGCACCAATAGTCCTTGCCCGCTCCGCTTTCAGCTTCTCTGCGTCCTTCGTCAGCACCATATAAGCATTCCGTTTTGCCAGCTCCAAAAGCCGCTCCTTCTCGCCCCGCTTTGGCACCCGGAAATATACCTTTCTTCCTCTCTTTGCCGACAACCAGGTAAGAATCGCCTCCCCGTCTGACACCTCTTCCTCCGTCCAGATTTCCCGGGGAATATAGGGCGTACCGGAATACATCTGCTTAATAAAAGCAGACAGTACATTGGCATTTTCCTCTTCTTCCACGCCGGTCAGATAATAGTGCTCTCTTCCTATCAGCTTTCCGCCACGGATAAAAAACACCTGCACTACCGCTTCATCGCCGCCCCGCGCCATTGCCACAATATCTCTGTCCTCATTGTCCTCTGAGGTAATTTTCTGCCTTTCTGTCACCTGCTCAATACTATGAATCAAATCCCGGTACTGCGCCGCCTCCTCAAACTGCATTGCCTCCGAGGCCCGGGTCATTTTTTCCGTCAGCTCCCGGACAATTTCCTTCGTATCTCCCTGTAAAAATTTCAATGCCCGCTCGAAATTTTTCCGGTATTCCTCCTCCGGCACTCCTCCCTGACATGGGGCCGGACACTGTCCGATCTGATGATACAGGCAGGGGCGTTCCTTCCCGATATCCTTTGGCAACGACCTGCGGCAGCTCCGCAGATGAAACAGTTCATTTACCAGCTCAATGGTATCCCGTATCGCCTTTCCACTTGTAAAGGGGCCAAAATACCGGCTGCCATCCCGATTCATCTGGCGTGCAAAAAGAAGCCTTGGATAGGCTTCCTGTACCGTCGCTTTCAAAAACGGATAGGATTTTCCGTCTTTCAGCATTGTATTATAACGCGGACTATGCTCCTTTATGAGATTACACTCCAGTACCAGTGCCTCCAGTTCACTGTCCGTCACAATATATTCAAACCAGGCAATCCGGTCAATCATCCGCTGTATTTTCGGCGTCACATTCCGACTTTTCTGAAAATACTGACGGACCCGGTTTTTCAGACTGATTGCCTTGCCCACATAAATAATTTCATCCGATGCATCATGCATCAGATACACTCCCGGCTTTCCCGGCAGCTTTTTCAATTCCTCTTCCAGATTAAACACACTCACCAGTCCTTCACAAATCGGTTAATCACCTCTACCAGACCATCCTCATCACAGGACGGGGCAATATAATCCGCCCGTTCTTTCAGTTCCTCCGGTGCATTTGCCATCGCTACCCCTAACCCCGCATACTCTATCATCGGCAAATCATTAAAGCCGTCTCCACAGCAGATCATCTGTCCCCGGCTGTAGCCCAGCCGCTGTAAAAGCTTGGAAACACCATATGCCTTGTCTACTCCTAATGGCATCATTTCCAGATAGAACCCTTCTGAGCGGTAAACCGATAACCGTCCTTCAAAGTCCCTTGCCGCCTTTTCTTCCAGCTTTTCCAAGTGTTCCGGGTCACCGGTGAGAATACACTTATTTACCGGGAACCGGACCTCTGCATGAAAATCCTCCGGCACCCAGATCGGAATATCACAGCCCCTGGCATCTACGACAATATAAGGGTCCGTATCACTATGGGAAATGATTTTCCCGTCATAGTAGGTCAGGATTCCGGTATTCTCCTTTAAGGAATAATCATACAGTTCATGTATCATCCCATCCGGCAGGGGAATATTGTATACTACCTCGCCGGTACGGCAGTTTGTAATGCGTCCTCCATTGTAAGAGATAATATAACCGCCAAATTCATCCAGCTTCACTTCCTTTGCCTGATGACGGATACCTTCCGTACAGCGCCCGGAGGCAATCGCCACTTTAATCCCCTTCTCCTGGCATTCAATCACGGCATCTTTTGTTTTCTTCGTGATTTCCTTTTTCGTGTTTACTAATGTGCCATCCACATCCAGCACAAGTAATTCATAAGCCATTATTCATCTTCTCCTGTTTTCACTACATGTTCCGTTTCTTTTTCTACCTCTTCCTTCTCCTCGTCTGTTTCCTTCCTTTTCAGCTTAATCCCGGTTTCCTTTTCAAAAATCTCCACAAATTCCTTTCCGGTAATGGTTTCTTTCTCTATCAGATGCTTTGCCAGCAGCTCAAGCACATTCTTATTTTCTTCAATAATCTTAACCGCCTTGTCATGACACTCGTTCAAGATTTTCATAACCTCGGCATCTATTTCGCTTTCTGTGGCCTCCCCGCAGTTTACCACCGGTCTGCCATCCAGATAACGGCTCTGAATCGTTTCCAGTCCCATCATGCCAAACTTTTCGCTCATACCGTACTGAGTCACCATGGCACGGGCAATGGAGGTTGCCTTCTCAATATCATTGGAGGCCCCTGTGGTCACGTCATCAAAAATCACTTCCTCTGCTGCACGACCGCCTAACAACGTCGTAATCTCGGACAGAAGTTCTTCCTTCTTCATCAGATATTTTTCTTCCTCCGGCACCTGCATTACATAGCCGAGAGCTCCCATAGTACGTGGTACTATTGTAATTTTTTGTACCGGTTCCGTATTTTTCAGCAGTGTCGTCACCAAAGCATGTCCAATCTCATGGTGGGCAACAATTTCTTTTTCCTCTTTTCCAAGAATCCTGTCTTTCTTTTCCTTTCCGGCCAGCACAACCTCTACTGCCTCAAAAAGGTCCTTCTGGCTCACAACCTTTCTGCCGTCCTTCACCGCCATAATCGCCGCCTCATTTACCATATTGGCAAGGTCGGCTCCTACCGCACCGGAAGTAGCCAGCGCAATTTCTTCCAAATCCACCGAATCATCCATTAAAACATCATGGGAATGTACCTTGAGAACATCCACACGTCCTTTCAAATCCGGTTTTTCTACAATAATCCGCCGGTCAAAGCGTCCCGGACGAAGCAGTGCCTTATCAAGCACCTCCGGGCGGTTTGTGGCACCTAAAATAATAATTCCCTTGGAGGAATCAAAGCCATCCATTTCCGACAGCAGCTGGTTTAAGGTCTGCTCCCTCTCGTCATTACCGCCGCCGTACTGGCTGTCACGGCTTTTTCCGATGGCATCTATCTCGTCAATAAAAATAATACACGGCGCCATGGAAGTGGCCTGCTTAAACAAATCCCTGACACGGGAAGCACCGACACCCACAAACATTTCCACAAAATCCGAACCGGACAGAGAGAAAAACGGCACGCCCGCCTCTCCGGCAAGGGCTTTCGCCAACAATGTTTTACCGGTTCCCGGCGGTCCCACAAGCAGAGCTCCCTTTGGCAGTCTGGCACCGATTTCACGGTATTTCGCAGGATTTTTAAGAAAATCCACTAACTCCGTCAGCGATTCCTTTGCCTCCTCTTCTCCTGCCACATCCGCAAAGGTAACACCGGTTTTCTTTTCCACATACATTTTCGCATTGGATTTTCCAACGCCGCCCATCAGGCCTCCACCCTTTGTGGCAGATCGCATAAAAAACCACAAAAGCAGCCAGAGTCCCGCTATCGGCAGCAGATAGGTCAGTAAGAAATTCAAAATTCCCGAGCCGGTATCGGAAATCTCAGCGGAAAATTCCACCCCGTATTTGTTCAGCATATCCTGAACGAGGCTGGTGTCATTGACATAGCCGGTATAATAGGTAACGGCAAACATCGCCACCTTTTCTTCTACCTTTGGCTCAATATATATCAGATTTGCCTTAAAAATTACCTTTTTAACCTGGTCTTTTTTCAGCATTTCCACAAACTTCGTATAAGTAATTTCCTTTTCCGTATTTCGTTGTATCTCGGAATTTAAAAACAGAATCAGGCACATGGCAAACACAGCCGCCGCCACGCAGATGATAATATTCATCCGGTTTCTCTTTTTTCTGTTATTATCCTGTTTATTATTGTTATTCGAATCCATATATTCTTTCCTTTCGTTGTTTACACCACCGGCAATATTTCCGGGCAGTCTTCGCACTCTTTATAGTATAAAAGATTTTCCCTTATAAATCAATGGGAAGAGTGTGAAAGATTCATGAATTTATACTTGAAACCCACCTGTAAAAAGGGTATACTAGAATCATGTTTTTTATTTTGAAACAGGATACATATTGATTCGTATTGAGGAGGAAAATATGGCGGTAAAGTACGTATTTGTAACCGGCGGTGTTGTTTCCGGTCTTGGCAAGGGAATCACAGCCGCTTCATTGGGAAGACTGTTAAAAATGCGTGGTTATAAGGTAACGATGCAGAAGTTTGACCCTTATATCAATATTGACCCGGGAACTATGAACCCGATTCAGCACGGAGAGGTATTCGTGACGGATGACGGGGCGGAAACGGACCTGGACTTGGGACATTATGAACGATTTATTGACGAAAGCCTGACAAAGCAAAGTAATGTAACGACCGGAAAAGTATATTGGTCCGTACTTTCCAAGGAACGCCGGGGCGATTACGGCGGCGGTACGGTGCAGGTTATTCCGCATATTACAAACGAATTAAAAAGCCGCTTTTACCGGAACGACGGATGCAAGGAAACCCAGATTGCCATCATCGAGGTGGGCGGTACCGTGGGTGATATTGAAAGCCAGCCATTCTTAGAGGCGATTCGACAGTTCCAACTGGATGTCGGACACGAAAACGCCATCCTTATTCATGTGACACTGGTTCCCTATCTGAAGGCTTCTCAGGAATTAAAATCCAAGCCGACCCAGGCCAGTGTTAAGGAACTTCAGGGAATGGGGATTCAGCCGAATATCGTTGTATGCCGTACGGAAATTCCATTAGATAAGGCGATCCGGGATAAAATTTCTTTGTTCTGTAATGTACCGAGCAGTCAGGTTATACAAAATCTGGATGTGGAAACCCTCTACGAGGTTCCTCTGGCCATGGAAAAGGAGAATCTTGCCCAGACAGTCTGCAAATGCCTGCAGCTGGATTGCCCGGAGCCGGACATCAAGGTCTGGGAGGACATGGTAGACTCCATTAAACATCTGAATAAGGAAGTGACGGTTGCCCTTGTAGGAAAATATACCGACCTCCACGACGCCTATATCAGTGTAGTGGAGGCATTAAAACACGGCGGTTTTGCCCATAACGCACAGGTCAACATCAAATGGATATACTCCGGAGATATTACACAGGACAACGTAGACGAGCTGTTAAACGATGTCAGCGGTGTTTTGGTGCCGGGAGGTTTTGGAAGCCGTGGCATTGCCGGAAAGATTCTCGCCATTGAATACGCCAGAAAAAATAACATTCCATTCCTCGGCCTCTGTCTTGGTATGCAGCTCAGTCTCGTGGAATTTGCCAGAAATGTGATTGGTTGGAACGATGCTCACAGTGCCGAGCTGGACCCATCCACGACACACCCTGTCATCCATCTGATGCCGGATCAGGACGGTGTAGAGGATATCGGAGGTACCCTGCGTCTTGGCTCCTATCCTTGTGAATTGGAAGCAGGCAGCAAGGCCCACGAGCTATATGGCAAAGAAACGATTCACGAAAGACACCGCCACCGCTATGAGGTCAATAACCTATACCGTGAGGACTTTGAAAAACATGGCATGACCCTTTCCGGTCTTTCTCCGGATGGCAGAATTGTAGAAATGATAGAAATTTCTTCCCATCCATGGTTTATCGCCACACAGGCGCATCCGGAATTTAAGTCCAGACCGAACCACCCACACCCACTGTTTAAGGGATTTGTAGGAGCAGCCATGGAATATGAAGCAAAATAACAGTTGTATATAAAAAAGGATGCCTGAAAGCCGGTAAAGGGCTTAGGGGCATCCTTTTTCTACACTATTTTTATTTTTCAGGCTAGCACGATGGTGTCAATTTGAACCCTGTTTAGTCTTGCACTAGCGATTATTTTGTCAACTGCGCCAGTCTTTCCTTCACCTGCGCCATCATACCTTTGTATTTCTCCAGTTTTTCTTTTTCCTCCGCAATTTTCTTTTCCGGTGCCTTATTGACAAAGTTCGGATTGCCCAACATACCTTCGGAACGCTTTAATTCGCCCTGCAGCTTTTTCTCCTCTTTCCTGAGGCGTTCAATCTCTTTCTCAATATCCACCAGCTCCGCGAACGGAATATAAATCGTTCCATCGGCAATCACTACCGAAACCGCATCATCTGCAATTCCTGTTTTGTCCTTCTGGAAGCTGGTATCACTGGCCAATCCAAGGGTGGCAAAGAATACCTTATTGTCCTCGAAAATTTTCAGTACCTCATCCTTTTCCGAAACAACAATAACCGACGCTTTTTTGCTCGGTGGTACATTCATTTCCCCGCGGAGGTTACGGATTCCCTTTACCGCCTCCTTAATACGCTCTACCTTTGCTTCATCCTCGGCAAAATCCCGCTCCTTTGTAAATACCGGCCAGGAGGATACCATGATGGATTCCTCCTCGCTGTCCATCAGCGTACAATAAATTTCCTCTGTAATAAACGGCATATACGGATGCAGCAGCTTCAGGGCATCCACTAATACTGTTTTTAAAGTATAGAGAGCCGCTGCCTTCGTATTATCGGTATCACTGTAAAGACGTGGTTTTACCATCTCAATATACCAGTCGCAGAATTCCTCCCAGATAAAATCATATATCTTCTGAACGGCAATTCCCAGATCAAAGGTCTCCATCAATGCCGTAACATCCTGTGCCAGATGATTTACCTTGGAGAGAATCCATTTGTCTGCCTGGGTAAACTGCTCCCGACTGACATTTTCGTAATCCAGCCCTGCATTCTGCTCAAAATTCATCATAATAAACCGGGATGCATTCCATACCTTATTGGCAAAATTCCGGCTTGCCTCCACACGTTCCCAGTAAAAACGCATATCATTTCCCGGTGCATTTCCCGTTACCAGAGTCAATCGAAGCGCATCCGCTCCGTATTTATCAATTACCTCCAGCGGGTCTATGCCGTTCCCCAGGGATTTACTCATTTTTCTTCCCAGAGAATCTCTTACCAGACCATGAATCAGTACCGTATCAAACGGCACTTCACCGGTATGCTCCAGACCGCTGAACATCATCCTCATAACCCAGAACGGAATAATATCATATCCGGTTACCAGCGTACTTGTCGGATAGAAATATTTCATTTCCTCTGTATGATCCGGCCAGCCCATAGTAGAAAACGGCCAAAGGGCAGAGCTGAACCAGGTATCTAACGTATCCGGGTCCTGACGCATCGGCTTCCCGCATTTCGGGCATACTGCACTGTTTTCCTTTGTTACAACCAGTTCATTGCAGTCATCGCAGTAAAATGCCGGAATCTGATGTCCCCACCAAAGCTGACGGGAAATGCACCAGTCACGGATATTTTCCAGCCAGTGAAAATAGGTTTTATTAAAATGCTCCGGTACAAATTTCGTTCTTCCGTCCTTTACGGCATCAATGGCAGGTCCGGCAAGGGGTTTCATTTTCACAAACCACTGCTTGGAAACTCGCGGCTCTACTGTCGTGCCACAGCGGTAACAGGTACCTACATTATGGTCGTGGTCTTCCGTCTTCACCAGCGCTCCCTCTTTTTCCAGATCCTCTACAATCGCCTCTCTCGCCTCATAGCGGTCCATACCGGCATATTTCTCATAATCCTCTACGATTTTCGCATCGTCCGTCAGGACATTAATAACCGGCAGGTCATGGCGCAGTCCCACTTCAAAGTCGTTCGGGTCATGGGCCGGGGTAATTTTTACAACACCGGTTCCAAACTCCATATCTACATAGTCATCGGCAATCAGCGGAATCTCGCGATGGACAATCGGCAGAATCAATGTCTTTCCTACCAAATCCTTATATCTCTCATCATTCGGATTTACCGCTACCGCCGTATCACCAAGCAAGGTTTCCGGACGGGTGGTTGCCAGATTGATATAGCCGCTGCCATCCTTAAAGGCATAGCGAAGATGCCAGAAATGTCCTTTCTGGTCCTCATATTCTACCTCGGCATCGGAAATCGAGGTACAGCACTCCGGACACCAGTTAATAATACGCTCGCCCCGGTAAATCAAGCCCTTGTTATACAAATTGACAAACACTTCCTTTACCGCCTTATTACAACCTTCATCCATGGTAAAACGCTCGCGATCCCAGTCACAGGAGGAGCCCATTTTTTTCAACTGGGAAACAATGCGTCCACCAAATTCTTCCTTCCATGCCCATGCACGTTCCAAAAACTTCTCTCTGCCGATATCTTCCTTCGTCACTCCCTCTTCCTTCATCGCCTCTACGATCTTTGCCTCTGTGGCAATGGAAGCATGGTCCGTTCCCGGCATCCAGAGCGTTTCATAGCCCTGCATTCTCTTAAAACGAATCAGAATATCCTGCAATGTATTATCCAGGGCATGCCCCATATGAAGCTGTCCGGTAATGTTTGGCGGCGGAATGACAATCGTATACGGCTTCTTATTGGCATTTACCTCCGCATGAAAATATTTTTTGTCCAACCATTTTACATATAACCGGTCTTCAATCTCTTTCGGATTATATGTCTTTTCCAATTCTTTTTTCATTGTTACCTCCATTCCGAAACTTTATTTTCACCGCAACAGCCGCAAAATACACAATAGAAAAAACCTGCCATACCGACAGGTTTTTATTCTGATTACTGCCACGGCATAACTCAAAGGACGACATCCCTGCCGTGGTACCACCTTTATTTAAATGGGTATCTGCACACAAACGTCCCAGATACGAACATTTCTCATTCAGCCGATAACGGAAACTACCCGTCGTCTCCTACTTGGAAATCCCATTCAATTTCGGTTCAGAAACGCTGTTTGAAAGCTACCTTCCACAAATCCTTTCCGAAAGAGCCTTTCAGCCGGTGGACTCTTCTCTCTGGCGGAGTGAGATGTGTACTCCTCTTTCGCACTACATTTTTATTTTAATAAAATCTATCATACTGGAAATGCGGAAAAAAGTCAAGGCGCTATTTCATAGAATCCACTGCTGCCCGCTCAATCGGCAGTCCCTCTTTGTAGATTTTTATAAATTCATCAAAGCCCTTTACCCCTTCCGGATTCGGAGCAAGCTCGCTTCCCTCCTGATCGGCAAATACTTTTTTTCCCAGATAATCCCCAAGGGATTCTCCTCCTGCCTTTTTACTCATATAGGCTGCCAGCACCGCAATTCCCCATGCACCGCCTTCTCCTGCCGTTTCCATAACGGAAATCGGTGTATTCATGGCATCTGCCAGTATCTGCTGCCCCACGCCCTTTGTCTTAAACAGACCTCCGTGTCCCAGTAATTTATCTACCTTTACGCCCTCTTCCTTTAAGAGGATATCCATACCCATCTTCAGGGCGCCAAGTGCCGTATATAGATTGACACGCATAAAGTTTGCCAGAGTAAACTTACTGTTAGGCGTTCGCACAAACAGCGGACGCCCCTCCTCCATACCGGTGATATTTTCTCCTGAAATATAGTTATAGGAAAGAAGGTTGCCTCCGTTTACATCCCCTTCCATTGCCTTTTTGTATAATGTGCCAAAGAGTTTATTCATATCCACATCCATGCCAAAGGCCTCTGCAAATTCTTTGAAAATGTTGACCCAGGCATTCAAATCGGAGGTACAGTTATTACAGTGTACCATTGCCACCAAATCGCCGGAAGGTGTTGTCACCAAATCCAGCTCCGGATACACTTTACTCAGTTCCTTTTCCAGCACTACCATGGAAAATACCGAGGTTCCCGCCGATACATTTCCCGTTCTTCTTTCTACACTGTTTGTAGCCACCATACCGGTTCCGGCATCTCCCTCCGGCGGACAAAGCGGTATGCCTGCCTGCAATGTTCCGGATGGGTCTAAGAGCTTCACACCCTCCTCTGTCAGACTTCCCGCATTTTCTCCTGCGGAAAGTACCTCAGGGAATATGTCTGACAGCTTCCATGGATATTTCTTATCCGCAATGGCTGCGTCAAATTTCTCCACCATGCTCTGATTAAATTTTCCTGTAGCAATATCAATCGGGAACATACCGGAAGCCTCTCCCACACCAAGCACTTTCTTTCCGGTCAGCGTCCAATGAATATAGCCAGCCAGTGTTGTCTGGAAACAAATCTCCTTCACATGCTCTTCACCATTTAATATCGCCTGATACAAATGAGCAATGCTCCAGCGCTGAGGAATATTATAATTGAAAAGCTTTGTCAGCGCTTCGGATGCTTCCTCGGTAATGGAGTTTCTCCATGTACGGAACGGAACAAGAATCTCATCATCTGCACCAAATGCCATATAACCGTGCATCATCGCACTAAAACCAATGGCCGCAAGAGTTGTTATTTCTGTATCATATTTTTCCTTGACTTCCTCACACATTTTCCGGTAACTGTCCTGCAGCCCCGCCCAGATATCATCAATACTGTAGGTCCAGATATTGTCTATCAACTGATTTTCCCATTCGTGGCTGCCGGAGGCAATTGGCTCATGGTTTTCCCCAATCAAAACTGCTTTAATTCTGGTGGAGCCAAACTCAATTCCCAAAATTGCCTTTCCCTGACAGATTACATCCTTCGCATTGCTATTTATAGCCATCTTCCTATCCTCCTGTTTCCTTTTTGTTCTTTTACTGCCCCTGATTCATTTTCGCAAAACGCCAGGAATCCTCACACATCCTCCGCAAATCATACTGAGCTTCCCAGCCCAGTTCCTCTTTTGCCTTCTTGGGATTGGCGTAGCATTCTGCAATATCCCCGGCACGGCGTGGCTTGATGGAATATGGAATTTTCACTCCGTTTGCCTCTTCAAAGGCCTTTACTATATCCAATACACTATAACCGTTTCCGGTTCCCAGATTGTAAATATTCACTCCCGTAGTCCCTGTTACCTTCTGCACGGCATTAACATGTCCCTTTGCCAAATCCACCACATGAATATAATCCCGGACACCCGTTCCATCCGGTGTATCATAATCGTTTCCAAACACTCCCAGCTCCGGCAGCTTACCTACCGCCACTTGCATAATATACGGCATCAGATTGTTTGGGATACCATTCGGACTCTCTCCTAATAAACCGCTTTCATGGGCTCCTATCGGATTGAAATAGCGCAAAAGAACGACGCTCCACTCCTCATCCGGCACACAAAAATCCGAAAGAATACCCTCAAGCATTAGCTTTGTGCTTCCATAGGGATTTGTTGTACTGAGAGGGAAATCCTCTGTAATCGGTACGGTTTTCGGCGAGCCGTATACCGTTGCCGAGGAACTGAAAATAATTTTCTTGCACTGATATTCATTCATCAGCTCACACAGATTCAGAGTTCCGGTAATGTTATTCTGATAATACAAAAGCGGTTTTTCCACGGACTCCCCCACTGCCTTCAGGCCGGCAAAATGAATGACGGCATCAAAGGTATGCTCCTCAAAAACCGGACGCATACTTTCTTTGTCCCGCATATCCGCTTTGTAAAAGGTAATTTCCTTTCCCGTAATTTTCTTTATTTTGTCCACCACATCAATTTTGGAATTGTACAGGTTGTCAAATACAACAACCTCATACCCCCGATTTAATAACTCCACACAGGTATGGGAGCCGATATAGCCGGTTCCCCCGGTCACTAATATTTTCATGCTTTACCTCCATTTGTACACGCTTTTTTCCTTCTTTGCTGTCTTTACTATATCACATTTTTCTGTTTTTACAATCCCCATGTATGATTTTTTAATGCTGCTATTCATAGAAAGCACCTTCCTTCATGTAGATTTTTTTCATCAATTAAATCATAACACAAAGTTGGTGCTTTCTTCTTTTTCTATTTTCCTACAAAAATTTTACCCTGGCAGCTATTTTGATCCTCGTCTAACGATTTCTATTTCACCTTCACTGTCACTTTTTTCGCATACCCATTTCTGGCATATACATAGACAATACAGGTTCCCTTACCCTTGGCGGTTACTTTGCCACTGGCTGACACTGTAACCACGCTGGTATCTGTAGATTTGTAGCGTAGCTCCTTCGCATGTGCATCCGTAAGCTGTTTCTTGGTCTTATCCACAAGTACTGTCTTTGCCTTAATCCTAACAGACTTTCCTGCTTTGATGGTGAACTTACTTTTCGCCAACTTGACCTGCTTTACATTGGTGTATGCTTTGTTATTCTTTCCTACGATGTGACCGATCAAGGTTTTTCCCAGTACTGCCTTTTTACCCGTTACTGTTTTATAAGCAGCAATATATACTTTATAGTTTTTCATTAAGTTCAACTTTTTACTATTTATTTTTGTTACTGTGGATTTGGTAACCGAAGCACCTTTCACAGTCTTTGCCGGCTTGGAAGTAAACTTTTTGCCACAATACTGGACATATACCTGATAGCCATCAGCTTCTCCAACCCTACCCCATTTGACGGAAATCTTCTTACCTGTTTGGGACACTTTGAGCCCTGCCATCATAGTAATACTATTTTTCTCCTGCTCTTTTTTCGGAATTATAGCTGCGGGCGGTGTTGCACTTGGTGTCAATTTCGGCGATGTACTCGGGGTCGGCTTTGCCGGTGCACTTGGAGTCGGCTCCGGAGATGTGCTTGGGGACGGATTCAGTTCTCCGCCCGTGATCTCAGCATAGACAATAGCATAGGTTGAAAAACGGTCTGTCTCAATGGTAATGGTATCCGGATCATCCGGGTTCTCCATATCTTCTAGAATGGTTGTCTGGCCTTCATGCAGGCGCACTACGGCATAATCCCGATGTTTCTCCCCTTTCAGTTCCAGCGGTATGTCAATGACAACACGGATCGGCTTGCTTATGTTGTGAATCGGAGACGGTTCTCCTGCGACACCATTTACCGTTACTGTTTTCATCATGCTAATGTCTAAATACTGTCCTACCGTATAATTGGAAGCTCCTTTTTCTATCTCCTGAACTTCCTCTGCCGAAACAGTGCTGCTAATGTCCTTCACGATGAGAGAAATTTTGATGCCCTTTCCCTCTTCCAGCTCCCTACGTTCCTGTTCCGTAAGGACAGCGTCTTCCAGTTCTTCTTCTCCCATCGGCAGATTCACTTTGGGAGCATTTTCTCCAGACTCAGCCTTCACTTCCACATTTCCCCGTATCTTTACGAGCAGCTTTTCCTCACTTATATTTCCGGCATTATCTTCCACGATTACGGTTATGGTGCTGATACCTATCGGAATTTCCTCTGGAGAGATCGTAAAGCTGTGCTGTGTTACGATTCCCTGAGTAAAATCTCCTGTAACTGTCTGCTCTGTGCCGCTTTCATTGTCGTTGTCAATCCGATAAGTGATGGACGCAAGCCCACTGGAAACAGCATTTTCATTCGTATCTGCCAATACGATATCATCGGCCACCGTGACCTCCACAGCAGGTGCAGAACCATAACAGCCATCTTCTCTAAGCGTACCACCCTTCATTTCAAAGCTGATAGCAGGTGCCTTGTCCTCCACGATCAAACCATTACCGGTTGGACCTACCATCACACTGGTTGCGGCGTTGCCTGCATTATCCACACAGTCGATTTTTATCGTTCCCTTGAAATCTGCATTGACGGTAATCGTCGCCTTGTTATTTTGGATGGTAGCCTCTTCCTCTTCCTGTGGGGATTCCCCGGTTTTCGTGACAACATAGGTAATCTTGTCAGCACCACTTCCCTCCTCCGTGACAGGAACTGTTATAACAAGGCTGTCCTTACCGATGAGCCAATCCAGAAAAAATTTCGGCTCATAATTATATTTTAGAGTTCCGATAACAGGTGCTGTATGATCCTCCCATCTGGCATAAAGAGTATGGTCTTTCTTGAGCAAGACATCGGTACCTGATGTAACTCTCTCCCCGTTCTCTGCCGCCGTATACCATCCTGCAAACTCATAACCTTTCCTTGTCGGTTCCGGCAGGTCGCCATAGGTGCTTCCATAGGCAACGGACTTGCTCTTCACTGTATCTTCTCCGGTTGCTCCCTGATAATCATAAGTCACGGTGTAGAGCTCATCTGTCCAATATGCGTAGAGCTTGTGGTCATCCGCAATGGTGACATTTGTAGTGCTCTCCACATTCTGCCCTTTCCCGTCTGGCTCCGTGTGCCATCCTGCAAACACATAGTCTGTTTTCACAGGCTCCGGCAGGTCGCCATAGGCTTCTCCATAGGTGACTTCCTTGCCTGTCTTGTCATTGCCTCCGGTTGCTCCCTCATACACATAGGTCACTTCATAGGTATTAGCTGTCCATTTCGCATACAAAATAATCTCTTCCGTATACGAATCTGCCAGAAGTCTTGTCACCGGATTTCCCCCACAATCGCTCGTCGTATACCAGCCCCCAAACTCGTATCCTGTTTTGGAAGCTGTTCCTAATTCGGTATCTTTTCCATAGGTATGACGGGAAGGAGGTGTCCCTTCATGCGTCCCACTGAAGCCCACATTCCCCTGATCTTTATATGTAATTTCATAAGTGTTAACTGTCCATTTTGCATAATAGGTTTTTTCTCCTGTATCCGTTTTCGTTATACTTGTAACTGGTTCACCGTCACAAGCAGAATCGGTATACCAGCCGCCAAAGGTATAGCCTGTTTTGGTCGGTTTCGGCAGAGTTAATCCTTCTCCATATGTATAGCTTGTATACTTTTCTTTATCGGCTATCGTTCCTCCGTTTTCCGTATATGTGACGGAATAGGTGTTAGGGGTCCATTTCGCATACAGAACGATTTTTTCATCCTTTTCCGTATACGCACCTGCCGCAAGGATGTTCACCGGACCGCTCCCGCTCTTACAATCGCTCGTCGTATACCAGCCCCCAAACGTGCATCCTGTTTTAAAAGCATCTTTCAATTCAGTCTCTATTCCATAGGTATGAGTCTTAGGAAGTTCCTCTTTATTCTCCCCACTAAACTCCACATCATCCCCCTCATCCTGATATGTAATGTCATAGGTATAGGCTTTCTAATGTGCGTAGATGGTGCGCTTGCGAGCCTCTTTGGGTTCTTCGGGTTCTACTCGATCGCCACTCTTGACCTGGGTACCGCCATCTGCATCTGTATACCACCACCCCTCAAAGTCGTGACCTGTTCTCGTAGGGGTTGGCAGAACATAATAAGTCTCATTTTCACTATAATAGTAATATTTTATGTCATCACCACCATCTGCCCCCTGATAATCATAGGTCACTGTACAGTACGGTTCAATGACCTCAAGCTGTCCGCTGTTTAAATTTTTACGAGTGGCATAACCTTTGTCCTCTATAGCTTTAGTAGCGAATAAACCGTTATCCGTATCTACATCAAATACTTCAAAGTTTTCTAAATTATTAAAACTGGTATCTGGGCTGCTTGTGAATGGATATTCCTGTAAATATCCCAACTGATAAGCTAAGTCAGCGATACATAGAGAGTATTTCCCTGACAACTTACCCACAACATTAATATGCCCTTGTTCAGCACCATAACCTGTTGCATCCAAAATATCTCCTGAGCCGCCATCCATAACAGGCGAACCAGACAGTTCCAGTGTTGTATCAAAAATATTTAACTCGATGGCATACCCTTTACTGTGCGTAAAGCTGCCTCCATTTATCGTTAAAGTGGAACCATTATATACTCCTATTGTACTACGCCTATCATCATTTCGCTCAAATTTACCTCCGTTTATCGTCAGGTGAACTGCTCCACTATAACCAATCTGAATCGCAGAGTAGCCCGAGGAATTACCAGTTTTTTTAAACACTATGCCGCCTTCCTCGTCACCACAATCATCAATCGTAACATTACCACTCATCATATTTATAAATGCATTGCAGGTTATTGTATGCCCATGAAGGCAGAGAGTAATATTCCCCTCCGGTTTCCAATCATATTTTCCAGCTGCATTGTCAGCATCAATTTTTATATCATCTGACAGATAATAATTCCCCGGAGCTGTCGGCAGACCACTCCCTGACCACGGAATATAACCGTCATGAGTCTCATTGAGCGGCATTACATCTTCTGTTTCCGCAGCAAAGGTTACCGTTCCCTGTGGCAGCAGGGATAGCCCCATGCAAAATATCATAAACACCGACAGTATCCTTTTCCCCATCCTCTTATATCTTGAAAGTCTATTGAAATTTTCCATAACCGATTATTTGCCTTTCTCAAATCGCCTATTCCTTGCAAAAAAGTAAGATTCCGAACTCATTTTTTCATTTTTGCTGTTACTTTTATTTTCTTTGCACACCCATTCTGGGCAAATACATAGACGCTGCAGGCTCCCTTGCCCACTGCTGTGATTTTTCCGCTCTTCGATACTTTCGCTACGCTGGTATTCGTAGATTTATAGCGGTACTTCCTGCCGTGTCCCGTTGGAAGCAATTTCTTTTTCTTATCCACATGAACGGTCTTTGCCTTAATCTTTGCGGTCTTTCCGACCTGCAATGTAAACTTGCTCTTAGTAACGTTTACCTTCTTTGCGTTGGTGTATTTGTAGTTTTTCTTTCCTACGATGTGTCCGGTCATGGTCTTCTTGATTACCACCCGTTTGCCGCCAATTATCTTATAAGCTGCCACATAGACTTTGAAGTTTTTCTTTAACTTCAGTTTCTTGCCGCCTACTTTCGCTATGTTCACGTTCGTGGTGGAAGATTTTTTGATGGTCTTGGTCGCCTTCTTCGCAAACTTCTTGCCGCAGTACTGTACATATACCAGATAACCGTCGGCATCGGACACTTTTCCCCACTCGGCCTGAATCTTTTTCTTCTTCTGGGTCACTTTCAGTTCCGCTATCAGCCCGACCTTTTTATACTTATCGTTGTCAGAGTTCTCATCTGGCGCTGCTGTCGGAGTCACTACCGGCGTTTTCTTCACTTTGCCAATGACAGCTTCCCACGGCATCGTTTGTCCGCTGGCATCGCCTTTTTTGATTGTCACGGTTCCTCTGAGCTTTCCTTCTTTTTCCGTGGTGGCTGCTTCTCTCTCCGTAATCTCTACCGCAACGGTGACATCTCCATATCCCGCCTCCGCCAGTTTATCATGGATCTGTTTTTCCATGTCTTCTTTTGTCGTGTCGTTGGTCGCTGTCAGACCATCGAGAATTCCCGGCAGCTTTTCTTCTGCCCCTGCCACACGGTCCTCATTCGTCAGTTCCGTATAAGCCATGGCGTAGGTGGAGAACCGGTTCGTCTCAATGGTAATGGTGTCCGGGTCATTGTCCAAGTCCTCTAACAGAGTTGCCTCTCCATTATGAAGACGAACAACGGCATAGGTTCTTACCTTGTCTCCCTCCCCTTTCAAGCTCTCCGGTATTTGGATGGTGATACGGATCGGGGTAACGGTTGTGGTGATGTTGAACGTTTCTTTGTTTTGCTCTTTGTCCGTTACCACTTTAAGCAGTTCGATGTCCAGATACTGTCCCACAGTATAATAGGCAGCACCTTTTTCAATCTTTTCAGCGTCCCCTGCTGATACTTTGTCTTCTTCGATGTTATCTACCGTGAGCAGCAGTTTGATGTCCTTTCCCTCTTCAATCTCCTGCCGCTCTTTTTCCGTAAAGACAGCGTCCGCCATTTCCTCCGTCTCCATCGGCAGTTCTGCTCTCGGCGCTCCCTTTCCGGACTGGGTTTCTTTCTCCACGATTCCCTTGTCAGTATCTATGATGACTTTCACGGTAAAGGTGATGGAATCTATGTTAAAACCGGTCACTCTTTCCTGCTGGTTCTCCATTGGCGACTCGTTTTCCGTCGCCTCTATCGTAAGTTCATGGCTACCTGAAGCTGCCGTAGAAGGAATCGTAAGTATGCTGCCCTCTACCGACGCCTTCAACGTGTCATCATTTCCAGCCGTAATCTTATATGTAAAGTTTCCTGCGACCTTTTCTGTTCCGCTTTTTTCATATGTTATATAGTCATCTAAGTTCTTCGTCTCTGATGTTCCATAGGATGTGGTAATCGTACCGCCCTCGCTGCCAAACGTCTCCTTATAAAAGAGATACAATTCTGTGTCTTTCTCTATCTCTGTGTCTTCCCCATATATCTTTTCTGGATTATCTCTGGAATCCAGCCACACAGCCTTGTATCCATCAGGGATTTCGACATCTGAGAGATCCGGTTTCCCCAGCAGTTCCACCGTACTACCCTGATTCGCATATGTTTCATACTCCTCATACCCTGCCGCGTCCTCTGCATGGTGGAACGTAACTCTGTATACCCACTTCGCATCGTCCTTACCCATGAAACACGCTAAACGAGGGAAATCATCCTTCGGATCCCCTGTAAGCCTCTGACCCCAGACCAGATCATCCTGATTTTCCTGCCCCTTCTGCAGCAGCCATGTCACTTCGCCGGATTTAAATTCGTCCTCCGTTTTTCCTTCTACTTGCCCCTTTTCATCATCTTTCCCGGCAATACCTGTATTTTCTGTATCATTGAGGTAATAGCAGTTTGTTATGGTTGTTTCGTTACCAAAAGGTCCAAGAATTTCTCCAACGTACCTAGCATTATCGCACATAACCGTGCCTTTGTTTCCGCAGTTTTTTATAATCGCATTTTCTGCTGAGCTATTGTACACCATAATTCCTCCGGCACGGCGTTCACCCGTAACATCGCCTTCGTTCCAACAGTTTTCTATTTTTGCCTGGATACCTTCTACTGGGATCCCATAACCGTTAGAAACTCGCCCCATAATCCCTCCGGCATGGTCACCCGTAACACCGCCTTCGTTCTGGCAGTTTTCTATAGTAGTGGGTGCTTCTGGTGTATTATTTCCCCCTACAATTCCTCCGGCAAAGGTCCTATTATCTATACCCTTAACATCACCGTGGTTCCGGCAGTTTTCTACTCTTCCCACCTTATCCTGCCCCACAATTCCTCCGGCATAGTTTCCAGAGCCATCCGAATCATCAATCTCAACATCACCGTGGTTCCGGCAGTCTGTTACTGTTCCCCCTCCCTCATTATACCCTACAATTCCTCCGATATAAATACGGTGTGGATCAGAGGTATTCTCGACCTTAACAGAGACTTCGCTCCGGCAGTTTTTTACTGTTCCATTTTGATTATGCCCCACAATTCCTCCAACATAGATATCGATATTCTCCTTACCGACAACCGTAACTTCGCCTTTCACAGTGAGATTTTGGATCGTACCTCCGTTTACATATCCAAACAAACCTACACAGACAGAAGAAGAAGTATTGGACGTGATAGACAATCCTGTAATCGTATGACCAGCACCGTCAAACGTACCGGAAAACTTTTTGGTTTCCTCTTCATTTTTTCCTTCACTATATTCCCCCATCGGCTCCCATGGTTTTGTCAGTGTGATATTATCACCCAGTTTGACATATTTGCCTGCATAGTCATCGTCACCATTATTGACGAACTGTGCAAACGCTATGAGTTGCTCTTCGTTCTCAATAATAAGATCCGGTTCCTCCTCTGCCGCCATCACAGTCATGCCTCCCCATGACGGCGCCGTCATACACATGCAAAAAATTAAGAGTGCTGCTAATATCCTTCGTTTCATGTTCTATTTTCTCCTTTCTTAGCACGATGGTGCTAGTCCCATATCATTTTATCTACAAAAAATCTCCTACTCACATAGCCATCTGACTTTATATCAGACGAAAAACTCTATCAGATTGGGGATCTGTTGTGTCCGTACCATCCTACAGGAACGGTCTGCTCCCTGATTTTTTTGTTGATTTTTGAATATTTTTGTGGCATATTAAAAGCTATAATATATATCATGCCATGTCCACCCATGAACAAGTCAATAGGAAAGGAGATTTTTTTTGGAAAATTTTTTTACGATAAGCGAGGTAGTTAAGGTCTGCGATATTTCACGCAGTACGATAATGCGTCTGGAAGAAAGGGGACTGCTCACCCCAGCCCACATTGATGAGAAGACCGGCTACCGCTATTACGACAACCACAATATCAACAAGATACTGCAAATACAGGCTTTTCAGGAAATGGGACTGGAATACGACGATATTTTGGAATATTACACCTCCGGCGGAGGGTCTTTTGGCTTTCTTAAGAAGATGGAGCACAGATTGGCACTTATAAAACGTACTGTGGATGAACTCAGGCTGTGGCACGATGATAAGAATCATCTGTCATTTGAGTTCATTGAGCTGCCTGACTATGTGTGCTATGCACGTTCCTTTACCGGAAACGGATTTCCGGATCAATATAAGGATATGTACGACCACTGCCATGAGGCTTATAAAAAGGGCTATCGTATGGTACCGACAGAACCTCTTTTCCATATGCGTACATATGATGAATATTTCAGTGGGATACCCGATGGGGAAACGATACATTATACCTGCTGTATGCCTGTTGAGCCGGACTGCGCTTCTGAGGAAACAACATTTATCCCGGGTGGAAAGGCTCTGTCAATCCTGTATTATGGTGATTTTTCACATATCAGAGAGGAAGTTCCCGCACTTCTCCTTGATAAGATGAAGGAGCTTAATTTAAAGCACAGGGGAGTCGTTCTCGGAATGAGTCCTGTTGCGCCATATATGGGGAGAGAGATCAAGCCGGACAGATTTGTGACACGCATGGTCATTCCTTTAAAGGAATGATCTGTGAATATGATTACCGGTAAACAGTTCGGATTTTTCTATATGAATCATAAAAGGACGTCCCGTGAGCTAACACCCATTTTCCGGAACGTCCTTTTAGCTTATGCACCGATGTGCAAATCAGTCTGCATATTTCTTAATCAGAGAGGCAATCTCAGATGCCGCCATTGGCTTATCAACGACCCAATATGTATTCTTTGTAAAAAACCAGGAATAATGATACGGTTGGACATGATTATTGTACGGTGTCGCCCGCAGTTCTGTTCCATCCTTCAGATGAAAAACAATATCGTATGCCAGGGCACCGATCAAATCTTTTCTGGCCTCCCGCTCTTCTTTCTTCTCCTCTCTCAGGGACAGAGAAGAATACCGGTTAAAGATAACCTTAATAGCATTCCTGTTCGTTACCTTTTCATGAAATGTACGCGTATTACTCCACGTTTCACAGCAAACACTCTCTACCTGCTTCACCATTTCCTTGGTAAAAATCGTATTGTTATAGCTCATCTTAACCTCAGGAACGACAAAGACCGTACACTGTAACTTCTTCTTTCCCACCTTGGCAATAACGATTCCTTTTCCGTCTTTTTTCGCCTTGATTTTTCCCTTTTTGTTTACCGTTACAATGTTCTTTGACTTTGATGTCCATGTAATCTTTTTTACTTTGCAAATATTTTTTACCTTTAATTGGGCGGTCTGGTTTTTCTTCAGCGTAATAACCGTCTTATTCAGTGACACCTTCTTTTTGGCATCCACTGGCGGAGCTGCCACCAAAGATACCATAAGCATCATTACAAGGTATAAAGCAAGCATCGATTTTTTGTTCATAGATATTTCCTCCTTTTTTAATTTTCCTATTTTGTTTTTTTCTTCTTAAAGAAGTACCATTCCTCCCCTATTTTCACGTCAATTCCACCGTTGTCCCACTGATAGCCATACCCCTTACCAAAATTTGATTGACCATTCTTTGTCGGTATGGCATAGTTCTTTGTCATCCGTTCAATGCGACCATCCATCGTGCCGCAGGTGGGTTCCCTCTCGCATTTACCTGCTTCATAATACAACGTATCATTCACCCGAATCATCCGCACCGGCTTTTCCTCTGCCGATTCTTCAGAAGAAGCTGACTCTTTGTCAACCACATTGGCGGATTCTGCCTCTTTGACCGCTCCACCGGAAGAAGCTGCCGTTCCGCAACCACTGAGCAGTCCTGTCAGCAATCCTCCCAATAATAAAACCAGACCTATTTTTTTCATACCATGTCTCCTTTTCCTGTTTCATTTTATTATTAGACAAACAAGCAGGATAAAGTGTTGCAAAAAAAAACAGTTCAGTGCCGCCTTATTGTTACAATGTAAGTGGTACTGAACCGTTATTATAACTGTGCTAATTTGCCATCTAAAGGTTTCCGCCGTTCCAGCCCCAGTCTGCAATACCCTGATAGGCAATGTAGATGTTGCCCGCCGGAATCCCCAGCTCTTCTTCATAAATTTTGCAAATTTCTGCGGTCATCTGGTTATAGACCTGACTGTTGGCACCGCCATAGACTTTTACATCTACAAAGGCAGCCTTTTCGCATTTTTCGCCTTTGAAGTACAGTGTGTATTCATCTTCAAAGCCTACCATTAACCAGCTCTCACTTTTTCCCGGAATCGCAGTAATCGCCTGACCTAATTTCTTCTTAATGGCCTCCTCCTTTTCCGGGGAAATCTTTACCGTAACTTTTGAATCAATAAATGGCATATTCTATTCCTCCGCTTTTTCTACTTCTACAATCGCTTCCTTCTTCATCGGAATGCGGCAATTTTTATTGCTTCCAAATTCCACAATCACAACCTCGTCTGTCATATCAATGACTACACCATAAAATCCGCTGGTAGTCAGAATACTGTCCCCCACAGCCACGGAAGACACCAGTTCCTGATGTGCTCTCTCCTGTTTTTTCTGCGGACGAATGGCAATAAAGTAAAAACCTCCGATAATAACAGCATAAATTGCAATAATTCCAATCGTACTCATGAGTTACCTCCTAACACTAAATGTTTTCGCCGGATTCCATACGCTCCAGCTTTTCTTTTTTATATCCAGAAAAATTCCCACTATCAATGGCTTCCCGAATTTCTTTCATCATTGTATTATAAAAATATAGATTATGCAAGACCAAGAATCGAAGTCCCAGCATTTCCCTTGCCTTCAACAAATGCCGAATATAGGCCCGGCTATAGTTTTTACAGACCGGACACCCACAGCCTTCTTCGATTGGTCTGTCATCCAGTTCATATTTCGCATTCATCAGATTCATCTTGCCAAAATTCGTATAGGCATGACCGTGACGCCCATTTCTGGCGGGATATACACAGTCGAAGAAATCCACTCCCCGCTCCACACTTTCCAAAATATTCGCCGGGGTTCCTACTCCCATCAGGTAAACCGGTTTCGCTGATGGAAGGTGAGGTACGGTGACATCTAAAATGTGATACATTTCCTCGTGGCTTTCTCCTACCGCCAGACCGCCCAGTGCATAGCCGTCCAGATCCAGTTCCCGAATCTCCTTGGCATGGTCGATACGGATGTCCTCAAAGGTTCCACCCTGATTAATGCCAAACAACATCTGCTCTTTATTAATGGTATCCGGCAGACTGTTCAGCCGTTTCATTTCTTCTTTGCAGCGCTTCAGCCAGCGGCTTGTCCGCGCCACAGAATTTTCCATATATTCTCTTGTTGCCGGGTGGGGAGGACATTCATCGAATGCCATGGCAATGGTAGAGGCCAGATTCGACTGAATCTGCATGCTCTCCTCCGGTCCCATAAAAATCTTTCTGCCGTCAATATGGGAGTTAAAATACACACCCTCTTCCTTTATCCGGCGAAGTCCTGCCAGTGAAAAGACCTGAAATCCGCCGGAATCCGTCAGAATCGGTCTGTCCCAGTTCATAAATTTATGAAGACCGCCTAACTGCCTTATCACCTTATCCCCCGGCCTCACATGGAGATGATAGGTGTTGGATAGTTCCACCTGTGTACCGATTTCCCTCAAATCCACAGTGGAAACAGCCCCTTTAATCGCCGCCACCGTCCCTACATTCATAAAAACCGGTGTCTCTATCACGCCATGGGGAGTAAAAAGCCTTCCTCGTTTTGCCCGTCCGTCACGGGCAAGCAGCTCGTACATTTCCTTTTCTTCCCTTCCGCCTTACTTTGTCACACCAAATCCGAGAATCGTAAACTTTTTCCCTTCATCACCGGATTTCATTCGGAATACTACCTCGTGTGAACCACTTTCCTTTTCATCGATCAGTACCTGTGCATTGCAGTGTGCCCAGCCATTATCCAGTGGGTTAATGCTCTTCACTATCTTTTCGTCCACATAAATATCCGCCGTGCCAAATTCTGAGGAGCCGGAATCCTTAATGACCGCCACCAGATTTTTGCATGTGATTTTCATGGAAAACTCCGCATTTTCCGTCGTTCCATCATTCATCCAGTTATCCGGAAATTCCGGTGAGGCTGTCAAATCCATATCCCGCTCCACATATTGGATTTCCGTGTCCACCGCCTCATAGCCATGCGGTGTAATCTCGGCAAACTGCTCGGCGTCCTTTCTGTCAAAACGGACAATGTCTTTGAACTGGATACCGTATACCGGCTCTTTATCCAGAGATATATCCTCCGCCGCCATTTCCTCTTTATCTACTGCCTCAAAGAGATGGGCAATACAGTCTCCCATAATCCTGTGGCCGTCATTGGTCGGATGGTAAATGTCATAGAAAAATTGTCGCTTTGTAATAATATTGCTCTTTTCAAACTGCGGTGTTACGGCATCCTTCACACTGACCATCGGCAGCTCATACCGCTCACCAATCGGCTGCAACCGCTTTTGTA
The DNA here is from genome assembly GCA_022510615.1 of Lachnospiraceae bacterium. GTDB lineage: Bacteria > Bacillota > Clostridia > Lachnospirales > Lachnospiraceae > Eubacterium_F. Next base: position 12,622 of record JAFLTC010000006.1, on the reverse strand, counting down.
AATTCCAGTCACTCATAAATACGGCAAAGTTTAACAGTACCGCCGGCTTGTTCTCTGCCTGAAGTACCTTCAACACAAGACTCTCAAAGCTGACGCCCTCTGTTTCATCCCCCTCGTCATTTACCGCATATTCAATCACAACTAAATCCGGCTTAATCTCGCCGTCTTTTTTCACATCCCGGTCATAGCGAACCATTCCGAATTCAGAAGAAGTACCACCTACACCTGCCTTCACATAGGAAACATTATCTCCACCGCATGGGGAAAACAAATTACAAAAAGCCTCATAGGAATGGTAGGCATAGCACATCGTGTTAATTGGCTTTCCTCCCGCTCCCTGGGTAATGGAACCACCGATATAGGCAATCGTTACCGGCTCACCCTTCTTTGCCCTCTCAATTACTTTCTTTAAGCGATAGTTATTTCCCGTAGAAACGAGGGAATTTGCTATCATCTTTTTGTAATCATCGGAATCAAACTGAACCGGTGGATCCACTTGAATTTCCGGAACCTCATAACCATCATTCAAGTAAAACTTAATGGTCAACGTTACATTTTTATTTTCTTCCGGAAAGATAAAATTAAAGGAACCAAAGTTATCGTCATCCTCATTGACCGGATAGGCATCCACCGGGAGAACCATTTCCTCCCCCGTACAAGGACAGGTCATTTCCATGATAGTTCCCGTCGTATACTTATCCGTCTTTCCATAGCACTGGAACTGGAATTCCAATGTTTTCTCACGGTCCTCCGGATCTTCCGCTTTTACGCTGACGCCAACGCTATGTACCAGTTTTCGGAATGTTTCCATCCTCGGAAGCATATTTAAAATCTCTTCGTCAATATCCCCCGATGTAAATCTGACCTGGTCAATCAATCTCCCCTCGAGATATACATAATCGCGGTTCACTCCGTCCTTTTCTTTTGTTCCTGAAATTGTTTTGTCTAAAACGACATACAGACACGGTCTCTTATCTACCGGGTCCTTTGGTGCTGCTGGTCCTCTCATATATTATGCTCCTTACTTTCTCTCGCTAAAAAGGGGAGTCCCCCTGCGGATGCTATTATAATCACTAGTATTATAATACAAAACCGTCTGTAAGGGTACCCCCCAAAAAAATATATTTTTATTTCTATCATGGCAAATGTAGTTTCCTACTATTAGTATAGCATGATGGCGACACCGTGCTAACAACGCCGGTTCTACCACTCCAGCTCCTCGACCACATCCATCCCCTGACATATGTGCTTCGCCCTTTCCACCGTCTCAAAATCAGCAAAGGTTTGCGGTGAGTGTGCGTCCAACCCGAGGATTACGCGGTTTCCGGTTTCTTTTGCAATTCTCCAAAAACGACTGTCCGGATAATTTCGTTTTATAGCAAGTCCGAGGACATTCATCTCAATAACAGCATCCATTTCCTTCATTGCTTCACACAACCGCTTGATTTCTCTTTCATATATATTCGTGTCCCCGGCATAGTAAATCAGGTCCGGATGTGCCAGATACCGATATCGTCCTGACTTCATCCCCTCAATGCATAAATCCACATAACCACGGAGCATTTCAATATTATTCGTCTTAGCCCCGGCATAATTGCCACCACACTCTTCTCCAACAAAATGCTGTCCAAGGATCATGTAATCAAGAGGATAATCTTTGAGGAACTTATCCTGCGCTTCCATCAGCACCGGTATGTACTCTGCCTCGAAACCAATCAGCAACTGAATATCACTTTTGTATTCTTCACGAAGACCTTCAAGAGAGGCAAAATATTCATCCACCACCGAAGGAATCATACGGATATTCGATACATAATCATTCGGATACACCCACGGACAATGATCAGAAAAACCAAGGATCCGGTAGCCGGCTTCGATGGCTGCCTCCACATATTCACGATCTTCACCGCTGGCATGTTGGCAACGTTTCGTATGGGTATGATAATTTGTTTTCATGATACTTACTCCTAACTCACCTTACTCAGTTTAAATGCCGTCACCCGGTCCACCGGTGCCTTACAGTCAGAGAAGGCGGGGGATTCATATACTACATAGAGATAGGAACCGCTAATCACAATCCCCTCATTCATCGGCGGCATCTTTACTACCTTTTTCATTTTGTTTTTCTTAATGGTAGCAGAAGCAAAATTCCAGGTAGGCTTATAGGTCACTAACTGGGAAATAAAACCGGATTTTCCCTCCTTTGTCTGACAGGAACGGGATACAATCATCTTACCTGCGGAGGTAATCGCCACTCCCTGAGTACGGTTTGGCATAAGTATCTGGTGGGTTTTCTGCAATGCCGGTGTTCCCTTCTTATTGCTGATGGTATATCCATACATATATTTCTGAACCTTCTCATTATAGGCACCTGCCCAGATTTTTCCGTTGTAATAGGTAATGTATGACACGGTATCCAAAGCCGGACATTCGGCTGCAAAACGATAAATCTCCGTAAACTGCTTTTTTCCCTGGACCGCAGACTGAATCACGGAATACTTAATGCACTGCATCTTTTTTCCATAGGCAAGCCACAAATTATTTCCGTCATATGCCATTCCTCCCACATGTCCTTTATGGGGAAGTACAATGGTGGAAATATATTTGCGGGTTTTCTTATTCATAATATAGAGAACCGACTCTTGTGCTTTTGAATAATCATAGGCCGATATTAACAGATAATCCCCGGCAAAGGCAATACTCTGCGGCACCATTCTCTTTGCATCAAAGCCTCCCACGTTTGTATTTTTCATACCCGGAAGAATAAAACTTTTCGTATAGGAAACCTTCTTGCGAAATGCCTTGTATTTTTTATAAGCAGTAGACTTTTTAAACTTTTTCTTCGTGGTATAATACTTTGCTGCGGTACTGGTTTTATTCGCCTTTTTTGTCTTTGCTGATTTTACATCAGAGGTGGAGGTCAGTTCCATACCGGACACTGTCCGTACCGATACTACCTTCACATAATATTTCTTATTCTGCACCAGACCGTCCTTAGCAAAAATGAGGGCATCCAGAGTGGACACTGTCCCTGCCAGTTTAAATCCGGAAGACGCCTTTGTCGAGACATAAATCCGAAACAACTGCGCCCCGGCAGCTTTCTTCCAATATACTTTAACACGCTTGTCCCCACCCTTTAACTGGGAAATAACCGGAATCGCCGGTGCTGTTCCGTATAAAACCTCATCCGAAGGATCTCCCAGATTGGAAAGGTCAGCGCCATAGGCGTAAACCTTAAAATAATAATCCTTACCGGTACTCAGCCCGGTTACCTTATAGGAAAGAGCCGTAGTACTTCCGGCATATGTATACGCACTCTTTGTGGACAAACGGTAGTAGATAGCATAACCGGTAGCACCTTCTACCTCATCCCATGCCAGTGTGATTTTTGTTTTCACTGCAGCAGTTGCCCATACTTTCGTTACCCTGCTCGGCTTTGGTGCCACAGGTGTAATGTCGGAGTATTCACCCGCCACATCTTCCGAAACCGCCCGGACTTTTACATAAATAATCTCACCAATCTCCAAATCTTCAAATGCATATTCTGTCTTCTCCGTACTGGTTAAAAGGGTAAATTCTCCGTCCTTTTTTGTGGAAACATAAATCTCATATTCCTTTGCCTCCTCCAGTGCGTTCCAGCCAACCTTCATAGAATCTGAGGTACCGCCCTGCATCCGGACACCGGTTACCTGCCTTGGCACAACCGTTATCGTATAGGATGTTTCTTCTCCCTTGTATTGTACCGATATAGTCTGCTTTCCCAAAACAGAAGTATCTACCGTAATCGGCGTATCCGGGTGCACGATTTCTGTTGTACCGTCACTATAATGTACTAACAGAGTAATATCCGACCCACTGAATTTACTTCCATAGGGGATTTCCAGTGCCGTATCCGTGACTTCAATCTCGGTAATGGTTTTTTCCTCCGGCGCCGACGTTGCCTCAGCCTCGACCGCCTTCACCTCAGAGTTCAGAATAAGGCCTATACCTAACAACATAAATAGCATCATGCTGATGATCCACTTCTTCATCTCTGCCCCGTACCTCCATTCATTTTTTCTTCTGTTACTTTAATGAATTTTTTTGTCACAAGCATGGCAAAAAATTTTCACAAAATAAAGAAGCTGCAATCCTGTTTTCACAGATTACAGCCCTTCCTTAGCAGGGGCACTAGGAATCGAACCCAGCTCTGGAGTTTTGGAGACTCTTATTCTACCGATGAACTATGCCCCTATATTTTTTTGCAAGTACCAACACTCACTTGAACATAATACATTTTTTCCGTCTGTTTGTCAAGCAGATTTTAGGGCATAATAGTATAGCAATCATAAAAAATCTCCCAGTACCGACGTCCTTGCCGGTGCTGGGAGGTTTTGCCACTTTCGTGGCATAAGGGGAGGATAAGTATTCAACCTTGTCATAGGTAGAATACAGCAGTCCAGAGCAGAGGGGGAATCGACTCTGTTCTGCTGATAGTTATATTGTTACCGCTTTTTTTCCGTTTATACAAAACTTTTGCATTTTTTTTCAATTTATGATATATTCATTACTGTCAAAAGGAGGAAAAAACAATGGCACTATTACAAGAATGGCGTGATTACGCATATAGTGAGGAAATGCAAAATTCAAAAGAAGGGGAAAAACTCTGGCAGAATTATTTTAATCTGGAAAAGGGTATTTACGAACAGCTCTTATCCAATCCTTCGGAAGTAGTAGAGGGCACGGTAGAAGAACTGGCAGAAAAATATGATGTTCCCCTCTCTATGATGGTAGGTTTTCTGGACGGCATCAACGATAGCTTGAAAGAAACAAACCCGATTGAAACTATGGAAAAGGACACCATAGTAAAAATCGATCTGGATACCGAAAAATTATATTACAATATGGTAGGCTGCAATGCTGAATGGTTGTATAACCTTCCTCAGTGGGAAGATATTTTGACGGAGCAACGCCGGAAGGAACTATATCGGGAGCAGAAAGAATCCGGTACAATCCATAATGAGAACCGTAAAGTCGGACGAAATGATCCTTGCCCTTGCGGCAGCGGCAAAAAATATAAGCACTGCTGCGGCAGATAATAGTTATTTATTGCTAAACAACCGTTCACTTTGCCGAGTGGCGGTTGTTGCTTTTTTACCCCTTCTTCTTAATATGATTTCCAATAATCTCAGAAACCTCATTAATAGCGATAAAAGCACTGGTATCGACTTCATTAATCAGCTTTTTCAGCTCATACACCTCTAAGCGGTTCAATACGCAATAAATAACGTCCTTGCGCCCGCTGATTAATCCCTCACCTTCTAATACTGTCACGGTCCGTCCCATCCGTTTATATATCATGTCTGCAATCTCTTTTCCTTCATCCGTAATAATCATGGCAGCCTTCGCCTGATCCATTCCGTTTTCCACAATATCCAGAACCTTAGATGCAATATAGTAGGTGAGCAGGCTGTACATTGCCCGGTCAAATCCGAACAAAAATCCTGCCACAGAATAAATGATTACATTAAAAACCAAGACAGTTCTTCCCACCGGAAGGTTGAATTTTCGGTTCAGAAGAATCGCCACCGTCTCTGTGCCATCTAAGCAGCCACCAAAAGAAATTACCAGTCCCACACCGACCCCGAGGACGATACCGCCAAAGCAGACTGCCAAAAGATATTCCTGGGTCATATTTTGCATCGGCGAAAATATTTCCAGAAAGAATGAGAACATCATCATGGAAAAAGCGGCCTTTGCCAAAAATTTCTTCCCCAGCACTTTATAGCCAACAAGCAGAAAAGGAATATTGAACACCAGAGTCAGTATACTCAGACGAATCCCTAACAGATTGTTTACCATAATACTGATTCCCACCACACCACCATCCAAAATGGTACATGGCACCAGAAATTCTTCGATAGCAAAAGCGGCTACGGCAGCTCCCAACGCCAGCATCACATATTCCCATAAAAATTTCATTACTGACAAGACATGGCTGCCCTTTTTTTGTTCAATTCCAGTATTTGTATCCGTAGCTGACAAAATACACACTCCTTTCTGTTTGATATTTATTCATAGATTGCCTTCGCAATTTCTACTTTATTCATAGAATACAGATGAATCCCATCCACACCGTGTTCCAGCAAATCCCCCATCTGCTTTTTCGTATATTCCAGTCCCGCCTTTTTCAAATCTGCCGGACTGTCTTTATATTTCTCAAGGGTTTTCATAAACTCCTCCGGAATTTTTGTGCCGGACATTCCCACAATATTTTTGATCTGCCCATAGGAGGTAATCGGCATCAGCCCCGGCAGTACCGGGACCTCAATACCAGCCTTACGCACTTCCTCCAGAAAACGATAGAAGGCATCATTATCATAAAACATCTGGGTAATCAGAAAATCCACACCCTTATCTACCTTGATTTTCAGATTTGCAACATCCTCTTTCAGACTTTCTGCCTCTTGATGTACCTCCGGATAGCAGGCCCCTGCCACGCTAAAATCATAGCTCTCCTTTACATCCACTATCAAATCCGAGGCATGCTCATAGTAGCGTGCCCGAAACTGCTTCTCATCCATCCATACCGGTTTATCCCCCCGCAGGGCAAGCAAATTATGTATGCCGTTTCGGTACAAGTTCGTCAAAAAATTAGTCAGAAACAGCTTATCCGGAATGGCAGCACAGGTTAAATGGGTCAGTGCCTCAATTCCGCACTGGTTCTGAACGTAAGAGGCAATAGCGAAAGTATTCTCTGCCGTATTTCCGCCGGCCCCGTAGGTAACGCTGATAAAGGTTGGGTGCAATGCTTTAAACTCATCCAGTGCATCATATATCACGGATACATCGGTATCCTTTTTCGGAGGAAAAACCTCCAATGAATAGATTGGTCTCTTTTTGTGAAAATAATCTTTTATCATGTCTTTTCTCCTAATCCTGTCATTTTTTTAGACGAATCATGTGATAAGAATGGGGCTCCAGTGTAACAGTCCCGTTCTCCATACCGACACCCTCTCTTGGAACAACGGTATCCGGCTTCTCCGGTGAGTTTACCGCCTTCATATCCTCATGGTCAAGCACTTTGTGCTCTATCATTTTGTAGTCCTCAAAACCTGCCAGAGAAAAGCTGGTCTCCACCGCATCCTTCAGATTCCGGTTGACGACAAAAATCGTTACTCCATCCTTTTCCTCGTTCCATACAACGGAGCAGTCCACATAGGGAATCGCCTCTTTTCCACCCGCTGAATAGGTATCACAAGCCACTTCGGTTTTCATTGCCTTGCCCCGTCCATAACGGCAGGCATACATATAAGGATAAAAAATCGTCTGAAGCCACATTTTTCCCCCGTTTACCGTCATAATCGGTGCAATGACATTGACAAGCTGAGCCAGACAGGCAATTTTTACACGATCAGCATGGTTAATCAGCGTGTTTAGAAGGCAGCCCACCACCAGAGCATCCTCCATGTTATAAATATCCTCCAGAAGTGGCGGTGCTATTTGCCATCTCGGCACCTTCTTATCCTGCTCCTGGGAATGAAACCAGACATTCCACTCGTCAAAGGACAAATAAATATCCTTATCACTGCCCTTTTCTTTTTTTATTTTATCACAGATGGTAGCCACCTTCGTAATAAAATTATCCATATCTATAGAACATCCGAGATACCCCGGTGTATCGTTGTCCGGATTCCCATAGTACTCGTGCATGGACAAATAATCAATATGCTCATAAGCCTCTCTCAGTACCGTTTCCTCCCACTCACCAAAGGTTTCCATATTCTGATGGGAGCTTCCACAGGCCACCAGTTCAATGGTCTCATCGGTCCATTTCATAATTTTTGCCGCTTCACAGGCAGTTCTTGCATACTCTTTCGGTGTCTTATGGCCAATCTGCCATGGTCCGTCCATTTCATTTCCCAGACACCATGTGCGGATGCCAAAGGGTTCCTCAAATCCATTTTCCCGGCGCATATTGGCAAAATGTGTATCCGTCCTGGAATTACAGTATTCTACTACGTTACCTGCCTCCTCCGGACCTCTGGTGCCAAGATTGACCGCCATCATAATATCCGTTCCGACACGCTTTGCCCACTCCTGAAATTCATCGATTCCTACCTCATTGGTTTCCACGGAACTCCAGGCCAGCTCCATCCGCTTCGGTCGCTTTGCCCTATCTCCTGTTCCGTCCTCCCAGTGATACCCCGACACAAAGTTTCCGCCCGGATACCGCACAAGAGGCACTTCCATTTCTCGAACCGTATCCAGTACATCCTGACGAAATCCCATATCATCCGCCGTCTCATGATTCGGCTCATAAATCCCATGATAAACAGCACGTCCCAGATGCTCAATAAAAGAACCATACAAACGATTATCAATTTCACTGATTACCTTTTCCTTATTTACCTGAATTTCCGCTTTCATATAGTCTCCCTTCCGAAACGTCACACTATCTTATTCCCAAAACAAAAAACACTTGCTATAACAATCCCATTATAGCAAGTGTTTTAGAATTTGACTATCCTTTATTTCAGACTGCTGCAACCGGCAAACACATCTGTCTGTTTTACCGCAGATGGAATCGGTGCTGCATAGGTCAGACTCGTACAATTTTTATATGTATATTCCATGATTTGCACCGTGGAAGGTACTGCCGGTGCCATTGTCAGCGAAGTACAACCGTAATATGTCATTGTCAATCTCGTCACACCTGCCGGAATCGACGCCGGAACCTCCTGTAAGGCAATGCAGTCACTAAAGGTATTTGTCATACCCGTCAACGCATCCGGTAACTCCGGAGGCATCAAAAGGCTTTTACATCCACCAAAGGTCCAGTCCATACTAGTAACTCCTGCCGGTATCTCCGGTGCCACGACCAGTGCCGTCGCATTTTTAAAGGTAGCGTAGAGGCTCGTTACTGTATTCGGTATCTCCGGCGAAGTCTGCAAAGAAGTACAATTTTCAAATGTATTCTTAAGCTCAGTAATACCATCCGGCAATCCGCCGCTGACAGAAGTCAGGTTCTCACAGCCCTTAAAGGTAGCATACATATTGGTGACTGTATCCGGTATGTCGGAAACCTCTTCCAGAGACTTGCAGTTGTAGAATAAATAGGAAATATCCTCAAGCCTCATTCCAACTCCAAAACGTACTCCTTTAACATCACATTTCCTTCCGCTGGCAGTGAAAACCCCTGTTGATTCTCTGGCCTCGCATGCCTTGAAGGTTACTGTATATGTCGTGGAAACACCGTCTGCCACGATATTCATCTCAGCCGGTATCGTAATGTATTCCTTCTGACCCTTGTAAGAACGAAGAGTAATTATTTTCGAGGTGCCGTCCAGCGAATAATTCCACTCGGACGATATTGTGTACTCATATGTGACCTGATTACCACATTTCGCACAGGCACCGGAGGCATCACGGGTATGTCCTGTTGCCGGAACACCGGCACTCTCCACGGTATGGCAGACACCACAGGTTCTCTCCTTGGTACCAGCCTCGGTACAGGTGGCTCCCGCCGCATTACTCCAGTTGCCCCACTCATGTCCCTTTGCCGGTATTACCTTCACATCGGATAAATATCCGCAGGTCTGGCAATGCTTTGATTTGCTACCTGGCAAAGTACAGGTCGGCTCTTCATCTGTAATATAATCATCACTATAGGAATGTCCCGTCGCCGGAACCGGTTCTTCTTTCCAGCTCTTACATCCGTCCCGCTGACAATCATAATGCAACAGACCTTCCTCCGTGCAGGCTGCCTGTTTCTTTACTTCGGCAACACTGTAATCGTGCCCCAGCGGTTTTATCGCAGAATCGCATTGAATAACCGTACACCTTTTACAGTGAATGGATTTTTTACCATTTGCCGTACAGGTCGGATCCACATCAACAGTATAATCATCATCCCAGTCATGCCCCAGTGATTTTATCGCACTCTTTTTCTCCAAACCGCAGGTTTCGCATGTAAAAACCTTCATACCGCTACTGGCACACGCCGGTTCCTTTGTGACTTTGCCGTCATCAAAGGTATGTCCGGTTTCCGCAATTCCCACAATAGGACCTTGTTGATTACATCTTTTACAATACTGTGATTTGTTTCCCTTCGTAGTACAGGTCGCTTCTTTATTAATTACATAGTCGCCCCAGTCGTGCTGCAACGCATGAATGGCCTCAGTCTTTTGGTATCCACAAAGATTACAGGTATATGTTTTGGTCCCGGATCTTGTGCAGGTCGCTTCCTTCGTCACCTTGCCCGCATCCATATCATGACCCAGTGCCGGCACCTTGACAGTCATCTTTTGGCCGCACACCAGACATTCACTGGTACGGACTCCCTGAGCCGTACAGGTAGGCTCCGTTGTGATCGAACCATAATTATACGTGTGCCCTGTCGCCTCGATGGATTCGGTTTTCGTCCCTTTACAACCCTCTACTGTACAGTGATAGGTAATTTTACCCTGGGATGTACAGGTAGGTTCTTTTGTTCTCTCCCCGCCATCCCATGTATGTCCCAGTGCATCAACGGCTTCTGTTTTTTCCGCATCACAAACGCTGCAAGTATATTGTTTTTTACCCTTTCCGGTACAGGTTGGTTCCTTTATTAACTCACCATTTTCCCATGTGTGTCCGTTTGCCGGAGTAGATTCTTCTTTCTCAAGTAGGCAAACCCGACATGTATAGAGCACTTTTCCATTCGTGGTACAGGTTGGCTCCTCTAACTTTTTGCCGGTATCCCAGACATGTCCTGCCGGTGCAACCTCCTCTGTCTTTGTTTTACGACATTTCGTACAGGTGTAGGTCTTTACACCGTATGTCAGACACCCAGGAGGGGTCGTAATGCTGCCACTGTTCCATATATGGTCACAACCACCATTGGACACTGTCAGATGGCAAATCGCACTGACACCGCCGCATGTCGCTTTAATATTAGCTTCCGTTCCCGGCGGCGTATCTTCGGTTACATAAATGCTCCCGTTTGAATATACATTAATTCCACCTTGGAAATCACAGGAATAAGTAATGGTTCCAGTAGCTGTCGCCGGCACTAAAGTAGCCGTCATCTGATACCTCTCGCCAGGTGCCAGTTCCAGTGTCTCCTGCATCATAATCGCCGTAGGTGCTGCTATTGTCTGAACGCCGGAAGATGTCGAATCGGAAGGCAAAGCCGGACCGAATACAATCAGTCCTCCCTGCGCAAACAGAGGTGTTGTTTCCTTTTCCTTTACGGTAATGGTAACCTTCGCCTTCACTGTCTTTTTCGCTTTGGCACGAAGAGTAATAACTGCTTTTCCCGCCTTCTTTGCCGTAACGACTCCCTTTTTGGAAACCGCCGCTACGCTTTTTTTCGACGAAGTGAAGGACACTTTTTTATTTTTTACCTTCTTTGGCTTTACGCTATATGTAATTTTATAGGTATCTCCTACGGTCAGGGTTTTCTTTTTTGCAGATATGGCTATTTTCTTTGGCACTACCTTCTTTGCCTGACTGATACTGCCCGGCAGAAGAAGTCCTGCTGCCCCTGCTAAAAGCCCGATTCCAAGGAGTGTCTGAATTTTTCTTCTTCTCATATACCCTCCAATCCGTACAGTCCGTACATATATGGTGTATATCGGCAAAAATGCTAAAAAAACAAATACCTTTTTCTATTTATTATTATGCCAGCGCCGCCGTAACAATCGCCATGGAATATACCTCCTGTGCGTTACATCCACGGGACAAGTCATTAATCGGTGCATTTAATCCGAGCATAATCGGACCATAGGCCTCGAAATTACCAAGACGCTGTGCAATTTTATATCCGATATTTCCTGAACTGATATCCGGGAAAATAAAGGTATTTACTGTACCGGCCACTTCGTTACCAGGGCACTTCGTACGTGCCACACGAGGAGAAACCGCTGCATCAAACTGAACCTCTCCTACAATCGGAAGTTCCGGTGCTGCCTTCTTCGTCTTCTCTGCTGCATTTCTCATTTTATCCACGGCCTCACCGCTGCCGGATCCGAAAGTGGAATAACTCAAAAATCCAAGTCTCGGGTCAATACCGAATGTCCTTGCACATTCCGCGCAATCTATGGCAATTTCCACAAGCTCGTCCTCAGTCGGGTTAATGTTAATGGCACAGTCACCCATGGCAAGCACCGAGTTACCGCCGGTAACAGACTCACGAACGAGAATAAAGCAGGAAGCCACCATATTCTTTCCCGGCTTTGTCTTAATAATCTGCAGTGCCGGACGCACCGTATCTGCCGTAGAATAGGTCGCACCACCCAAAAGAGCATCTGCCTTTCCCATTTTCACTAACATCGTTCCGAAATAGTTCGCCTGCAGACAAGTCTCCTTCGCCTGCTCTCTTGTCATTCCCTTTTCCTTACGGATTTCATACAGGCAGTCTGCCATTTCATCAATTTCTTCATAAAGTGCCGGGTCAATAATCTCTGCACCGCGAATATTAAAACCGCTTTCCTCTGCCGCCTTCGCAATTTCCTCTGAATTTCCAATCAGTACCGGCGCTAAAAAGGTACTGGCAAGCAAACGTGAAGAAGCTTCCAGAATGCGTGGGTCACTTCCCTCTGTAAACACAATTTTTTTGGGCTTTTCTTTAAAATATCAATTAACTGTCCGAACATGTTCT
>JAFLTC010000059.1 GCA_022510615.1 Lachnospiraceae bacterium | reverse complement strand
CCATGATTTTGGGCGCAATACTCATCATCGTAGCCGCTCTGGTCATTATCGGCGGCATCACCCGTATTGCAAAGGCAAATGAAAGAATTGTGCCCTTTATGGCTGTTTTCTATATTATCGGTGCCCTTGTCATTGTTATTATGAACATCAATATGGTGGGTCCCGCATTTGCTTCCATCTTCACCAATGCATTCAGCTTAGAGGCTGCGGCAGGCGGTGTGGGCGGCTATGTGATCAAGCAGGCCATTACCTGGGGCTTTAAGCGCGGTGTATTCTCCAATGAGGCCGGTCTTGGTTCCTCCGTTATGGTGCACTCCGCTTCCAATGTAAAAGAGCCCGTTACTCAGGGTCTGTGGGGTATCTTTGAAGTATTCGTGGATACTATCATCGTCTGCACTCTGACCGCTCTGGTAATTTTAACCAGCGGCGTTGTAGATCTGCACACCGGCGCTTCCGTCAGCGGCAGCACCAAATTGGCACTGGCTGCAGAAGCATTTAGCAATAGCTTCGGTACCTTCGGCGGTATCTTTATCGCTCTGGCAGTAACCCTCTTTGCTTTCTCCACCGTACTGGGCTGGAGTTATTACGGTACCAAGGCATGGGAGTTCTTATTCGGCACAAAATCAACAATCATATATAAAGTTGTGTTCTTAGCCGTTATATTGGGCGGTTCCGTGCTGAACGCGGATCTGGCAATCGACTTATCCGATACCTTCAACGGTCTGATGGCGATTCCCAACCTGATCGGCGTACTGACCCTTTCCAGTACCGTCATTGCCATTACCAACAACTATACCAGACGGAAACTTAAGAAAGACAAGAATGAGAAAGATTTAAAGCCCATGCTCTCCTTCTTTGAAAATATCCAGAAAGAGCAGGAGGAAGCTTTAAAGGCTGAGAATAACTAATAAAAGAACATATAAGAATGCTTGTACAAAGCACATGATTTCCTAGAAAAAAGCCGGACTGCAATGGATTTCCATCACAGTCCGGCTTATACATCTGTCCAGGACCCGGGTCCAAAATCATTTTGCGCCTCACTTTTTAACGCAATATCCTCTCAAAAACCCGAAAATTCCGTTCATCTCTCGGGCTGCAGTATATCGCGTATTCAATCGTCCTAAAGGCATACAGGTATTCCTTTATCACATTTCTCGATGCCATGGCAACAACCTCCGGATTATTCTCAAATGCACCGCATCCAAAAGCACCTAAAATGATCGTATCGTTCCCCTCTGACACTGCCACGTCCAAAATCCTTTTTAAACGTTTCTCATGGAGTACAAGTAGCTCTCTGTCATGTATCACCACTGCTTTATTTCCATCTCCTGTATTGTATGAATTCGCCGGACGGCTGCGCAGATTGGGGGCAGCACAGGTAATCACATTCACCTGATACCAATCGTTCTCATCCATCAGTTTGGGAATACTTTCATCCGTCTTAAAAACCGTGATTTCAGGCGTGTAGATGATATCATCATTGTGAATCGGATCCTGTGCATTTCTATGAGGCGTATAAAACCCGGTCCACATCTTAGGTGTGTTTAAGCAAAAATACAATCCCGAGCACCTGCAAAGACATTCCTCCTGAGCACTAGAGCCCTTGACCACACCGCCTCCCGGATTAGTGGCAGATGCAAAATTATGTACAGCAACCTTCCTCCCCTTATATCTCGAGGCGGCTTCAAATGTACGTTTTTTAGAAACCAGTACTGCTGCCGGTTCTGCAAATATATCCAGCCTTGGACTCTCCATATTTTCCGACTCCAAAATCAGTTTCTGCCCGGCAATTGATTTTTTAATAGATTCTACTAATTGTTTATTGTTCTTACAAAGCTTTTCCGTGTCCTGAAACACTGTAACATTTTCTTCTCTTCCCATTTTGTTTCCGACCTGCTTATTATACTAAAGTCGGCGCTCCTCCTAAATATTTTTATCTTCACTTAATCCTCGGGTAATTTCTATCCTCTATCCCGGCCAGTCTGAATTCAAGGTCAGGGTTAAGCACACAGCCTCTTCCTTGATCACCAACTCTAGCAGTATTTTCACCAAATACTGTCATACCGTCACGAAAGATAATTCCGCGGATCTCCCCTTCGTAACCGTACAGATCGGTAAAGTTAAAAAGGAACTGTTCTCCGGTCACTTTATTTTTTGCCACAAACAACAAATCTGCCGACTCCGCATCCTTTTCCTGAAAATCCTTATTGTTCCTGATCAGGTCATTGATGGAAGCCGGCATATAATGGTTGATACAAGCTGCAGCATTCAACGCATGTTTCCTTGTCTTCATCAGTTGATACACATCGCCTTTATCTCCATGAATGTGTCCATATATATGCCAGGAGCCATGCCGGCTCTTATACCAATCGCCAATCGGATAATGACACAGGCAGATCTGCTTATCGCCATCCGTGATTACATTCGTATGTCCGAAATGAAGGTCACTGATATACAAATTCATAGAGTCCCCTCCCCTTCGCAAGCCTCCTCAAAGACTATCATTCTGTAACATTCCCAAAAGTTTCAATGTAGACCTCTGCCGGGCAGTGTCTCTCGACCCACGCCTTCGCCTC
>JAFLTC010000058.1 GCA_022510615.1 Lachnospiraceae bacterium | reverse complement strand
CAAGGATCCGGTTGGTCCATGGTCTGACCCTGTATGGGTAAAGCAGGGCGGTATAGATCCTTCACTATTTTTTGACAGCGATGGAAAGGTATATTTTACCAGCAATGGATGGAGAGAAGAAGACGGACATACGACTGCATTCATTCAACAGTCGGAGATAGATATCGCTACAGGTGAACTTTTGACGGAACCGGTGCCTATTTGTTATGGAACCGGCGGACGATGTCTGGAAGCACCCCATTTGTATCATGTGGGAGACTGGTACTACCTGCTGTGCGCGGAGGGCGGGACTGACCTTCGTCACATGGTGACGGTTTTTCGAAGCAAGACCCCTTGGGGAACTTTTGAATCCTGTCCGAGTAATCCGGTGCTGACGGCAAGGGATGAAGCGGCTCCAATCCTGTCTGCCGTCGGACATGCCGATCTGTTTGAGGATAAGTATGGACAATACTGGATGGTATTTCTTTGTTACAGAACAGTCGGTAAGTATCATCATCTTGGCAGAGAGACGGGCATGGTTCCGATTGAGTGGATTGACGGATGGCCGGTGGCAGTTGGCGGTAAGGCACCGGACAATATCATAGACTGCCCGGACAGAAAGGGTCCGGATAAGCTGCTGCCATCAGAGGTCATAGAAATTGATGTTTTTTCAACGATGGATGAATTGGGAGGTAAGTGGAATTTCTTAAGGGAATATTTTGACGATTATTCTCTTGGTAACGGGAAAAGAGGTCTTGTCATTCGTGGCAATTCTCATACATTGGATGAATTGGCAACGCCTGCATGGATTGGGAAAAGGCAGCAGCATTTTAATGTTGCATGCAGTTCCTTGGTAGCAGCAGATATACACAAAGAGACCCAAGAAGCGGGACTATCCGTCATCTGTTCAAACCGTGCGTGGTATGCGGCAGCAGTAAGTGTGCGTGACGGCAAAAGAGTCGTTGTTGTGCAAAAGAGAGTCGAAGACATGTGGATGGAGATTGTACATATTCTTCCGGAGACGTTACAAGATGTCAAATGTCCGATAGAATTATACATAGATGCAGATGCACAGATGTACTCTTTCGGCTATATAGGTAATGGAGAAAAGCACTGCGTTGGCACAGGTATGGCAAAACTGTTATCCACAGAAGTGAACTGGGGATTTACCGGAGTGTTTATTGGAATGTATGCGGTGGGTGTGGAAGCCTGCTATGAGTATTTTAAGTATGCCGGGTATACAGCATAGGAAATAGGCATGTTATCCTTTTGAACGGTATTGTGTAGGTGTCATTCCTATTCGGTGTTTAAATGCGGAACAAAAAGTACTTTCATCGGAAAACCCGGTATTATAACAGATATTTTTTATCGTGAGTTTCGTATTTTTTAGCAGATACTGAGCAGTTGAAATTCTGGCATTAATAATATATTCATGAGGAGTGAATCCTGTTTCTTTTCTGAATATCCGTATGAAATGATAGTGACTTAAGCCAACTCTGGAGGCCAAGTCAGATATGCTGATATCCTCTGCAAAGTGTTCATTAATATAAGTTATGATTTCTTCCGCAACACCGGTATAATTTGGGGAATGATTCTTACTTGGTAAGTATAACATGAATTCTGTCATAATATCATTTAAATATTTAGAAAGAAGCGGTTCCCGAACAACCTCACCGGCATCAAATGTTTTAAATATGGAAGTGAGTTTTGACAGTACCGGATATGGGTCAGGCATGGTAAAAACATTTCCCAAACGTGAGGTGATGTTTTCATAAAGTGCCCTTGCGGTTGTACCGTCAAAATGACACCACAGGCATTCCCAGCCGACAGAGGTAGAATAGGAATGGCTTCGGTAACAGTCCAGAAATATAAATGAATTTGATTCTACATAATATTTTTGTCCACAGATTTCCAGTTCCAGTTCTCCTTTTTGAATATACATCAGCAGAAAACTGTCAAAGGACTCCCTCTTTAAAAAATATCCGGCTTCATAAATAAAATGCCCACACTGTAAAGGATATAACAACATTTCCAATGCTGTTTTACTTGGTGCATAGATGAAATAATCGGAATCTGCGCATACAAATTCTTCCTGTGACTTCAAAACAGTTATCTCCCGTTTCAGACTTCTATTGTGAATTAATGAAGTAAAAATTCTTCTTAAATATTATCATAATAGATTCCTTATAAAAAGCAATTTTTCTAAATAAATGAGCAAATTTAAAAATTGTAACAAAGTCGGTTTTTGATATACTGAAAGATGACGAGGGTTTAAAGAACAGCGGAAAGGATGTTTAGAATGAGTGAAGCAAAAATCTGGATGGAGAAAGTATTGATTCCGACTTATGAGATTGGGGAGGCGGAGAAGAATCCGATTTTCCTTGATAAACGAGTTTATCAGGGGAGTTGTGGAAAGGTATATCCCTACCCAACCATCGAAAAGATCAGTGATGAGAAGCGGGACAAAGAATATGAAGCGGTATATCTGGAGAATGATTATATTAAGGTTATGGTACTGCCCCAGCTGGGCGGCAGGATCCAGAGAGCCTATGACAAAACCAACGGTTATGATTTCGTATACTACAACCATGTGATCAAGCCGGCT
>JAFLTC010000057.1 GCA_022510615.1 Lachnospiraceae bacterium | reverse complement strand
GCTAGCCCCCTTGCTCACCTGGATAGACTGCATCCAGGGCCCGGGAATATAACCCAGTCCGAAAGGTGAAGCCACTCCCCTCAGGTTTGGTATGTTTTCGGTAAGCATCTGCACGTAAGTGCCCGAAAGGCCCAGCAGTTTTATCTGCTTCGCTCCGGTAGCCGCATCGCTGTAATTTACATCTACGGAGGCGTTTGTCGTAAAACTCTCGCCCAGGTTGCAACATGCAGCCCTCATGAGTTCAGTTTTGGAAATAACGTCTGTATTGAGAGCGGAATCCTTTACTTTTCTGACACCCTTGGGACGCTGCACGATTATTATCTCATCAAGCAGATTCTCATCCTCATACAGGGTATCGACAGGTAAGGAAGTATTTGAAGATATGGTATTTTCAGGAATATCCGAAAACCTGTTCTCCTCATAGCTATTTTGTGCGAATAGGTTGGCTGCCGTCAAGGCAAGTCCTCCGGATATAAAAGTCTTTAATTTTATCATTTATTATTGAATAGGGTCTAAGATCCAAAAGGATATCTTCAATTCTTCAAAACTGCAAAAATTATTCCAAAAAATTTGTCTTTAGTGCCAATCCTTACTGACAGTTCCTCATTAGTAACAGCTACATACAACTCATTTCCTTCCTTCGGAGAGTTTGAAGAGTGTACCCGTGGGACAAACAAAACGGCAGTAAGGTCTATTCACAATGAAAGAGAGCAGAATAAAGGCACCCGCTATACCCAACACTACAGGCGACGCATCGCGGAAGAAGAATGCGGCAAAAGGCTCGTATCCCATCCAGTCGAACCAAAGACCTGTCCAAAGAAGCCACATAAGACCTAACCAGAGTACATTACGGAACACTGTTAACCATTTTGCCACCTTGGCTGATATGGGTATCTTCCATTTTATACATTTACCGGCCAGTTCCTGCAGCGATCCGTAAGGACAGATCCAGTTGCAATAATGGTCGGTTTTACCGAACATAGGATAGATGAAGGCCGTAATAAGCATCAGGCAGACAGGAATAAGCACCACCTGGGTTATACCGTTGGTGAGGTAAGACACCATAAGGGAATATGATATGAAAGTTCCTCCCCAGAAGCCTATTATGCCGACGTTGAGGGCAAGTTGCACATACCGGTAGATACGGTTCCTCACAAACAGCGGTATCAGAGCCCCGCAAAGTATTATAGCCAGTGTGAAATAAAATTTAAGATCCAGAGGCTGTTGCTCTCCTCCCTTTTTAACGGGTACATTGTTTTCCAAACCGTAGTTTATACCGGCCTTGATGTTTTGAATCACAGCGGCCGAACTGTAAGTGGCGCCTGACACGGCATCCAACTGGGTGTCGGCTGCTTCACGGAGGGTTTTACCGTCGAGCGATTCAAAGAGGTCTCCGTTTCTTACCGCTCCGAAAAATTCGGGAGTTTCTTTATTCGGGAGGGGTACAATCTTTTGGATTTTGCCATCCTTCAACCTTATTTCTACCGGGGTAGGACCGGCATAGCCAGTTATATCCTTTCCGATTACGGTGGTGTTGATAATGGTTTCTCCATCATCACCGGTCACCATGGTTTCGGGTTGCTCACCCTCTTCTGATTTTTCAATGTTTATTCCAATTATTTTATGGCTGTTGGTAATGGGAATGATCAGCATAAGCATCAGGCACACGGCGAAACATACATATTGCCCGAGGTTAATTTGAAGTGTAAGCCTTTTCATCTATAGCGGTTTTTTCTATAACTATAACGTAATAACATATAATTTATTAAGTAATCCCTCGGCCGAGTATGCTGGGTCGAGGGTTCACCATGTTGAGCACCGTCGGGGTTTTGTTAAACAAGGTTAAAATGTATATTTATTTTAAACTTTCTTATAATTATCATATCTTAAAGGTATAAATTGCATAAATAACCATTAAAACTATTAGCATTATGAAAACGATCAGTAGAATTTTAGTAGGGTTCGGAGTTTTGATGGGAAGTATGGGATTCGTAGCCAACGCACAGGGACTCGCCCCGGCTCCGGGACAAAAAGGAGGTCAATCTCACAGCAGTGCAGTCAGAGTACCACCCCCTCCCCCCAGGCCCGAACAGAACAAAAACATGGGGAAAGCACCGATGCCCCAAAACAATCGGAACAACGGACGACGTGCTGAAATGCAACGCCACAACTGCAAGGAATGTCTGAATCTTTTCGACTTTTTCGGAATCATTTTCGGTTGCAAGGCTCACAATCATCTTTATCACTGAATAGTCTGAATAAATGGTTAAATAATTGTCTGGAGAGGCTGTGTCCCGAAAGGGGACGCAGCCTCCGCTTTTATCTCATCTTTGCAGGATATTTTTCTGGATGTGAAATTTTCGTTATCTTTGCAATGCATGAGTCATTTCTATACCTGCAGCATAGCAATCCTGGTGGTTACCCTCGTTAACCTCTTCCTTGCGTCACGAATGAAAAATTCGTGGTTCAAGAAAATTGGCATCGGTCTCAACACACTCGCTCTTATTGTGCTTTGCGCTGCCATAATTTTCAAAGCCTTCCGTATGTAAAGCTGCATACAAATTACACTATAAGGTTCTGATTTTTACAAATTGATTTTTTTTGTGTAATTTTGCACTTTAGTTTATCAGTACGCGTTCCCTGAAATGATCGATTCTTCGATAATCAATTCTTTTCAACCCATTTCTCTCGAAGAAATGGGCAAAGTGCGTTTGATGAACCGTATCGAT
>JAFLTC010000056.1 GCA_022510615.1 Lachnospiraceae bacterium | reverse complement strand
TGAAAAAATGAAAATGAATATCGGGATGTTCTTCTTGGATGGAGCGAATCATTTGCATAATGGGGTAAGAACTGCGGTGTTCGCCACCGCCGATGAATACATCACCGGTAATGGTATGCTCACCTCCACGGAAAGAGCTTTCAGTACTTTCCATAAGGGAAATAATTTCCTGCGCACGGTTACGGAGATACGCACCGTCATCTGTCAGCGTTACTTTTTTCTTCCCACGGATCAATAGTTGCTTTCCGAGATTTTCCTCTAAATCCATCATCTGTTTGGATAAGGTGGGCTGCGATATATGAAGATATTCGGCGGCACGGGTAATACTCTGTTCTTCAGCGATTGCCAGAAAATATTGCAGTAACCGGGTTTCAATCATAATACACACTCCTTGTTTACGAGAGGAAACAAATTGTCATTCTTTATAACTATGTAAATACATTCTATATAGCTATTTGTTATTTGTCAAGGTAATGGGGTATAATTGTTGTGTAATGAAATATCATCTTGATTTTTGCTTAGAGGGGAAACGACATGATAAAGAATTTGGTATTTCGCCAAAAGTTAAAGGAAGCGGGCGTGACTGATAGCATGTTTTCACTGTATCAGCAATATCTGGACTCTGGAAACAAGCAGGGGCAGGAGCGACTGCTGTGCCAATTCCGCAGGATACAGAGCGTAAAATTAAAATCAGATAGAGATAAATTAGCGTGTCTGGATTACATGATAGCAAAAGTAGAAAAAAACAGTAATATTTATGAAAACGACGGTTTCTCTGAATGAATATGGAATAGATTTTCTGTTTCAAAGTGCAAAGGAGTCGGCATGAAAGAGGCAATATTGTCAGGAAAAGGTATAACAAAGGATTTTGGTGAAAATACAGTTCTGCACGGGATTGATGTGGTAATATTTTCGGGAGATTTTACGGTGATCATGGGTTCCTCCGGATCGGGAAAATCAACTCTCCTTTATGCTTTGAGCGGAATGGACCGGTTAAGCAGTGGTCAACTTCTTTTTAGGGGACAGGATCTTACGGATGCGTCAGAAAAGAAACTGACTAAACTTCGTGGGTCGGACTTTGGGTTTGTGTTCCAGCGTACTCATTTGATCAGCAATCTGACACTTCATGAGAACATTCGGATGGCGGGTCTTATCGGGAAAATGACAGATGGGGAAGCAAAACGGCGCACTGATGACCTCATCAGCCGGATGAATCTGGAAGGCGCAAAGGACAGGCTGCCGTCACAGGTATCGGGCGGAGAAGCGCAGCGGGCGGCAGTTGCAAGGGCAGTGATCAATAAGCCAACGATTATTTTTGCCGATGAACCCACTGGCGCCTTAAATAAGGCAAATTCAGTGGAAATTCTGAATCTCCTGTCCTCACTTCATGCTGAAGGTCAGTCGGTATTGCTTGTAACCCATGACAGAGAGGCGGCTTTACGGGGAAACCGTATTTTTTATCTGGAAGATGGTGCTATTACCAGTGAACTGGAGTTGCCCATCTATGCAGGGAAAGACCGATCACGGGAAGAAAAGCTGTCTGTTTGGCTGGAAGAGCTTGGGTGGTAGTGCACATTATTTGTGTCACCAGAGACGGATGGAGGTTAGTGTGGGAAAGTATCGGATGCTGCTAAAGGCAGCAATAAAAAAGCAAAAGGGAAGCATAATAGGAATTTTTCTGCTGATGTTTGTTCTCGCATTGTGCCTTTTTTCCGCCTTGACTCTGTACACCGGTGGATTAAACTCCGTAGAAAACGAAATGCGCCGACTGGGTTTTGGCGACTTTACGATATGGGTCAGCGGTCAGCCGGAGGGGCTGGAAGCAGAGCTGGAAAGCGTATCTGGAGTGGATCATGTTCTCAGCCAGCCGCTCATTTTCGTAGATTATGAGATAAACGGCAGTTATTCTGATAATGAGGGGCAGCTTCTTACCTATGACGGGTCGGTGCCATACCGTTTCCTGTTTGCAGACGGAGAAGAACAGCCCATACCCGAAATCATGCCGGGAACAGTCTATATTTCCCCAGCTCTCAGCTCCAGTTTTGACGTGCAGGTCGGAGATACTATTCAGTTTGAACTGTCCCAGGCATCAAACGGAACCAAAAGCCTAACGGTAGCCGGTTACTTTGCGGATGCGTTTATGGGAAGCTCCATGATCGACATGAAAAGCTTTTTGATTCATGAAAGCGATTGGGCCAAAATGCAGGATATGATTTCACAGGCGGCGGATGTTGATGCCCTCGGCAGAATCGGAGCAATGTTCCATATTTTTCAAAGTGCGGACAGCGAGTTGTCGGATTTGGATTTTCACAGACGCATTTCTGAGTCCACGGATATTTCCCTATATACGGAGTTTAGTTATGGGCAGGATTCCATCCTGAGTTATATGCTGCTTCTGCAAAATATCCTGTCCGGCTTTTTCATTGCTTTTTCCGTGATTCTTTTGGTGATTTGCCTGATCATCATCGGACACAGCTTATCCGTGGTGGTAGAGCAGGAAAAGCAGGATATGGCTGTTCTGAAAGCTATGGGGCTTTCCGGCAGTGGACTGCGTGTGGTATATCTGACACTTTACGGTAGTACCGTTTTGGCAGGATTGCTTTTTGGGCTGGCGCCTGTTTTGGGAGTTGCCGGGCTGCTGGCAAAAGCCATGGTATCCTCTACCGGACTGTTGGCCCGGGTGTTCTTTCCGGAGGGCATGATACTGGTGACTACGCTGGGACTTTTACTGTTGTTTGC
>JAFLTC010000055.1 GCA_022510615.1 Lachnospiraceae bacterium | reverse complement strand
CTGGAAATCAGTACCCGCTCACTGTTTTTCATAAGTGCCTCGAAACGTCCGTTAAATTCAGGATGAAAACTCTCCACTTTAGTCAGGTTCAAAATGACCGATTTGGACACACGGATAAAATTGGCATGCCCAAACTGTTCTTCCAACTCATATAACTTGCACCTTGTCTCATACACTTTTTCTTTCGTATAGAGAAAAACTTTATTATCCACCGCTTCAAAGTAGTAAATTTCAGAAGGATCAACCTGCAAAATACGTTCCCCATCTCTGACTGTCAGCTTATCTCTCCTGCGTTCCAGTTCTCTGGCCAGAGCAACAATGGAATCGTCAACACTCCTGCAACGGATCAGAATTTGTTCTTCTTCCTCCTGCCCAATCTGCTCAATTATGATTCTCATACCGTCTACCTTTTCCTCATACTTCGTCTGTCCGGCATCACCGTCTGCACAGCTTTCAAATGCTGACTTCGCGATACTTTATATCCGGTTACAGCCATCTCTTATCTGTCGCGCATTCTTCTTCTCTGACTTACTAATGTAGCTGCAATCAACGTGACCGCACTTAGAATAACAAGACCCAGGCACTGTGTTCTAACTGCAATTTCCGTATCCCCCAAACGGATAATAATTCCCATATTTTCACTAAACTGCTCTGCTACTCCTTCCGGCAGTCCTGCAAAAGTTGTCTCTACCGCTGCCTGCACACATACTCTGCGCATCATGGAAACGCCATGAAGAATAGGCAATCCTTTAAGGAAAGATGCCACCCCTTCCGGCAGCATATAAACCGGCAGATAAACAGCGCCCAGAAAACCAACCAACGTTCCTACGATTGTTAAAATGCCGCTCCATGCGCTGCTGCTGTGAATAAAGAGTGCAAGCAGATAGGAAAGTGAAGCATACACAAATGTATTAAGCATAATCATACCAAAAAGCTGTAAAACTACTATTGCGGATAAAGTCGGTCTGCCGCTTATCGTAAGCCACCCCTGCGCTGCTGCAAGTGTCATGGTGCACATGACAACACCGATCATCCATGCGGCAAGCACATATCCTAACGCAATCTTCAACCGTCCTACGGGTGCAGCATAAAAACATGCGAGTTTATTATTTTCTTCATCATATATCATATTGCCCATCACTGTCATGCAGATTGTTACACAATTAGACAGCAAAACTCCCGCTAACGTCCATACAACGATCAGATAGTCAGCGTTCTCCTGATCTTTCGCCACATTCCGAACCCCACCATAAGTCGAAAGTACCTCCACAATATTTTCACTGTTCATACTTCCGAGAAAAAGCCATACCAACATCAGAATGATCAGCATGCTGAGTACTGAAAAAAACACAGCTGCCCTGTCCCTAATAAAGACTAATGTAATACGTTTTACCAGACTTTTCACTTCTCTCATTTTTCTCTCCCCCTAACTTGTAAAAACACATCGTCCATCGTTCCCTGTACGACTTCAAAGCCTTCTATATCCGCTTTCACATCATTCAATAATGCAAGTGCCTCCATGCTGTTTTCCAGTCTGACAATGAGACGTTCTTCCTTCTTTTTGCATTCTTTTTCCTTGCCGGAAAGATGGGTCAACACCGTCTCTTCTTTTCCATCTTTAGGAATTAAATACAATTTATCCGATGCATAACGTTCTTTCAGGGAAAAAGGTGTTCCTAACTCTTTTAATCTACCGCCGTCAATGATTGCAATACCGGTAGCCCTTGCAGCTTCCTCCATATAATGAGTAGTCAGAAAAACCGTCATTCCCATTTCCTTGCGGAGTCTCTCTACCGTTTCCCACACATTCTTTCTGGTAGCGGGATCAAGCCCCGTCGTAGGTTCATCCAAAAAGAGTATTTCCGGTCTATGTATCAGTGCCTTAGCAATCTCACAACGTCTTTTTTGACCGCCGGACAGTTTGCCGAAGCGCCTTCCCAGAATATTGTCCAGTTCCAGAATATCGCAGATTTCTGTAAGTCTCGCTTTCTGCTCCTGCTTTGTCAACCCGTACAAACTACCCCATATAATCAGATTTTCCTTTACACTCAGGCGCTCATCCAGACAATTGTTTTGATAGACAATCCCTATCTTACGCTTAATCTGTTCCGCATCTTTTTCTAAGTCAAATCCGCATATTCTTGCCTGCCCGTCCGTGGGTATAAATAAGGTACAGAGCGTATTGATCGTCGTGGATTTCCCCGCGCCATTGACTCCAAGAAAGCCAAACAATTCTCCTTTCTCCACCGAAAAGCTTATACCGTCTACTGCTTTCACCTTACCAAAATGTTTTTTTAGTTCTTTTACCTCAATAATTTTTTCCATTTATCCAATCCTTTCCTGTTTACCGTCAGACTGACCTTTTATAACGAGTGTGACAGTTTTCCATAGCATAACGAATTCCTTTCTGTCTGACAACAAACATACCAGTAAGGTGTCGAAAATAAAAAGCAAGCTGCATTTTAAAACAGCTTGCCTTATAATACGAGAAATAGAAAAGTTATTCTATATTGAATTTCATATGAAACACCTATGCCCTGTCAAACGAAACCGCACAATCCTTTAAGCGGGTAATAACGTCAATCTGCTGCGGGCACGCACGTTCACACTGACCGCACGCGATACAGTCACTTGCCTTGCCGCTGCTTTTTACCAATTCGGAATACTGCCTGCTGCCTTCCTCCAACTGTCCCCACACAAGCTGCTGATTTCTTGCAGCAAAAATCTCAGGGATGGAAATTTTTTTCGGGCAGCCTGCCGTACAATAATGACACGCCGTACAG
>JAFLTC010000054.1 GCA_022510615.1 Lachnospiraceae bacterium | reverse complement strand
TAATGATATCCGGGTCTACGCCTACGCCCCAGAACATAGCTCCTGCTTCGTCCTTAATACAGACGTAGGATGCCGCCTTTGATTTCGAACTGGTTTCCAGCGCATGCTCCGTATAGGTCTCGATGGTATAAGATACCCCAATATAGGATTTTATAGCATTGCTGATTGCATCCAGACGTCCGTTACCCAGATTCGTAACAACGGCTGTCTTTCCATTATACTCCATGGTAACCTTCGCTTCAATACCGTCACACTGCACATAGTGAATTTCCGTAACATTGACCGGATTCTCTATATTTACATAGGTATCTTCGAAAATCTGGAAAACTTCCTGGGGAAGCAGCTCCTGATGCTTGTGGTCGGAAACACTCTTGACCTGATATCCGAAGGATTCTCGCATTTTCGGCGGCAGGTCGAAACCAAAGTTTTTCTCCATCAGATATCCAATACCGCCCTTACCGGACTGGCTGTTAATACGGATTACATCTGCTTCGTACTCTCTTCCCACATCCTTCGGGTCCAGCGGCAGATAGGGCACTGTCCAATGTCCCGAATCTTTTTCCTCACGCCACTTCATACCCTTGGCAATTGCGTCCTGATGGGAACCGGAAAAAGCTGCAAACACCAGCTGTCCGCTATAGGGCTGACGCTCATTGACATGCATTCTGGTCACACGCTCATAGATTTCCGTAATTTCCGGCAGATTGGAGAAATCCAGTTCCGGATCTACACCCTGTGAAAACATGTTCATGGCAAGCGTAATAATATCCACATTTCCGGTCCGCTCACCGTTTCCGAAAAGCGTTCCTTCAATTCTGTCTCCCCCGGCAAGCAGTCCCAGTTCGCTGTCTGCAATGGCACAGCCCCGGTCATTGTGGGGATGAAGGGAAATAATTACGTTTTCTCTATATTTAATATTGTCACTTATGTACTCTATCTGATTGGCATATACATGAGGCATGGAGTGGGATACCGTTACCGGCAGATTGATAATCACCTTATCCTCCGCGGTCGGCTGCCATACATCCAATACTGCATTGCAGATCTTAAGCGAAAATTCCGGCTCCGTTCCCGTAAAGCTTTCCGGCGAATATTCAAAACGGAAATTACCCTCCGTCTTTTCCCGGTATTCCTTACAGAGCTTTGCTCCCTCTACAGCCAGCGCAATGATTTCCTCTTCGCTCTTTTTAAACACCTGCTCCCGCTGTGCCTTAGATGTAGAATTATATAAGTGCACAATGGCGTTTTTCGCACCCTTAACCGCCTCAAAAGTCTTAGCAATGATATGTTCCCTGGCCTGGGTCAGTACCTGAATGGATACATCATCGGGAATCAAATCCTTTTCTATTAAAGTGCGGCAAAACTCATATTCTGTCTCCGAGGCCGCAGGAAATCCTATCTCGATTTCCTTAAAACCTACTTTTAACAGCAAATCATAAAACTCCAGCTTCTCTTCCAGGCTCATGGGAATTATGAGCGCCTGGTTGCCGTCCCGAAGGTCCACGCTGCACCATGCGGGCGCCTTGTCAATATAATCCTTTTCGGCCCATTTCCCAGCCGTCTTCGGCGGCAGAAAATACTGTCTTTCATATTTTTCAAAATTTTTCATAGCTAAAAAGCTCCTTTCTGATCTAGCAGGGTTTCCTATGAAATAAAAAAGCTCCATCAAAACAATCTGTCTTGATAGAGACGACGAAAAATCGCGGTACCACTCTACTTCATGGAATCCATGCACTCACTAGATACGCTGCCTTTCCTCCGGCATGATATCTTTCCCCTGTAACGGTGGGCATCCGTCCCAATCTACATACAGAGACTTCTTAATCTTAAAAGCTCTGTGTTCAACCGGAAGCTCCAAGGCGAGTTCGTCATCCATCCTCAACTGTTTCGCATCAACCAACAGCTTTCTGAATTCAGATGTATCATTACTATTCCTCTTCACAGCTTTTATACTATATATTTCCATCTATTATCGTCAAAATACAGACGAAACTGGAAAGTAAGACAATGATACTACGTTTTTGTTGAAATGTCAACTACTTTTTTTCTATGAGGTCGTGCATTTTTTTGTGCAATTTGACCAATTGCTTTCCAGCTGGCACTATGCCATTCTCAAGCAAATGATTTCAATTTTAATATTTTAAAACGAATCTAAGGTTATCAAGGCCTGCGTGCCATCTTTTGAACTCTTTGCTTACAATCCAAAAATAAAACAAGCAGGGAGCGGTGGCAAAAGGCGAATTCGAACATATGTTCTTTCCTCTGTCGTTTCCCTAGATATCCTTTCTAATCTCAGCCCAAATAGCCGGGAGTTGCGGCACAAACTCTGCATCAGTCATTACCCTTCGCTCTGTAGCTTCCATAGCAGTTCTTCCGAAGTTGTCATAGTGGGGCTGATTCGTAATTCCCATTTCTGCAAACAATTTTGATTCGCGGATTTTGCTGCTGTCCACCCCATCAAACCGAGCAGCTTGTTTTGCAGCCTTTGTTAGATAGTCACGAGCCGATCCCAAATCTCCCATGGCACAATAGGTCTCTGCACAAAGTACAAGAAGAACACAATCATACTTGTCAAACCAAGTAGTAGCTTCAGGGGGATACCCCGGTCGTAATGTTCTGCGTAACCATTCGATGCAGGCAACCGTGGTTTTGTAATCACGTTTCTGAAAAAAAACATTGGTATAGCCCATCATAATCGCATCCAGGTCGTCCAAGCTCTGTGCAAACGCCTTACCAAGATACACTATAGCTTCCTCTGGCTGGTGGTGACAGTCAGCCAGAACCATTCC
>JAFLTC010000053.1 GCA_022510615.1 Lachnospiraceae bacterium | reverse complement strand
GGCACAAAGGGCTGATCGTTCTGGTACCCTGGAAGTCCAATGAAGAGCTGGTAATACGGATTCTCCTTGATCTGTTCCACCAGTTCTCGGTCAGAGTATCCATACTGTTTTTGGATCATGAGGGAACCCAATGCCGTGCGGAGCGGCTTTGCAGGCATACCTATATCACTCGGGAAAAGCTCCGCATATTTTTCCTCTATTGCTTCCCAGGGAATGGTGGCAGCCTTTCTGACCCAGCGGTTTTCAGGATCCATTTTCAGCCCTGCCGGCTGGTCAAAATCCTCGAGACCTAATTGATGATATCTTTCGATTTTATACATGTGCCCTCCTGCAAGTGCAAGGTTTTTGTATGATTTTGGTTGTTTTTCTTGCATTAATATTATATCACGGATGGGCCGCAAATGCAGTAATTCCAGGGGATTTCGAGCAATTTTTATCTTTTTAAGCAGACATTAACTACAATCGTTTGAGTTTAATTGTTGAAATATCAATAGCGATAATAGCAAATGCGGTAAAATGGAATCTGATGTGATTGAATTATGAAACCGCAATAAATAACCATAAAGATTTTAACCCGAGTTGTGTTGATACAAATCCCACAGGGCATATTAAAAGAAGAAATAAAAAAAGTGCCTGTCATTGTATGAGTAGCTGTTTCCAGGGACGGAACTGAATATTCCCTATAGGATTCCATCAGATGTCCGGTAAAATGGAAATTATACATAGTTCACCTACTTTGGCTGCTCAATGACGATCGTATCAATTCTGGCACTGTAATTTCATGGAAACCCTCCACATTGCTATTGTGCGTCTCCAGCCTCACAA
Organism: Lachnospiraceae bacterium; assembly: GCA_022510615.1. GTDB lineage: Bacteria > Bacillota > Clostridia > Lachnospirales > Lachnospiraceae > Eubacterium_F. The sequence continues at coordinate 1,977 of JAFLTC010000053.1, read as the reverse complement.
GATTCGGCAGTTCCTGTAGCTGCAACTTTGCGCTGTCTCCTACAATAATCACCCACTCATCTTCGGGAATAAAATGAGAAAGTACATTTCGAAATGTCGTCTTGCAGCTTTCCCCCATGACGAAACAATTTCATGGCATGAGGATTGTATATCACAGCTGCGTCTCTTTTGGTTTTACTTTCTCCTGCTCCGGTGGCGTCAGTCCTAAGATTTTGTCAATATTGTTCTTCGCGGCCTGATAGTCTATCATCTTTTTCCGCACCACCTTGTATTCCTCGTACACTGCCTTTTTCTCAGCTAAGAGCGCTGCATATTCTGCAGAAAGCTGTGCCACCTTTGGAATCGGTTTCCCTTTCAATGCGTCAAAAGCTGCCTTCGCTGCTTCGTGTTTTTCAATCTCCTCTACATGTTCCGCACGGAATTTATTTTTCTGCCGGGATCTTTTGTATTCGCTGTAAACGTCTCTTGTCTTTGAATAGTTGATGATGTGCATCTTAAGCTGTGCCACTTCCGCCATGCGTCCTTCAAGCTGTCTCATACAGTCGGAAAGGAAATCAAATTTTTTTCCGGCGGCATCTGCCCTGGCAGCTAATTCTTCATAATCAGACACGCAGTTTTCCGTGAGAAAATTCAGCGTCTTTGCCGCTTCCTTCAGGTTGAAAAACTTTTGCCCACCGTTCATATCCCTTTCCTTTTCCAGCCTGCATCTTTTCCTGGATGTCCACCAGAAGATTTACATTTCTGTCTGTGGCGGAGCGTTGTGTCTTTGCAACAGTTTTGGACGGTTTTTCCTTGTGCTTTCCTTCGATTTTTTTCTGCAGAGCCTCCTCCGTATATTCATCACCCAAGCGTTGGGAGCGGGTGAAATTCTGCTGGCCGGGTGCGCGGAATTCCAGCGACTTACCACGGCACCTAATCTCATAACCTTCCGCCCTCATACGAGCCAGAAATTCATCAAAGTCCTTACACCCAGGCAGAACTGCATCAATAATAAACCGAAGCCTCTGCTTAAAGCTTTTCCCATATTTTATGGCTCCCATTTCTCCCTGGGACAAAGATTTTTTCCGTTTGGGAATGGGAACAGAGAGTCCATGCGCCTGACAGATTTTATCGTTTATCCTGCGCAGCACCTGGACGGAATCTTTGACGTTTTTAAACTTGCCGTCGCATTCCAGATTGGTGCTGTTGAACTCGATGTGATTATGGATATGGGCTTTGTCCTCGTGTGTATAAACCACAAACTGATGCTGTCCGTTGGTGAATTCCATTGCCAGCTCATAGCCGATCCTGTTCGCCTCCTCCGGTGTGGTTTCCCCAGGCTTGAAGGACTGCATGATACGGTACATGATCACATCCCTGCTTTTCGGCTGGCTCCTCCCGGTAATCGCCTCGTATATCAGCTTGCTCGTTTCAAATTCTGCGGCGGCTGACTCCGGCTGGCACATATAAGAGGACACCAATTTTCCCGCCCGTGTCTTGTCCGGATTACTGTCGTAGTCATGCCGGGCAGCCATGGTGTCATCCGGCGGATTATCTGAACCCGTTTTTGTCAGATTATTTGAACCCGCTTTTGCCATCAGATAAATTGCCGCTCACAATAAGAGATACCCATTCCGCAAATTATCAGAGCCATACACAGACCTGTTGATCTACGCATGGCTCCATATCATTATCCCAGCTGATTATCCTCGACAGCTATCCTGACTGTTTCCGCGTCTATGATGTTCTGTCCATGGCTTGCACCGACCATCAGACTGCGGCTGCAGATCTTATTGATCATCCGTGCTGTCCCGTTTGAGGCGTTTATGACCGCTTCCATGGCATTCTCATCAAATACAGGATGTCGGCTCCCTGCACCTTCCAGTTTCCTGTTTATGTAGCTGCGGCCCTCTTCCTTGGTCATGCCACCCATGTGGTAATTCATGACGATTCTCTGACGGAGGGGTTCATGGGTACTCTGGTTCAGGGTAGTATTCA
>JAFLTC010000052.1 GCA_022510615.1 Lachnospiraceae bacterium | reverse complement strand
GCAATCAGATCCGAATCACCCTGCATTCTGACTGCTGAAAACTCATCTTCTATTGACAGACTAATCTCGTACTGCTCTCCATGTCTTCCGTTGAGCATTTCCGCCACAATACCCCGCAGGAGAGCCGAAGGATAAAATTCTTTGGTACGCAAAGGCTGCATATGATATTCCAGCTTCGAAGTCAGATTTAAGTCCTCAATCAGCTTTCGGATATTCATACTCTGTATTTTGATGGACTCCGCGCACTCCCTCTGCCGTGGGCTCAGTGTCTCATCATTTTCCAACTGATCCGCATAGCCCATGATAACGGCGAGCGGTGTCCGTATATCGTGAGAAACTCCTGCAATCCACTCTGTCCTGGCACTGTCCCTTCGTTCCAGAAAAACACGCTGTTTTTCCAGAATATCCGAAGTTTTATTTAACTGTGCGGCTAACGTTGACAGCGAACCTCTCTCCGATAAATGCACCTTCTGATTCCTGGAGAGCATATCTATACCTTCTGACAATGGCTGTAAAGAACGATAAAACCGATAGCCAATATAGCCAATCAAAAACAGAATGATTGACAGATTCACCCAGAGAATTATTCTCAAATACATTGGGTAACGGTTTATAAAGCTCATGGAATATTCAATATTATACTTCCAGACACTTCCTTTTTCATATCCGGCTACCAAAAGTCCGTAATCACCTCTCCACACCTTAACCGGATAATCCTGTAAGTACCATCTGGTAAAAGATGCAATTTCCCCTGCTGTATAGTGATTTGGAAAAGTGTCGGGACACTGCCACTTATAAATGACATTCCCGTCATCATCCAGAACAAAAAGAAACACAAAACCCTTACTCTGCAGCAATGCTTCTTCCTCCGGCTGCAATGCGAGGATTCCTTCTTGTTCCCACTCGGCAAAAAGCTGTTTCTCCAAACTCCTTAAACTGCTCGGCACCACCCTGTCTTCCATCGCATGACTGTGCATAATATAGAACAACGCTCCAATATTGCCGAAAAAAAGTAATAAAATAATGCCCCATGTGACGGCGATATATTTTCCGTAAATTTGCAGTAAGCTTTTCATACTTTATCACCTGCTCTTACTTTCTGTTTTTCTTCCTGTTTTTGTACATTATTCTTTTTATTTATGAAGGTCACTTATTCTGTCCGCCTTTGTTATTTGGCTAATTTATACCCGATTCCTCTGACCGTCAGCAGATACTCCGGCCTGGACGGCTCCTCCTCTATCTTCTCCCGAAGTCTCCTGATGTGCACCATAATCGTATTTTCATAACCGTAATAATTGTCCTGCCATACCGCCTGACAGAGTTGATCGAAAGTAACGATATTCCCTCTGTTTTCGGACAGCTTACGCAAAATCGCAAGTTCTTTGGCAGTCAAAGAGATTTCTCTTTCCTGTTCCAAGCCTTGTTCTGTCGCAAAAACCGTGCCGCTGCCGAAATCCACCCTTCGCGCACCTAATATCAATACATTTTGCTCCGGCGCTGTTTCCGCCGCATTTCGATTTGTTCTCTTCAGAATGGCGCACACGCGCAAAATCAATTCTCTGGGCAGAAAAGGCTTGACCATATAATCGTCGGCACCAAGCCCGAGCCCCAGAAGTCTGTCGTTGTCTTCATCTCTCGCGGACAGACACAGTACCGGCACATCCGATATGGTTCTGATTTTTTGCAACAGAGAAAAACCGTCCCCGTCCGGAAGGTTGATATCAAGAATGAGCAGATCAGGTTCTTTTTGCAGGAAATAGGCATTCGCCTCCTTTACGCAGGATGCCGTATCTACATGAACAAAACCTTCCCTGTTCAATATTTCCGTCACAAGGCGACGAAGCTCTTCACTGTCATCCACCAACAGTAAGGTACTGTCATAAATGTTTCCCATTGTTTACATCATTCCTTTCCGTTCCTATCATCAGCATAACTTCTCCGTTTTCCACGTGCAAGCACATGCGCAATAATTTAAGGTAATTGTAAGAAAATGGTCAGTCTCATGTAAGGAAAAGATTTTACAATGGCGTAGTGGTTCTGAAAAAGGAATTTTCACAAAACCGCCAAACATCAATATTTACGAGAGGAGAATTATGATTTGATGAAAGAGAGAAAATATGTCATTCTGACAAAAAATCTTACAAAGGATTACTCCACAAAGGGACATTCTTCCTACCACGCCGTGGATCACGTCGATCTGGCTGTGCCGGAGGGTGCTGTCTACGGCTTCCTCGGTCCCAACGGGGCAGGCAAAAGTACCACGATGAAAATGCTCTTAGGTCTGATCAAACCGACCGGCGGCGATATCACCGTTTTAGGAACCGCCTTTGCCACGGACGGTAAAAAGACCGTTGATGAGAAAGACCGGCTTACCATTCTGAAGCAGACCGGCTCCTTGATTGAGACGCCCTCCTACTACGGTCATCTGACCGGACGGGAAAACCTGCAAATCCTGTGCCGCCTGAAAAACGTTGCCGAAAGTGAAATACAGGAAGTCCTTGCGCTTGTACGGATGGAAAAGCAGCAGGACAAAAAGGCGGGACAGTATTCTCTCGGCATGAAGCAGCGTCTCGGGCTGGCAGGTGCCCTGCTCGGCAATCCGAAACTGCTGTTATTGGACGAACCCACCAACGGCCTGGACCCGGCAGGTATTCAGGAGATGCGGGAGCTTATCCGCACACTGCCCCAGAACCGACATATAACGGTCATGGTATCCAGCCATCTGCTCAGCGAAATAGACCAGATGGTAGATTACGTGGGTGTCATCAACAAAGGACAGCTCATCTATCAGGACAGTTTACTCCGTCTGCACGAACATAGTAAAAAAGAACTCTGTCTTCGCACTACCAACAACAATCGTGCTCTGTGTCTGCTGCAGGAAAATCAAATTGCGTGCAAGGTGGAACAGGATATACTGCGCT
>JAFLTC010000051.1 GCA_022510615.1 Lachnospiraceae bacterium | reverse complement strand
CCACTGACACGGAAAGGAGTTTCAGAAATGACTTCCTTAGCTTATTTTCCGCACGCTTTCTTGTATTTTCCGTTACACTGGGATTGCGATAGAGCAATGTATATTTTCCTCTATAATATTTATTGAAGAAAAAAATTCCCAGGGCTAAAAGGTACAAAAAACAGCAAAACAGGGAATTTACTCTTTCCTCACTGAGTACAATACCCGGAGCAATTACTGTCGCCGCAATCAGATATTCAAAGGGACAACCCGGCAGTTTTCCGTCTGCCACCTTCTTTTCCAACGTTTTGTCCCGAAATAAAAAGGTGTGTATCAGATATGGCAGCGCCAGTATAACAATAACCAGCATAAGGGATGCCGCGCTGGCATCAAACCAGAAAAAATAAGTACTGATGATTGTTACTACTAACAGATATTTATAGTAGAAGGCAATGAGCCGCATCATCCGATATTCCTTCATCAGATACCACCCCATTTCACTAAACACTTTTCAAGAGCCGGTGAGAGCTCCCTGAATTCGCTGTCCTCGCTATTGGAAGTAATAATCGGCGCCACCCATGTTACCGGAATACCGGAGCGTAATACCCTCAGCACCTGCTCCTGCAACGGCTTTTTCCCTGCAGGAGAAATAAAAATCACCTGCATCCCCGGCGCGAAGCGCCCCTCCTCTTCCGACAACAGTTCTACACCGTTACAGCAGACATCTTTATAGGAGATTACCGCCAGTGCACGCCTGACCGCCGATATCTGATCCCTTCCCCTGCCCTCGAGCCGGACTTTCTCATCTCCCGCTGCCACCAGTCTGGTCTGGATTCCATTGCTACATAAATAATATACTAAAGAATACGCAATCCGAATGCTATCCTCCATTAAATCCATATTAGTAAATACCCCCGGCGATTCCAGATTCAGCATGATGACTACAGGTGTAGAAGAATGGTATTCCATTGTTTTCACCTGCCACTCCCCCGTCCGGGCCGATGCCTTCCAGTGAATTCTCCGCATGGAATCCTGAGGAGTATATTCCCTCACTCCGGCAAAGGCATAGGGGTCCTCAAAGAGGGGAACCTTTGTCATCACGCCCCCATTCATCTGACTGAATACCGGTATCAATCTGCTGACATCCAAAAGAGAGGGATATACGCACAAAGAAGCACTGACCTCCAGCTTGTGAACAAAGGTATGGGAGCAGAATAAATCAAAGCTCACCAGTTCCGCTTCATCAATAGTATACATCCCTCTTTTTTTACAGGTAAAACGCAGTTTCCGGCGCACCTTCTGAAAGCCGTCTACGCTCATTACGTCATTGCGGTAAAAATGGTCGGAAACTGTTCCGCTGTCTCCATCCTCAAACCGAAGATATTTCGATGTGAGAAATTTTACGCAAATAGCCGGCAAACTCATTTTCTTATTATTCACTGCTGTTTCGTACAAAAACAACTGGTCGCCCACGCCTGCCTGTTCCTCGGAAAACTCTACCTTTACCTCAAAGTTTTCCTTCCAGTGTTTTCGGTAATGATAGGTATAGGCCTGATACAGCACGTAGACAAGAATGACTACAAATACTAAAAAAATCACTTGGAAAAATCCTCCGTAGGAGCCGTCGTAAAATTGGCAATCTCCCGTATATAATCCACTGCTTTCTTTTTACTGCTGTAAACATCCTCCAGAATAATACGATGTCCCAGCACATAAGGAGCCAGCTTCTTTACTGTCTCCGGTGTCACAAAGGTCTGTCCGTGAATGGCACTATAGCATTTTACTACCTTGAGAAAGGCAATCGCCCCACGGGGACTGACGCCCAGGGCAATATTTTTATGGTTTCTCGTTTTTTCCACCATATCCAGCATATAGTCTACAACTGTAGTATCTATATGTACCTGCTCACAGGTCTCCTGCATTTCCTGCAGCTTTTCCACCGCACAAACCGGTTTCAATTCCAACAAAGGGCTTTTCCCCTCAAACCGGCGGAGAATTTCTCTCTCCCCCTCCCGGTCCGGATAGCCGATAGGAATCTGCATAATAAAACGATCCAGCTGTGCCTCCGGCAGAGGAAATGTCCCGGAGGTCTCCACCGGATTCTGGGTAGCTATAACAAAGAAAGGCTTTGGCATCTCCATGGTAACCCCGTCAATGGTAGCCTGCCTCTCCTCCATACACTCCAAAAGACTGGACTGGGTTCTCGGTGTGGCACGGTTAATTTCATCCGCCAGCAAAATGTTCGTAAAAATTCCCCCGGCGCGAAACTCAAATTCTCCCTCTTTCTGATTGAAGTAGTGAATTCCCGTCACATCTCCCGGTAATAAATCCGGTGTGAACTGAATTCTTTTCATATCCATATCCATGGAAGCTGCCAGAGATTTGGCAAGCATTGTCTTTCCGGTTCCCGGCACATCTTCCAAAAGAATATGACCGCCGGCAAGAAAAGCCGTGAGCACAAAATCAATCTCCTCGGATTTTCCGACAATGACCTTTTCCACATTCCCTCGGATAGCCTCCGCTATTCCCTTAATTTCTGCAATCTCCATCTGCAACTCTTCTCCCTTTTATATGTTTTTCATCAGATTTACCATTTCAATGGCAGAACAAGCTACATCATATCCTTTATTCCCTGCCTTGGTTCCGGCTCTCTCGATGGCCTGCTCGATATTATCTGTAGTCAGTACGCCAAAGAGGGTAGGCACTCCGGTATTCATTCCCACCGTGGCAATCCCCTTGCTGACCTCGGCACATACGTAATCATAATGGGAGGTAGAACCTTTAATGACAGCTCCGAGACAAAGGACGGCATCATATTTTCCCGACTGTGCCATCTTCTGTGCCACCATAGGAATCTCAAAGGCTCCCGGCACCCAGGCCAGGTCTACATCCTCTGTCTCCACACCGTGGCGCACCAGTGCATCCTCAGCTCCGCCAATCAGCTTACTGACAATAAATTCATTAAATCTTGCCGCCACAATTCCAATC
>JAFLTC010000050.1 GCA_022510615.1 Lachnospiraceae bacterium | reverse complement strand
GCCATCCTGCTCCACTTCCTCCGGAGTATTTCCGTGTACCTGATTCCAGTACTGGGAGGAAACGACCGGCATACAATTTATCGTAAAGTACTTATTCAGCTGGTCAAAAGCTGCACTGCCGCCGCCACGCCGACAGCTTACCACTGCTGCCCCCGGCTTACCGGTCAAATGACCGCCACCGGAATAAAACGCACGGTCCATAAAGGAAGTCAGTGCTCCCGATGCCGCCGCATAATGTACCGGCGAACCAAACACAAAGCCGTCTGCCTCTCCTGCTTTTTCCACAAATTCATTTACTATGTCCTTACGGAAGCACACTCCGGTACCGGCACAGGCTCCGCAGCCAATACAGCCGGCAATCTCATCGACACCAAGCCAGATTATTTCTGTCTGTACTCCATTTTTCTCCAAAGCGCCGGCAACCTCTTTCAATGCCGTATAGGTGCAGCCCTCTTTATGAGGACTTCCGTTTACTAATAATACTTTCATACTTAACCTCCATCTACTATTATTTTATTGTGATCTTTACAGTATATATTCCTGCGGCATAATTATGATAGCCATATAAATATAAATGTCTGACCGTAATCTTTGTCGTTCCTCTTTTCTTCGCTGTTACCACACCATGGTCATCCACTGTTGCCACTTTAGGATTGGAGGATTTATATGCCAGTCCGTCTGATAAAAGCGTATTCCAATGATCTTCTATCTGAAAATGTGTAACCAAAGTGTGTTTACTATTTACTGTCATTTCGACTGTCTTTGTATCCGGTTGAATCTCCTCAATATCCCGGTATTTCACATGCTCTATGGCCGCATTCGGGTCATCCTTTGGACGACCGTCCACAAATAATTCGTAATGGGAACCTTCCTTCGAATCACCTTTTACTTTTTCCATATAGTGGGGCAGGACAACCTTGGCTTTACATTTTTTGAAGGCACCTTCACCAATGTAATACACCCGCTTAGGAATCGTAATCTTTTTCAAAGATTTGCAGCCATAAAAAGCATAGTCTTTAATCTCTATCAGATTTTTAGGGAGGGTAATTGATTTCAAATTTTTGCAATTCGCAAAGGCATAGTCACCGATTACAGCTACCTTTTTGGGAACTTTATAACTTTTTGCTTTCTTTCCCCGGGGATATGCATAAGCCCAAAGACCTCCCATAATATCGGCAAACAAAACCCCCTTCTTCGCATAAGCTCCGTTGGTAGAGTTTTTTATATGAAATTCCTTCAAATTCGGCAAACCTGTAAACTCCCCCTTGTTTGGGTAGAAAATCCTTTTTTCCAGAGTAATCTCTTTAATTTTTTTCGGATATTTATACCGTGACGGCGGAGACTCCACTTGTCTTTTTCCCATCTCGCATGGTATCTTTAAATGACTTGCCTTTCCCTTATAGGATTTCAGCTCTATATATTCTCTGGCAATACAACCTACTCTGCTATGGTATACTGAGTAGGTAAATTTTCCATATTTATTATTTTTAGAAACCAACCTGGTCTCGGCAGAGACCTCCCCACACAATGACAGTGACAATACTAAAACACATATCACAGAAACTATTCTTTTCATCATTCATCCCCTCCTAATGTATCAGCCCGTTTTCAAGAAGATAGGTTAGAAATCCTTCACAACCCTCCACCACATCTTCATAGGTTTCATCAAAGTTTCCTGTGTACCATGGGTCTGCAATATCTCTTCCGTCACTTCCAAAGGTTAGAAATTTATAGACCTTGCCATCCGGGTCACCTCTGAGTATGCGGTTGAGATTTCGCATATTCCAGGTATCCATGCCAATGAAATAATCATAATCATCATAGTCCCGGAAACTCACCTGTCTGGCTCTGTGAGGCTTCATGGGAATATTCATTTCATTCATTTTTCGCACCGTCCCCGGGTGGGGTGAATTCCCTAATTCCTCCGTACTGGTTGCCATGGAATCAATGATGAATTGGTCCGCCAGACCGCGCTTGTTTACCATGTCCTGAAAAACGAACTCGGCCATTGGGGAACGGCAAATGTTGCCGTGGCAGATGAAGAGTACTTTTATCATGTTCTGTAATCTCCTTGTTTTTCTGTATTTTTGTCTGCAACAGGGATAAAAAAGGGGTAAATATTTTCGTTTTACCCCTCGACGTAAGAATCAGAAACACCGAAAATGCAGACAGGATCACTCACACACGCGTTTCCCTTTCCTCATGCTTCTGTTGAAATATAACCCTTACACCTTCTGTAGCTTTCTTTCTTCCATTTCCCTTAAAAAGGCTTTGCCACCCTCATTGTAAAAATCCATTTTTTCCTGCAGGGTCATATCCTTTGTAAGTTCATAATGATATTCACGGATTTTATGAATATCTTCTATGGTAAAATCCGGACAAATAACAGGCTTTGTAATCATAATCATTCCCCACTTTCCAACAATGCAGATGGATTAATAATCTCTATTCCTTTGTATATAAGTTGCAATTTAATCTTTCCCAAAGCTTGGGGATACCCTTCTGTTTTACAAAATCGCCCTATACAATATCTTTATTTTATCATAAGCAGAGTTCAAAATCCATGAAAATCTAGTCCTGTCCCATATTTTTATATTACCGACAGTTTTTATCTATATACTATTAATTTAAGACACCATTTCCCCTGAAAAATTACAGATGATAGATTGAAAGTTATCTATTAAAAACAGCCAAATAAATAAGTAGGATAATCAGATGTTATCCGTTAATAATATAAATTTGGAGGCTACAATGATAAATTCTTTTAATGATATACAATTATTGTTTCAGGCAGTAAAACAAACGCCGAAGTTAGATAAATTGTATTGTATTCTTTTTGTATATAACAGTCCTGAAACAATGTCTGATGTTTTTCATGAATCTGAGTGTGTTTTTGACGAAGAATTAAATATGATTATTTCTTCATTTAGAAAAATAGCTAAAAATGTGTATTCTATTGATGGAGAAACAGAATTTTTAAAAAGAATTCCCGGGCTAAAACAAAAATATAAGTATATTTT
>JAFLTC010000005.1 GCA_022510615.1 Lachnospiraceae bacterium | reverse complement strand
GTGAGCGAGGCAAATGTATTCCATGCGGAAGACGGAGATATGACTTTGCGCTGTGTTGCCGCTACAACATCCAAAGCAGGTGCTAAGATCACATATGAGATTTACAGGCTCAATGACAATTATACATCACCAACGGATGGTACGCTTCTGGAAACGATAAAGAAAACGTATGAATATGCCGGATACCATCGTGAAAATTTAAAAACAGAGCAGCATTTTCGTATGGGAGAACCATATTCAGTTGTTGTGACACAGGAATCGGATGGCAGATATCTGTATGGGGCAGCCAGCGGAACCTCCAAGACATCCTGGGAACGTCTTCCCGAAGAAACAAAGTCTTATTCGTTCTATTCAGTGGGAGTGATTCATAAGGGCGAAAGCTTTTTAGGGAGCGAGGATGAGTCGGGTGGATACGATTGGGTGGATTGGAAAGATTTTTCGCAGGGGTATTTGGCAGCAACCGGTAATATGACCACTCTGGATAATTTTGCCATAAAGACCTATTCCGACCCGTATGATGGGTTTCCGCCCAAGACAACGGAACAACCGCAGACAATAGATCTTTCCACTGCGGTCGTCTATTATCCTAAAACCAGCTATACCTATGACGGCAAAAGAAAGACTCCGGCTGTGACAGTGACAGTAGCGGGGCGAATCTTAACAGAAGGGAAAGATTACACAGTAAGCTATAAAAACAATAAAAATGCGGGTAAAGCAACTATTACGATAACGGCAAAGGATAATTCCGGTTACACAGGTTCGACATCGGTTAACTTTACGATAAAAAAAGCTTCTCAGAAACTAAAATTGAAGGTATCAAAGAAGAAGTATAAAGCAAAAAAACTGAAAAAGAAGAAAGCTACGTTTAAGATTAAGCCGTCTAAAAATAAAACTTCCGTGACCTATAAGGTGACGAAGGGGGCTTCTAAGTACATCCGTGTCAGCAAAAAGGGCGTTGTCACAATGAAAAAAGGAGCAAAAAAAGGCACTTATAAAGTAAGAGTAACAGCGAAAGCCTCTGCAAATTACAAGAGTGTAAAAAAAGTAGTAACCATTACTGTAAAATAGGATAAGTATAGTTTGTGTAAACCTTCAAACTGGTGTAGGATAGAATTACCAGTTTGGAGGTTTTATTTATGGCAGGAAAAGTACAAGTTTGAAACAAAATACGGAAACTCAAGTGTCTCAGCACTTGACATAATGCGGCACTGTGCATTATACTAGAAAATTATGAGGGAATAAATCTGCCCTGTGAGTGGAGGAATATTATGAACTACAATATTGCAGTGATTCCGGGAGATGGTATCGGACCGGAAATCGTAACAGAAGCAAAAAAAATATTAGATAAAGTTGGAAAAATTTATGGACACACCTTTCAATATGAAGAACTTTATATGGGAGGATGTTCGATTGATAAATATGGAGAGCCTTTGACCGATGAAACATTGGAAAAGGCAAAAAAGAGTGATTCCGTCTTACTGGGAGCCGTCGGCGGCAAGGTTGGACAGGACAGCTGGTATGAACTTCCACCGGATAAAAGACCGGAGGCAGGGCTTTTGAAAATCCGTAAGGGACTGGGATTATTTTGTAATCTCCGCCCGGCGATTCTTTTTGAGGAACTAAGCGGAGCCTGCCCGTTAAAGGAAGAACTCACAGAGGGCGGCTTTGATTTTGTCGTCACGAGGGAGCTGACCGGAGGTTTGTACTTTGGTGAGCGCTATACAAAAGAGATAGACGGTGTCATGACGGCAGTGGATACACTGACCTATAATGAAAACGAAATCCGCCGGATTGCCAAATGGGCTTTCGATATTGCCATGAAAAGAGGAAAACGAGTCTGCAGTGTAGATAAGGCCAATGTGCTGGATTCCTCCAGACTTTGGAGAAAGATAGTAAAGGAAGTCAGTGAAGAATATCCGGAAGTGGAGCTGACCGATATGTTAGTCGATAACTGTGCCATGCAGTTAGTGAGAGATCCGAAGCAGTTTGATGTGATTCTGACCGAGAATATGTTTGGCGATATTCTTTCCGATGAGGCAAGTATGGTGACCGGTTCTCTCGGAATGCTTTCCTCGGCAAGCCTGGGAGAGGGGACGCTCGGACTGTATGAACCAAGTCATGGCTCGGCACCGGACATTGCCGGACAGAATAAGGCAAACCCGATTGCCACCATTCTCTCCGCAGCCATGATGCTCCGTTATTCCTTCAATCTGCAAGAGGAGGCGGATGCTGTGGAAAATGCAGTAAAGACTGTTTTGAAAAAAGGATTACGAACCATTGATATTATGGATGAGGGCAAGACACTCCTTGGTACAAAAGAAATGGGAGATGCCATTGCCGCTGAGATACAGTAACGAAACAACAGTGAATCGGACGAATACAGGAGGTAAGTAAAATGAAAAGTGATTCTGTGAAAAAGGGGATGCAGACAGCCCCACAGCGTTCTTTATTCAATGCACTGGGGATGACAAAGGAAGAACTGGATAAGCCGTTAGTCGGCATTGTCAGTTCCTATAATGAAATTGTGCCGGGCCATATGAACCTGGATAAAATAGTGGAGGCCGTCAAGCTGGGAGTAGCCATGGCAGGAGGAACACCGATTGTCTTTCCGGCTATTGCCGTCTGTGACGGAATTGCCATGGGGCATGTGGGAATGAAATATTCTCTTGTGACAAGGGATTTGATTGCGGATTCCACCGAGTGTATGGCACTTGCCCATGCCTTTGATGCCCTTGTTATGGTGCCAAACTGTGATAAAAATGTACCGGGACTTTTGATGGCGGCAGCCAGAGTCAATGTACCGACTGTATTTGTCAGCGGTGGTCCGATGTTAGCCGGACACGTCCAGGGACAGAAAACTTCCCTTTCCAGTATGTTTGAGGCGGTAGGTGCCCATGCGGCAGGAAAAATGACAGAGGAACAGGTGGATGATTATGTCAGCCATGCCTGTCCGACCTGTGGTTCCTGTTCCGGTATGTATACTGCCAATTCCATGAACTGCCTGACAGAAGCAATCGGTATGGGACTTCAGGGAAATGGTACGATTCCGGCAGTGTATTCCGACCGCATCAAGCTTGCCAAGCATGCCGGTATGCAGGTAATGGAAATGTACCGGAGAAATATTTGTCCGAAGGACATTATGACAGAAAAAGCATTTTTGAATGCTATGACGGTGGATATGGCACTGGGATGTTCCACCAATACGATGCTGCATCTGCCGGCGATTGCCCATGAAGCAGGAGTGGAGTTGAATCTGGATATTGCCAATGAAATTAGTGCAAAGACACCAAACCTGTGCCATCTGGCACCGGCGGGCCACACCTATATGGAGCAGCTCAATGAAGCCGGTGGTGTCTATGCCGTCATGAATGAATTGAATAAAAAGGGATTATTATATACGAATCTGATTACTGTCACCGGAAAAACGGTGGGCGAAAACATTGAACATGTGGTAAATCGTGATCCGGAGGTTATCCGCCCAATCGAAAACCCGTATAGTGAAACCGGTGGAATTGCTGTACTGAAAGGAAATCTTGCACCGGATTCCGGTGTCGTCAAACGCTCTGCTGTCGTACCGGAGATGATGGTTCACGAAGGACCGGCGCGAGTCTTTGACTGTGAGGAAGATGCGATTGCCGCTATCAAGGCGGGAGAGATTGTGGCAGGAGATGTCGTCGTCATCCGTTACGAAGGACCAAAGGGTGGTCCGGGTATGAGAGAAATGCTCAACCCTACCTCCGCCATTGCCGGAATGGGACTTGGTTCTTCCGTAGCTCTTATTACAGACGGACGATTTTCCGGTGCATCCCGCGGCGCATCTATTGGTCATGTATCACCGGAGGCAGCCGTCGGAGGCCCGATTGCTTTGATTGAAGAAGGGGATATAATTAAAATCAATATCCCGGAAAATACACTGAATGTAGATGTGCCGGATGAGGTGCTGGAAGAGAGACGAAGAAACTGGCAGCCGAGAGAGCCGAAGGTAAACACAGGATATCTGGCTCGTTACGCCAATATGGTTACGTCAGGCAGCACCGGAGCGATTTTAGAAAAATAAGAAAGAGGTGCAGGATATGCAGATAAATGGTTCCCAGATTATAATTGAATGCCTGTTAGAGCAGGGTGTAGATACGATTTTTGGTTATCCGGGTGGGGCGATCTTAAATGTATATGATGAGTTATACCGTTATCAGGACCGTATCCACCACATACTGACCTCCCATGAGCAGGGGGCGTCCCATGCGGCAGACGGATATGCCAGAGCTACCGGTAAGGTAGGTGTCTGTATGGCAACCAGCGGTCCGGGAGCGACAAATTTAGTAACGGGAATTGCTACCGCTTATATGGATTCGGTTCCTATGGTGGCGATTACCTGTAATGTAACATTGCCACTGTTAGGAAAGGATTCTTTTCAGGAGGTAGATATTGCCGGTGTGACAATGCCGATTACGAAGCATAGTTTTATTGTAAAAGATATTCATAATCTGGCAGAGGTTATGCGCCGTGCTTTCAAGATTGCACAGACGGGCAGACCGGGACCGGTATTAGTAGATGTGACGAAAGATGTGACGGCGGCGGTGACGGAATTTACTCCGAAAACGCCGGATATCGTAAACCGTCAGGTAGAAACTATTGATGAACAGGATATTGAAGACGTTATTCAGGTAATTAAGAAGGCCGATAAGCCGATGATTTTTGTCGGAGGTGGTGCGGTTATTTCCGGTGCGGAGTCAGAGTTGAAGGAATTTGTTAAGAAGGTGGATGCACCGGTTACGGATACCCTGATGGGTAAGGGAGCCTTTGACGGTACTGATTCCTATTATACGGGTATGCTTGGTATGCACGGAACAAAGACAGCCAATTTAAGTGTTACGGAATGCGACCTTCTGCTTGTACTGGGGGCACGTTTTTCAGACCGTGTTATCGGAAATGCAGAAAAATTTGCCTATCATGCCAAAATTGTTCATATTGATATAGACCCGGCAGAAATAAATAAAAATATCCAGGTGGATTATTCTATTATTGGTGACTTAAAATCTGTTCTGGAAATTTTGAATAAGAAGCTGGAGCAGCAGTACCACAAAACATGGGTTGATAAAGTAATGGCGAGAAAAGCGGCATTGCCAATGACCTATAATCAAGAGGGTCTTACAGGACCGTATGTAATTGAACGCATTAGTGAACTGACAAACAATGAGGCTATTATTACAACCGATGTAGGACAGCATCAGATGTGGGCGGCACAGTATTATAAGTACCGCACTCCAAGACATTTTATCACTTCTGGCGGTATGGGAACCATGGGCTATGGTCTGGGAGCCTGTATCGGCGCGAAAGTAGGAATGCCGGAGGAAACGGTTATCAACATTGCCGGAGACGGTTGCTTCCGCATGAATATGAATGAGATTGCAACGGCAACCCGTTATAATATTCCGATTATACAGATTATTTTTAACAATCATGCACTGGGCATGGTCCGCCAGTGGCAGACATTGTTCTATGGTAAGCGCTATTCCCAGACAATTCTGGAAGATAAGGTGGATTACTGTAAGGTTTCGGAAGCCATGGGGGCAAAGGCAATCCGTGTCACGAAAAAAGAAGAGTTCGATGATGCTCTTCGCAGGGCAATGGCAGCAGGAGAGCCGATGGTTATCGAGGTAGTAATCGACCATGATGAAAAGGTATGGCCGATGGTTGCACCGGGGGCACCGATTGAGGAGTCCTTTGACGAAAAAGACCATAAAAATAAGATGAAAAATTAAAAAAACATATATCATTGTAAGGAGGATTTTGAAAGTGGCTAGAGTGTACAACTTTTCAGCAGGACCGGCAGTATTGCCGGAGGAAGTATTAAAAGAAGCAGCGGATGAGATGCTGGATTATAAAGGAACCGGTATGTCCGTTATGGAGATGAGTCATCGTTCCAAGGCATATGATACGATAATCAAAGAAGCAGAGCAGGATTTGAGGGATTTAATGGAAATTCCGGATAATTATAAGGTGTTATTCCTGCAGGGCGGTGCTTCCCAGCAGTTTGCCATGATTCCGATGAATCTGATGAAAAACGGTGTGGCAGATTATATCGTAACCGGACAGTGGGCAAAGAAGGCTTATACGGAAGCTTGTAAATACGGAAAGGCAGTAAAAATTGCTTCTTCCGAGGATGAGACTTTTTCTTATATTCCGGACTGTTCCGATTTGCCGATTGATGATGATGCTGATTATGTGTACATTTGTGAAAACAATACCATTTACGGAACAAAGTACAAGACACTGCCAAATACAAAAGGAAAAACTCTTGTGGCAGATGTGTCCTCCTGCTTTCTTTCTGAGCCGGTAGATGTATCAAAGTACGGTGTGATTTACGGCGGTGTTCAGAAGAATATCGGACCTGCCGGAGTTGTTGTTGTCATTATCCGTGAGGATCTCATTCCGGAAGAGGTAGATGAGAAGGTTCCGACTATGTTACAGTATAAAATTCATGCGGATGCCCAGTCTCTTTATAATACGCCGCCGGCATACGGTATTTATATCTGCGGTAAGGTATTTAAGTGGATTAAGAAAATGGGCGGTTTGAAGGAAATGAAGAAGAGAAACATTGAGAAAGCACAGATTCTTTATGATTTTCTTGACTCTTCTAAAATGTTCCAGGGCACTGTCCGCAAAGAGGACCGTTCGCTGATGAATGTGCCGTTTATAACCGGAGATAAAGATTTAGATGCCAAATTTGTGGCAGAGGCAAAGGAAGCCGGTTTTGAAAATCTGAAAGGTCACCGCACCGTAGGAGGTATGCGTGCCAGCATTTATAATGCCATGCCAAAAGAAGGTGTGGAGAAGCTGGTTGAATTTATGAAGAAGTTTGAGGAGGACAATGCGAAATGAGTGTCAAAGTAAATTGCCTGAATCCAATCGCGGCCTGCGGTCTGGATATACTGGATAATAAATATGAGGTAACAGAGAATGTTTCTGACGCAGAGGCAATTTTAGTCAGAAGTGCCGATATGCACGATATGGAGCTTTCGGATAATCTGCTTGCCGTAGCCAGAGCGGGAGCCGGCGTTAATAACATTCCGTTAGATAAGTGTGCCGAAAAAGGTATTGTTGTCTTTAATACTCCGGGTGCCAATGCCAACGGCGTAAAGGAATTAGTGATCGCCTGCATGCTGTTAGCGGCCCGTGACATTACCGGCGGTATCCAGTGGTGTCGAGAAAATAAAGGGGATGCCGGGATTGCCAAGGCTGCTGAGAAGGCGAAGAAAGCCTTTGCCGGAACGGAAATTAAAGGGAAAAAACTTGGTATTATCGGTTTAGGAGCCATTGGTGTCCTTGTTGCCAATGCGGCAAACCGTCTGGGCATGGATGTATATGGATGCGACCCATATTTGTCTGTTGAGCATGCCCTCAATATGTCCCGTGATGTTACGATGGTTAAGACAAATGAGGAGCTGTATGAGATGTGTGATTATCTCACCGTTCATGTTCCTCTTTTGGATTCTACCAAAGGAATGTTTAATAAAGAGGCCTTTGATAAAATGAAGGATGGCGTAGTGATTCTTAACTTCTCCCGTGATACTCTCGTAAACGAGGCGGATATGAAAGAGGCACTGGAATCCGGTAAGGTCGGTAAATATGTGGTAGATTTTCCAAATGAAAACACAGTGAATTTCCCGAATACCATTGTTACTCCTCATCTTGGAGCTTCCACTCAGGAGTCCGAGGATAACTGTGCTAAAATGGCAGTTCATCAGATTCGTGATTTTATTGAAAACGGAAACGTGAAAAATTCCGTAAACTATCCGAACTGTGACGCCGGTGTATGCACTACGGAGGGGCGTATTACAGTAGCCCATAGAAATGTGCCGCATATGCTCAGCCAGTTTACCGCACTGTTTTCCAAGGATGGCATCAACATTGAAAACATGGTAAACAAAAGCCGTGGTAATTACGCATATACGATCTTTGATATATGCTCGAACGCCACCGAAACGGTAGTAAAAGAGCTGGAGGCAGTGAAAGACGTTATCCGCGTAAGAGTAATTAAGTAAATAATGGCTGCTTTGCAGCAGTTTATAAACAGAAGAATCCGGGCTTTACAAAACGTATTGGTCCGGATTCTTTTCTTGTGCAGTCTGGTGCTTCATGCTATAATTTAGAAAGAAATCTGTAAAAATTGCAGCTAAAAGAGGGGAAATCCAATGAAAAAAGTATATCTTGCAGTGATTATAGTATTCGTCGTTCTGCTATCCACCGGCTGTAATATTCCCTTTCTGAAAGCGACCCCGGAAGAACAGGCCTACAAAATTATGTGTGATATACAGAACTGTGATCTGGATATGGATGAAGAGGAAGTAGCGGATAAGGCAGGTACACAGGAAGATTCCATGTATGACTTTTATGATTTGTTCAGTGACGATGCCTATCAGAAATTTGGAAATTTGCATGACGCCTATGAAAAGCTTCATCGTTATTTTGACAATTCCATTGAAAAATTTGACTTGCTTGAGCATGAAACGGATGGGGAATCCATCAAGGCGAAATACCGGTTTTTCTGCGGGGACAAGCCGGTTTATATTTACTTTATTGCCAATACCGGTGACTCCATACATAAAAGGGGAATCAACTATATGCACATAGCGGATAACAAAGAGACGATTGAGGATACAGGCGAAACCGGATACGGGATTTATTTAAACGGGGATAGTCTTGTATCGGATGATGCTTCCGTTGATATTCAGCTAAAGGATTTTTATATGTCATATGATCATGATGTTTCCTTTGATGGAGGAGATGAGGACAAACTGCTAAAAGAGGTAGCAGAAACGTTAGTGGAAAATCTGAAAAATAAGGATGGGGACAGAATAAAACATATGTTTTCCGGCAGCGTGTGGAAATATGACAGCAAGCTGGAAGAAGAAATTGGGGAATTGGTAGAATCTTACCGTGATGTAGAGATTCTTTCCTATGAAGTGAATGGCGCTGACTCCGGTGGGGCCACCAGTGTCAGCTACCTGCTTGACAGCAAGGGTACCAATCACGTCACCAGCGGTCATGGCAATTATTATGTGAGTGGAAGTATTGAGATGAAAACCAATCAGGGAGAGCAGGAAATTGATTTGTATATCATATCGGAATATGAGCCGAATTCCGGCAGAGTCGGTTTGTGGTGTCTGACGGGAAATGTCAATGTTGGTATTGATTCAGAATTAAGGTGAGGAAAAGCATGACCTACGAAGAAGCGATGACATATATACAAGAGGCCGGAAAAACGGGAATGAGTCTGGGGCTTGACCGGATGCGGGAGCTGTGCCGGCGCCTTGGCAATCCCCAGGAGAGGCTTTCCTTTATTCATATTGCCGGAACAAACGGAAAAGGTTCCACGGCAGCTTATATCAGCAGTATTCTTGGAGTAAGTGGCTATATGGTGGGGCGGTATGTTTCTCCGGCGGTATTTCAATATGAGGAGTGTATCCAGTATGAGGATGGAAAAGGCATTCACTATATCGAAAAGGAGCTGCTTGCCCGGTGTGTTACAGAGGTAGCTGTAGCAGTGGAGCAGATGGCGGCCGAAGAAATGGAGCCTCCTACAGTTTTTGAAATTGAGACGGCGGTTTCTTTTTTAGCCTTTGTCCACTGGCAGTGCCAGGTCGTTATACTGGAGGTGGGACTGGGCGGAAAGGAAGATGCCACGAATGTAATAGAGGAAGCTATTGCTTCTGTGATTACCCCTGTCAGTATGGACCATAAAAGGGTACTGGGAAATACACTGGAGGAGATTGCGAGACAGAAAGCAGGGATTATAAAGAAAGAGGGAAGGGTTATAACCTTTCAAAAGAAAAAGACGGCCCAGACAGTGATTGAAAAGGAAGCAGAAGAAAAAAAGGCGGCATTAACGGTATTAAAGAAAGAGGATATGATACGAATTTCTGCGGATTTAAAGGGTATGGTTTTTTCCTATCAGGGAGAAAATTTCCGGACACGTATGCCGGGAAGCTATCAGATGGAAAACGCCTGTCTGGCATTGGAAGTCTGCAGACAGCTGCCACCACCCTTTTCATTTACGAAGGAGCAGTTACTGAAAGGAATTGGCAGAGCGGTGTGGAGAGGTCGCTTTGAGGTGATTTCTGAAAATCCGCTTATTATTTCGGACGGAGCGCATAACCCGGATGGTGCCAAAGCACTGGCAGAAACAGTAAGACAGCTACTGCCGGATAAGGTGCTACATGGCATTATGGGTGTTTTTCAGGATAAGGAGTATGAAAAAATAGTATCTTATCTGGCATCGGTATTTGCCGATGTGATAACGATTACAGCACCCGGGGGCAGAGGACTGGATAAAAATGTGCTGGCAGAGGTATGGAGAAAAAAAGGATGTCCTATTGTTTCCACCGCAGACAGTGTCACGTTGGCTTTGAAAGAGGCGCTGAATCATCGTGGGGAAGAGGAGGCAGTCCTGTTATTTGGCTCACTGTCTTTTTTTCGGGAATTAGCGATAGATGACTTTTGGGAAAGGAAGGATGAGAATGGCAAAGCGGGAAAAAGAGAAAAAAACCAATGCCATGCGCATTTTGGAGAAAAATAAAATTGATTTTCAAATCAATACCTATGAGTGTGACGAATTTATCGATGGTGTCCACATAGCGGATAAACTGGGGCAATCCTATGAGCAGAGCTTTAAAACCCTTGTGATGCAGGGGAAGAGCAAAAATTATCATGTATTTGTCGTTCCGATTGCCGAGGAAGTGGACTTAAAGAAAGCAGCGAAGGCAGTGGGAGAAAAATCGTTGGTTATGGTGCATGTAAAGGATATTAATGACGTAACCGGATATATCCGTGGCGGTTGTACGCCTATTGGTATGAAAAAGCAGTACAATACCGTAATCCATGAATCGGCGCAGGAGTTTGAACAGATCATTATCAGCGGCGGAAAGCTTGGTGTTCAGATTTTTCTGGCACCGGGCGATCTTTTGAAAGTTACGGGTGGAAGTTTTGCGGATATTATTGTGAAATAAACCGGTTCATGCTATACTAATGATTATATGTGGACAGAAATAAATGGCACCGGTTGGTGCATATAGGAAAAGAGGTACCTATGGATCACGAGAAAATCAGGCAGGCAGTACAATTATTTTTAGAGGGAATCGGGGAAGACCCCACAAGAGAGGGCTTGCAGGATACGCCAAAGCGGATTGCCGATATGTGTGAGGAAATCTTTGGCGGCTATACCCAGGATGCAGGGGAACATCTTTTGAGAACCTTTTCCTCCGACACGGGGGAGATGGTAGTGGAGAGAGACATTCCCTTTTATTCCGTATGTGAACATCATCTGCTTCCTTTTTTTGGAAAGGTACATATCGGATATATTCCGGATGGAAAAGTGGTGGGCTTAAGTAAATTGGCACGCACGGTGGAGGTATATGCCAGACGCGCCCAGATACAGGAACAACTTACCGGTCAGATTGCCGAGGCTGTTATGAAGGAGCTAAAGCCAAAGGGCGTTATGGTAATGATAGAGGCGGAGCATTTGTGTATGTCCATGCGGGGGATAAAAAAGCCGGGAACACAGACCGCCACCTATTCGGTGCAGGGTGTTTTTAAAGAGGACAGTAACCGTCAGCAGATGTTTATGAAGCTCATTGGAAGGTAAAAGCGTGTGCAATTGGAGGTAAAAATGAGAATCGGCGGTCGAGAGTTTCCTTCCGGTGTGAGGACCTATGTTATGGGGATTTTAAATGTGACACCGGATTCTTTTTCCGATGGAGGAGAATATAACAGTGTATCAGATGCCATGAAGGCAGTTGAGAGGATGATAAAAGAGGGGGCTGACCTCATTGACGTAGGAGGGGAATCCACAAGGCCGGGGCATATACAAATTCATGAGGAAGAGGAAATCCAGCGTATTGTACCGGTTATAGAGGAGATCAAAAAACAGTTTGATATACCGGTATCCGTGGATACCTATAAAAGTACCGTGGCAGCAGAAGCTATTGCGGCAGGAGCAGACCTTCTCAATGATATATGGGGCTTTCGCTATGATGAGGGTATGTCTGTGCTGGCAGCAGAAAAAGATATACCGGTTTGTTTAATGCACAACCGGGAGAAAGCGGAATATACCGATTACCTGCAAGAAGTAATCGAGGATTTACAAATATCCCTTGCCATTGCAAAAAAGCATGGTGTGAAAGAGGAAAATATTATCTTAGACCCAGGTGTGGGGTTTGGAAAGACCTATGAGCAGAACCTGATGATTATGAATCATCTGGAGGATATTGTGGCACTGGGATACCCGGTGTTGTTAGGGGCATCCAGAAAAAGTATGATTGGACTGACACTGGATTTGCCCGTTACAGAGAGGGAAGAGGGCACGATAGCCACCAGTGTAATAGGAGCGATAAAGGGTTGTGAGTATGTCCGAGTACATGATGTGGAGAAAAATGTCCGGGCGCTGAAAATGGCAGATGCTATTTTACATAGGGCAGACTGAGAAACCGGAGGTGCCAGAATGGATGAGATACGAATCGAAAATCTGGAAGTATATTGTCATCATGGTGTATTGAAGGAAGAAAATGTCCTGGGACAGAAGTTTTTAGTGTCCCTTGTTTTGTATACGGATACAAAAAGGGCAGGTACCAGTGATGATTTATCCTTTTCCATTGATTACGCCGCTCTGTCTCATTTTGTAGAGAGCCGGATGAAGGAAAAAAATTATAAACTGCTGGAAGCGGTGGCGGAGCATCTGGCAGAGGATATACTGATGAATTTTCCTCTGGTTAGAAAGGTCCGGGTGGAACTGAAAAAACCGTGGGCGCCGATATTGCTTCCTCTGGACACCGTCTGTGTCAGAATAGAGAGAGAATGGGTGCCGGCGTATTTGTCGGTGGGTTCCAATATGGGAAATAAGAGGGAAAATATTGAAAAAGCCGTTGAAGCTCTGAGGCAGGACAAAAAGATATGTGAACTGACAGTATCGGAGCTGATAGAAACGGAACCCTATGGTTATACGGAGCAGGATAAGTTCTTAAACGGTGCCGTCGGGTTTTGTACGTTATATTCTCCGGAAGAACTATTGGAGAGAATTCATGAAATAGAAAGAGAGGGAAAGAGGGAGAGGACAATCCACTGGGGACCCCGGACGATAGATTTGGATATTGTTCTTTTTGGTGATAAAATTATCCAGACGGAAAGCCTTACGATTCCCCACAGAGAAATGCATATAAGGCAGTTTGTGTTACAGCCGTTATCGCAGATCGCACCATGGGCATTTCATCCGGTTTTGCACCGGACAGTGAGCGAACTGGCAGAAAGGATGAAGGAGGAAGAGGAATGATAGATTTATCGGTATCCAGACAACAGATTGATGAGATAGACAGTCAGATTGTGGATTTGTTTGAAAAGAGAATGGCTGTGTCAAATGAAGTGGCAAAATATAAGCTAAAAACAGGGAAGCCGGTTTTGGACAAAGAGAGAGAGGAAAAGAAACTGGAAAAACTGGGGGCTATGTCTCACAATGAATTTAACGAACGGGCAGTCAGAGAGCTTTTCAGCCAGATTATGTCCATCAGCCGGAAATATCAGTATGGGGTGCTGCCACATACGGAAGAGGTGACAGCTTTTCAGAAAGTGGAAAAGATTGTGCCCGGCAAGGGAAAAACGGTGTATTATTTTGGTGTACCGGGAACCCATACCCAGCAGGCCATGGAAGATGTTTTTGGCACGGATGTAGAGGGAATCAGCTGTCAGAGTTTTCAGGGAGTGATGGAGGCAGTGCAAAACGGGGATGCGGATTTTGGTGTTCTGCCGATAGAAAATTCCTCCACCGGAGGAATTACGGCGAATTATGATTTGCTTCTCCGGTACAAAAATGCCATTGTGGGTGAGCATGTCATGAGAATTGACCAGTGTCTGCTGGCACCGGTGGGAACGAAATTAGAAGAAATAAAGAAAGTATATTCCCATCCACAGGGACTGCTTCAATGTCAGGAGTTTATGGAGGCGCATCCTGCCTATGAGGGAATTGAGTACGACAGTACGGCAGCGGCGGCAAAAAAGGTTGCGAAGGAAGCAGACCATACCCAGGCGGCGATCGCCAGTCGGAGAGCGGCGAAGGAGTACGGATTGGAAATCATTGCAGACAGCATCCAGCAGGAGAAAAACAACTGTACTCGCTTTATCATTATCGGACCAAAGGAAATTTACACGGAGGAAAGTAATAAGCTGGCACTGTGCATTGAACTTCCCCATCAGAGTGGAAGCCTGTACCGGATACTATCACATTTTTTATATAACGATTTGAATATGACCCAGATCGAGTCCCGTCCGATACCGGGGAGAAACTGGGAGTACCGTTTTTTTGTTGACGTAGAGGGAAATTTAGAGGATGCCGCTGTACAGAATGCCCTGCGGGGGATTAGGGAAGAGGCAGCATTTTTAAGGGTGCTGGGAAATTTTTAGTTGTGTGCCATCTGTAAAGTCGGAGAAGTTCACATAATCATCAAATTTCAAACACAAACCTTTCAAAAACAAAACAAAATCCCCTCACAATTTGCGGATATGATAAACACATAAAAATCGAAAGGATGTGTTTATTATGAAAAAAATCGCAAAGCTGGTGGCGGGAGCAGCCATTTTTGGAATGATAGCGGGGACTACTTTTCAAGGTGTTTCCCTGATTGGAAATAACTTGTTCCGTACCGAAAGCAGTATCATGGAAAACGAGAAAGATACGGCAGCGAAGCTGTCAACGACCAATATTGTGTCGGGAAGTACCGATGCCGGCACAGGAAGTGTATCGGATATTGCCGAACGGGTGCTCCCTTCTATCGTGGCCATTGATGTGACGGAAACAGTTACGCAGAATACGCCTTTTGGCATGCAGTCCGGAGAGAGTACCGGCAGTGCTTCCGGCATTCTGATTGCAGAAAGGGAAGATAAACTTTATATTGCCACCAACAATCATGTGGTTGAGGGTGCGGACAGTGTAACGATAAAATTTTGTGATGAGAGTACGGCTAAGGCGCAGGTGAAGGGAACCGATTCTTCCACGGATTTGGCGGTCGTTATGGTGGATATGAAAGACCTGTCTGAGACAACGAAAAAGAATATTAAAATCGCCACAGTAGGTGACAGTACCCAGACAAAGGTGGGAGAACGGGCGATAGCGATAGGTAATGCCCTTGGTTATGGAACCAGTGTGACCGTTGGTTATATCAGTGCCAAGGACAGAGAAATTGATTCCGAAGACAGTAGCAGTGTGAAGCTGATTCAGACAGATGCTGCCATTAATCCGGGAAACAGCGGTGGCGCCTTAGTGAATAGTAATGGAGCAGTCATTGGAATCAATTCTTCCAAATTTGCCTCAGAGGAGATAGAAGGAATGGGCTTTGCGATTCCGATGGCAACGGCAGAGCCGATTTTAAATGAACTGATGAATCAGGAGCCGGTAGCGGAGGATGAGCGGGCATATCTTGGCATTGTAGGCAAGGATGTTTCCCGTGAGGTAGCAGAGGCCTATGGTCTTGTGGAGGGCATTTATATTTCTGAGGTATCAGAAAGGTCTCCGGCAGAAGAAGCAGGACTTCGCACAGGATATATTATTACCGGCATCAATGGAAAAGAAGTAAAAACCTTATCCCAACTGTCTGAAAAATTGTCCCAGTGTCGTGCAGGAGACAAAGGGACAATTACAGTGAAAACAGGTCAGGGAAGTGGCTCCGGAGAAAAAACACTGGAAGTGACATTTGGGAAAAAAGAATAGAGAAATAGTGTGATGCTTCGGAATGGAGGATACGATGTTTGATTACAAACGATTGGAACTGGTTGATATAGGAAAGGAAGCACCGGAAAAAGAACCGGAACGCCAGTATTATTTTATGAAAAAATGTAAAATATGGGCAGAGGAAGAAGCGGCAAGAAACGGACGCCCGCTGACGGTATCGGTGCAGACTTTAGGCTGTCAGATGAATGCGAAGGACTCGGAAAAAATGTCTGCTGTGTTAGAGTACATCGGATATCAGGAGACAGAAGAACCAGTGGCAGATTTCGTGTTGTATAATACCTGCACGGTAAGAGAAAATGCCAACTTAAAAATATATGGGCGGCTAGGCTATTTAAAAAACCAGAAAAAGAAAAATCCCTCCATGAAAATTGCCCTCTGTGGTTGTATGATGCAGGAAGAGGATGAGGTGGAAAATGTCCGAAAGAGTTATCCCTTTGTAGACCTTGTATTTGGCACCCACAACATTTATAAGCTGGCAGAATTATTATATACCCAGATTCAGTCGGACCGTCCTGTCATGGATGTGTGGCAGGAGGCAAAGGAAATTGTAGAGGATTTGCCGGGGAAACGGAAATATCCGTTTAAGACCGGCGTGAATATTATGTTTGGCTGTAATAACTTTTGCAGCTACTGTATCGTACCTTATGTGAGGGGGCGGGAGCGAAGCCGGGAGCCGGAGGATATTCTGGAGGAAATCCGGGGACTGGTGGCAGATGGCGTAGTGGAAATTATGCTTTTGGGACAAAATGTCAACTCCTATGGGAAAACCCTGGAAAAGAAAATGACCTTTGCCGAGCTGTTACGGGAGGTAAATAAAATTGAGGGGCTGGAGAGAATCCGTTTTATGACTTCCCACCCAAAGGATTTATCCGAAGACCTTATGGATGCCATGAAAGAGTGCGGAAAAGTTTGTGCACATCTTCATCTACCGCTGCAATCCGGTAGCAGCAGGATTCTTGAGAAAATGAATCGCCATTATACAAAAGAAGGCTATTTGGAACTGGTGGACAAACTTCGTCAGAGGATGCCGGGAATTTCTTTGACAACAGATATTATCGTGGGATTTCCGGGAGAGACCGAGGAGGATTTTGAAGAAACGTTAGATGTAGTAAAAAAGGTGCGCTACGACAGTGCCTATACCTTTATCTACTCAAAGCGAAGCGGGACTCCTGCGGCAGCCATGGATGAGCAGGTGCCACAGGAAGTAGTAAAGAAACGTTTCGACCGGCTGTTAAAAACCATTCAGAAAATTTCTGCTGAAATTACGGCAGAAAGAGTGGGACAGACAGTCCCTGTTCTGATGGAGGAGGTAAACAGCCAGGATGCTTCTCTCATTACCGGACGTCTTTCCAATAATGAGGTAGTCCATTGCTCCGGCAGCAGGAATTTAATCGGAAAGATTGTCCCGGTAAAGCTGACGGAGAGCAAAGGGTTTTATTATATGGGAGAGGTGCAGTAAAAGTCCGTTATGTTGGTACCATCGTGCTAAGTACGATGCCACCACCGTATTATGCCTTCTCCGGCTCAGGATAGTCCACGCCGTAGGTGTCTACCGTAACCTTTTTCATGACAACCGGCGCTAAAGGGGCATCGCCCCAGTCGGTTTCAGTGGCAGCCAGCTTATTGACCACATCCATTCCCTCGGTAATTTTACCGAAAGCAGCATAAGAGCCGTCCAGATGGGAGGCGTCCTTGTGCATAATGAAAAATTGTGAACCTGCTGAATCCGGATCCTGTGCCCGTGCCATGGAAATAACGCCGGCACTGTGGTGCAGCGGATTATCAAAGCCGTTTGCGGAAAATTCACCGGGAATACTGTAATCCGGTCCGCCGGTTCCGTTTCCGTCCGGATCACCACCCTGAATCATGAAACCCTCAATGATTCGGTGAAAGGTGAGTCCATCGTAGAAGCCCTTAGATACAAGAGAGATAAAATTGTTTACAGTATTTGGTGCGGTTTCCGGATACAGTTCCAGTTTCATAATATCGCCGGAAGCCATTTCAATTGTTACAGTTGGATTTTGATTTGCCATTCTTTTCAATTCCTTTCTTTTTATCTTATTAGGGAAATTCCCTTGTGCGGAGCAAAAACGCTATGCGTTTTTTAGAGGGGCGCTTTTCTCAGTCGCCCCTTTTATACTGAGTAATATTCTATAAGATTTCCAAAAAACATGCAAGCGATTCGACAATATATGCAAAAAGATATTTGGGACAGACCGGATATCTTTTCTTTTTTTGCCATTTTTTATGAAATCCTGTCGAAATGAGAAGATAAATTTCCTGTTTTTTCCACGCCTCTTTGACAAAATACGCAAAAGGATACCGCTATAATGTGAGTCATAGAAAAGAGGAAGCGCATGAAGGTCTATCTGGATATTTTTTTTCTCGTCAATATGGGGATGAATTTTGTTGTACTGATGTTTGCCGGCTTTTTTCAAAAGCGGAAAATCCGTCTGGGGCGTCTGATAGCGGCAGCGGCAGCAGGAGCAGTCCTGTCTGTGGGACTTCTTGTCTTTCATGTACACAGGCAGCTTTTGCTATTGATTCTTTTATATTTGGTGGGCAGTGCAGGAATTCTAAGAATTGCCTTTGGGAAAACGACAAAGAGAGCAATGCTCTGGAATCTTTTGATGTTTTATGTTTCCGCCTTTATTCTGGCAGGGATTCTTCTTTCTATCCAGAACCTGCCCTTTGCGAGGGGAAATACCTTCGTATTGCTCTTTGGTGCGGGAGCGGTTTTGTTTTTCTGTTACCGGCTGCTTCCCCTGAAAAGGCAGATGGAAAAAAAGACCGAGCAGTATTATGTCGTGCGACTGTATCATGATGGGGAACAGATTTGTGGAATTGGTTTTCTGGATACGGGAAACCAGTTGAGGGAGCCCTTTAGCCAGAAGCCCGTTCTGATTGGTGAAAAAGATTTCTTTCTGCCGGTTTTAAAGGGGGAAAAGGAAGTGATATTCCGTTACATACCCTTTCACTCTCTGGGAAAGGATACGGGAATGATACCGGCATTCCAATCAGATTACATAGAAATAAAAGGGAAAGACGGAGTGTGGCATCGATGGGATAAACCATGGATTGCGCTTTATGACAGTTATATATCTGTGGATGGGGAATACGAAATCATATTACATCCCGATATGTTAATGAATTTATGAACAGGAGGATAATACAATGTTACTACGAATTTCTATGCCAAATCGTTTTCAATTCCGGATGATGCAGGACTGGCGGAGCATT
This sequence comes from Lachnospiraceae bacterium, assembly GCA_022510615.1. Classification (GTDB taxonomy): domain Bacteria; phylum Bacillota; class Clostridia; order Lachnospirales; family Lachnospiraceae; genus Eubacterium_F. The sequence continues at coordinate 92,321 of JAFLTC010000005.1, read as the reverse complement.
TTCTTTCATCAGGGAGGAGATATCCACTATATCGGAGGAGCGGAAATTCTGCCGGCACCGCTGGAGCCGGGAGAGGAGGCTGCCTGTATTGAGTGCCTGGGAGATGAGGAAGATGAATGGGCAAGAAATATGCTGGTGGAACATAATCTGAGACTGGTCGTGTACATAGCAAAGAAATTTGATAATACCGGTGTCGGTGTAGAAGATTTAATTTCCATCGGTACAATCGGCCTGATGAAAGCCATCAATACCTTCAACCCGGAAAAGAATATTAAACTGGCTACCTACGCCTCCCGGTGTATTGAGAATGAAATACTTATGTATTTAAGGCGGAACAATAAGACGAAAATGGAAGTATCCATTGATGAACCGCTGAATGTAGACTGGGATGGAAATGAACTTCTTTTGTCCGATATTTTAGGAACCAGTGAAGATATTATTTATAAGGACATTGAGCGGGAGGTGGACAGAAAACTTCTGCGAAAGGCGTTAGAAACCCTCAGTGAGAGAGAGCAGAAAATTATCCGCCTCCGCTTTGGTCTGGGAGATGCCCAGGGACGGGAACTGACCCAGAAAGAGGTGGCAGATGAACTCGGGATTTCCCAGAGTTATATCTCCAGACTGGAAAAGAAAATTATGAAGCGGTTGAAGAAGGAGATTTTGCGGCTGGAGGGGCGCTGATTCGGACAAATGATATCATGTTTCAAAGATTGTTACCGGGGAGAAAATTATATATGCTTGACCGAATCAGTGCCCTTTCGGTAGGGAAACTCATCGAAGGCACTCTGGCAGTCTTTATAAATAAAAAGCTTGAATCAATATGAGATAAAAAGGAAGTTCTTTCCGCGGTTTAAACGTGAACACGTTTCCGAAAGCGGAAAGAACTTCCTTTTTTATCTCGTATTAATGCCAAGTACTTTATTTATAAAGAAAATAATCAAAGTCAGCAGTAGTATCGCTCTTAACACCGTTTGAAGTGGCATAAACGCCAATGGTTGTTCCGACGAAACCGCCGGCCACATCGGTGCTTAATATTCGGGCGTTCACATGGTCTGCTAAAGTTCTGAAAATCTTATCGTCTGTGCTATAGGAGAAGGTTAAGTCCTGCTCTTCCTGAGAGATGCGCAAAATAATCTCCGGATAAAAATCATCCAATATCGCCATAACAATCGTTTCCTCTTCATCCTTCTCGGTGCGTACAAGAGAGAGCGATGTTGTGTCGCCTTTCTTTCCGATCAGGAACTGATAATTATAGGACTGACTCTGGTACAGAACCAGACCGGCCTTTTCGTTCTCTGCCTTTGGCTCAAAGGAAACAGCTGTTTTTGTCATAAAATCAAAAGATAACTGTCTGCGGCACACAAAGCTTGGCCTGCCCTGGGAGGAAATCGTATCGGGATCCAGCTTTAGCTGCAAATACCCCGGACGTGCCGTCAGGGAATAATTTTCCTCTCTTGGATTTCGGATATACATGAAATTCATAGGAAGTTCTGTGAAGTCAAAATCCTCTCTTGGCGGAACAACATCCACCCCACCGTGAGGCAGATCCGGAGTTTTCACCGTACTCTCCACAATGCCCTTTCCCGGGTTAACAACCGGCCAGCCGTTTTCCCATGTAAAAGGAACCAGATAGGTTTCCCGGCCCAGATTGCGGTAATAGCCGCCTCTTGTTCTTGAGGCAAGGCATACCATCCACCATTCCCCGTTTTGGGTTTCTACAATGTCAGGATGTCCCACATTGACAATCGGATAGTCATAGCCCAGATGGCGGTGGGTCAGAATCGGATTTCCTTTATGTCCCTCAAAAGGTTCTTTCAGACTTTTACTCCGGGCAATGGATACGGCGTGGTTATGTGCTGTTCCCGCTTCGGAAATTAGTAAATAATACCAGCCGTCTTTTTTGTAAATGTGTGGACCCTCCGGCCATTCCACACCGCGCAGGGCACCATGCCATGCCGGATAGCTTTCGCCTACCAGCTGCATCGTACGCAAATCCAGCTCCTGAATATAAATTTCATTATCCCCAAAATACCGGGAACCTTCCCTCCGCTCCTGGGTTCCGCAATAATAGCATTTTCCGTCATCATCAAAGAAAAGAGATGGGTCGATGCCGGAGGAACCAAGAGGATATGGGTCAGACCATGGCCCGGCCGGGTCCGTGGCGGTAACAATAAAGTTTCCGTGTTTATTATTTGGAGTAACATTTGTCGTTATCATGTAAAAAGTGCCGTTGTGGTAACGAAGCGTTGGTGCAAAAATCCCCTCGCTTGTTTCCGCACCGTCTAAAAACAGTTGTTCCTTCCGGCTCAGAATATTGCCAATCTGATTCCAGTGAATCAGATCTTTACTGTGAAAAATAGGGACTCCCGGAAAGTAGGCAAAGGTAGAGGTAACCAGATAATAGTCATCCTCCACACGACAGATCGAAGGATCCGGATAAAATCCAGGCAGAACCGGATTCGTATTCATTGCGTAAGTACTCATAGTATATCTCCTTATCATGTTTTATACTGGGTTCATAAAAACAATTTTAATATAATTGACGCAAAAAGTAAATAGAAATCATCGATACAAAAAAAGATAGTATTTTTTTGTCATTTTACACAAAAAGAATCGGAAAAACTATAGACATGTCACAAAAAAAATGATATACTTTATATCAAACTGTATACAAATTATACAAAAATTTTTAACGTGTAGTCTGCCGGGGGAGATTTTTTTGGTAAACTGCATAAAAGAGAAAGGACGAAAGGAGATTGCGACAGCTATGTCAAAGTTGATGAAGAAAAAGGGCTTAATGACATTTCTCGTTCTGGTAATTGTAATAGTTGCTCTTGTGTTGTTCTTCAAACTCAAGGGATCGTCAGGCAGTGACAATTCCGAAAAGTATGCGGGGGCAAATTTGGAAGCGACTGAAGATGATTACGGCAGAAGCGATACCTATGCGAAATATGTAAGCAGTCAGGGGGATTCTTTTCCTCAGGGAGAAGAGAATACATATTCTGTTGACATATTCGACTATGCCAAGAACGATAAGGTGTCTAAGAGAACGGATGTAGGTCCGAACGGGGATAAGTCGGATGCACTGCAGGTTCCGGAAGAGGGATTTGTAGAGTATAATGTTTCGGTGAAAGAAGCGGGATATTATAATATGTATGTTGAGTACTATCCTACTACCGATAAGGAGGACCGTGGAATTTCCATTGAATCCAAGGTGGAAATTAATGGAGAAGTTCCGTTTGTCGGCGCCGATGCCATCTCATTTCCACGTGTATATACCGATGAGAGTGAACCGACAACGGATAATCAGGGAAATGAAATCCGTGCGACTCAGATAGAGGACCCGGACAGAGCGTGGATGAAGAGTTATTTTGAGGACGCTACCGGTTATGAGGTGGAGCCGTATCATTTCTATTTGAAAGCGGGAAAAAATACCGTCCGTTTAAGCGGAGTGAATGAAAAACTGGTATTCCGTAAGTTCGTGATTGGAAATAAGGAAGTCACTCCTACCTATAAAGAATATGCACAGAAAAACATAGGTGCCGTGAACAATGTAAAGGCCGACACCCTTGTGAAGGTACAGGGCGAAACGGCAAAAAGACGTTCTGCACCGTCTCTGTATGCTTCTTATGACAGAACATCCAGTGATACTGAATATCAGAACAAAGACGGAGAGGTGACACAGAATAATACAGACAAACAGGTTCTGGATATGATCGGTGGAACCCAGTGGAAGGTTACAAATGACTGGATTGAGTGGGATATTGAGGCACCGGAGGAAGGCGACTATGTCATTGGCGTCAAGGGACGCCAGGGCTATAACCGTGGTTATATTGCCAACCGTTCCCTGTACATTGATGGCGAGATTCCGTTTGAAGAAGTTTCTCAGATTCGTTTCAGCTATAGTAACACATGGGAACTGAATTGTTTACAGGATGAAAACGGTGATCCTTACAAATTCCATTTGACAAAGGGACATCATACGGTTCGCTTAAAGATTACTTTGGGTGACCTTGGACAGTATTTGTCCCAGCTGACGGACAGTGTCTTTAATATGAATAAAATGTACCGTACCATTCTGGTACTGACCGGTACGGAGCCGGATGAATACCGTGACTATCAGGTAGAAAAGAAATATCCGGAAGTAATTGAAGCAATGGATATTGAGTCCAAGAGACTTTATAAGATTGTAGATGATGTGGTTGCTTATACCGGTGAGAAGGGTGGAGAAATTTCCGTAGCCCAGACACTGGCAGCCCAGATGGAAACTTTCGTGGACAGACCGGATAAAATCCCTGCCACTCTTTCCAACTTTAAAGAGAATATCAGTTCTCTGGGTACTTCCATTAACAACCTAAGTGCCACACCGTTGGATATTGACTATATCGTCTTAGCCGGCAGTAAGGAAAGCCTTCCGGAGGTAAATGAAAATGGTTTCGATAAGGTTGTACATGAATCGAAACTGTTTATCAACTCCTTTATGAGTGACTCATCCGCCCTCGGTAACGTATATGATTCCGATGACCCGGATGTTATCGACGTGTGGATTACCGCAGGACGTGACCAGAGTACGATTCTGAAAAACATGGTTGACCAGATGTTTACACCGGAAACCGGCATTAAGGTAAATGTAAAGCTGATTGATGCCGCCAACACGGTTTCCTCTAACAGCTTGAACGTTATGCTCCCGGCGGTTATGGCAGGAAACGGACCGGATGTCGGTCTTTGTATCGCCCAGACAGAGCCGGTCAACTACGCACTCCGTAATGCTGTCGTAGATTTGAAACAGTTTGGCAGTGAGCTTGACAAGGTACTTTCCGAGTACTATGAAAGCTCCTATGAGTCCTATAAATTTAACGGCGGATTATTTGCTCTGCCGGAAACCCAGAACTATAACGTAATGTTCTACCGTACCGATATTATGGGAGACTTAGGAATCAATCCTGACAAAGATGTGAATACATGGGATGATGTATTAAAGATTCTTCCGATTCTTCAGAAAAACAGTATGACCTTTGCGGTTCCGTCCGTAGAGCGTAAAATCGGTAATACAACAAACCCTGACCTTGCCAACTACTATGCACAGCTGTATCAGCGCGGTGGAAGACTGTATGATGATGAGGCGATGCGTACATTAATCGGCGAGCCGGAGGGAATTAAGGCATTTGAATTTTACACGAAACTCTTTACCAACTATAAACTGGTAAAACAGTATGATTTTGTAAACCGTTTCCGAAGCGGTGAGATGCCAATCGGTGTAGCGGATTACAATAACTTTAATACACTTGCCGTATTTGCACCGGAAATTAAAGGTCTCTGGAACTTTGGACTGATGCCTGGTGTTGAGCAGGAAGATGGAACTCTGAACCGTGCCACACAGTCCTGGGGAACCTGTGCAATGATGCTTCGCGGGGCAGAGGACAGAAACAAGAAAGACATCAGCTGGACATTCCTGAAGTGGTGGGCAAGTGCAGATGTTCAGGCGAAATTTGCCAGCGAGCTGGAAGCGGTAATGGGTGCTTCTGCCCGTTATGCTACGGCAAACAAAGTTACCTTTGATACATTGTCCTGGAGTAGCAGGGAAGCTGCCGCATTGAAGAAGCAGTGGAAAGAGGCTTTCGGACTGCCTGAGGTAGCAGGAGGATATTATGTATCCCGTCATATTACCAACGCAATCCGTAATGTTATGAATAAAAACGAAGACCCTCGTGAGACAATTCTAGACTATGCCAGAACGATTGACGAGGAGTTGACAAACAAACGAGAAGAGTTTGGTCTGCCAACATGGGCGGAAGAAAAAGAAAAATAATGAAGAGAGGAGTGTAAAGATGGGATTTCTGGGAAAATACATGCAGATTAAGAAACGGAACATGGGCATTGCATGGAAAAAGGCAAAGATGTCCAAGACCTGCTATCTGTTTCTACTGCCGTATATGATTGTATTTACTGCATTTTATATTTTGCCGGTATGTATGTCAGTATTTTATAGCTTTACTTATTATAACGTGCTGGAACCGGCAAGATTCATCGGACTGGACAATTACATCGACCTGCTTTTGTCGGATGATGTATTCCTGATTGCAGTAAAGAACACCTTTTTACTAGCGGCGATTACCGGACCGCTCGGATATATCATGGCCTTTCTCTTTGCCTGGTTTATCAATGAGCTGCCGCGTTATATCCGTGCCTTTGCCGTCGTAGTATTTTATGCACCGACTATTTCGGGGCAGGCGTATCTCGTATGGTCCATCCTGTTCAGTGGAGATGCCTACGGTTATGTCAATGCATTTTTAATCAAATTTGGTATCATAAACGAGCCGATTCTTTGGCTGACGGATACCACGTATATGATGAACGTAGTGCTTATTATTGTACTTTGGATGAGTCTGGGGCAGGGCTTCCTATCCTTCGTAGCCGGTTTGCAGGGTATCGACAACTCGCAGTTTGAGGCCGGTTATGTGGATGGTGTGAAAAACCGCTGGCAGGAGCTTTGGTACATTACCCTGCCAAACATGAAACCGATGCTTTTGTTCGGCGCCGTAATGGCAATTACGCAGTCCTTTGGTGTTGCGGATGTAACAATGGCGCTCTGTGGTTTCCCGAGTACAGACTATGCGGCACGAACCGTTGTAACCCATCTGATTGACTATGGTACGACGAGATTTGAGATGGGATATGCTTCGGCGATAGCAACAATACTGTTTGCCGTCATGCTTCTGTTAAATAAAGCCATACAGGCGATGCTTAGCAAAGTGGGAACTTGATAGGAGGTATAGCAACGATGAAATTAATCAAAATCAAAAAGAGAAAACCGAATCGTTCTCTCGGCGGAGACATCGGTATTTACATCCTGCTTATACTGTTTGGTATATTCTTTGTTTTGCCGCTTGTATACTCTATCAGTAGTGCTTTTAAACCATTGGATGAGATTTATCTCTACCCGCCGAGATTTTTTGTAAAGAACCCGACGTTTAATAACTTCCAGGATTTGCTTGTGGTTATGTCAAGCTCCTATGTACCGTTTACCAGATATGTCTTCAACACCGTGTTAGTTACTCTGGTAGGTACGATAGGACATTTGATTGTTGGTTCCATGGCAGCCTATGTGCTGGCAAAATACAACTTTCCGGGAAGTAGAAGAATTTTTAAGATTATTCAGGCAGCCATTATGTTCAATGCCTATGTATTACAGATTCCGACCTATCTTGTACTGACATCCTTAGGCTGGATTGATACATATCTGGCGCTGATTGCACCGGCGTTAGCACTTCCGATGGGATTGTTCCTGATGAAGCAGTTTATGGAGCAGATTCCGGATGCGCTGATTGAAGCGGCAAAAATCGACGGTGCGAAAGAGGGAAGAGTGTTTCTTCAGATTGTAATGCCTAATGTAAAACCGGCATGGCTGACAGTAACTATTTTCTCTGTACAGAACCTGTGGAACATGAAAGGTCAGGTGTACATTTATTCGGAAGAATACAAGATGCTTCCGTATGCTCTGCAACAGATTATGAATGGTGGTGTAGCTCGTGCCGGTGTAGGTTCTGCAGCTACCATGGTCGTTATGATGGTACCGATTATCATATTCATCTTAGCAGAGAGTAACATTTTGGAAACAATGGCTAGTTCCGGTATTAAAGACTGATGAAGGAGGAAAAAAAATGAGACTGTTAAAACGATTTACCTCTGTATTTGCGTTGATGCTCGTTGCATCCCTCCTGATAGGCAGCGTAGAATCTCTGGCAAACAGTTCAGGCACAGAGCGTTATACCTATACGTATGACTGTTGGGATGTTGACAGAGAATCACCGGATGCTTATTCGGTAACACGTACTATTACAGGTGCGAATTTCCCATGTGGAAGTTTTAAAGGTCCTCAGGGACTTTATGTAGTGGGAAATGAGATGTATGTAGCAGATACTGGTAATAACCGGCTTGTCCACTTTACATATAAGAATGATAACTTTGTCTATGTAGAGCAGATTACCGGCTATACAAACCAGCAGGGGCAGAATGTAAAATTGAAAAATCCTCAGGATTGTTATGTAACCGAGGGAGGAGAGATTTATATTGCTGACACCGGTAATAATCTCATTGTCCATCTGGATAAGAACAAAAAATTGATAAAAACAATCGGGAAACCGAATGACAGTACCTATGAAGAAAAATCTTTTCTTCCGCAGCATATTGTGGTAGATAGTTCAAACCGTATTTTTGCTCAGGTGCAAAATATCAATAAGGGATTTATGGAGTTTGATTCTCAGGGTGGTTTTACCGGTTATGTAGGTGCCAGTGAAGTTACCTATGATTTCTTCCAATATTTGTGGAAAATGGTTGCAACTAAAGAACAGAGAGCACAGATGGAACTGTTTGTGCCGACTGAGTACTCCAATCTCTGTCTGGATTCCGAGGGCTTTATCTATGCAACCATCAGTAATTTTGACGGTACTGTCGAATCGGCAGATCCGATTCGTAAGCTGAATGCAAAGGGAACCGATATTCTTGTCAGAAACGGTTATAATGACCCATACGGTGACCTTCGCTATACTACGGAAGGTGAATTGTGTGATCCTTCCAAATTCGTTGATATTACCTGTCTGCCAAATGATGTGTATTATGCACTGGATAATAATAAAGGACGTATCTTCGCCTACGATTTCCAGGGAAATATGCTCTATGCCTTTGGCGGTCATGGTTATAAAGCAGGATACTTTATGAATCCGTCCGCCATCGAGGATATGGGAGATTCCCTTCTGGTAGTAGACCAGAACCTTGGGAACATTACCCAGTTTACCTTGACGGAGTATGGAAGACTTATTAATGAAGGTCTTTCCCTTTACAAAGAGGGTGAGTATGATGGTTCTGCAGATACATGGAGAAAGGTTCTGAAGCTGAATGGTAACTACGATCAAGCCTATATCGGCATTGGCCGTGCGCTTCTTCGTCAGGAACATTATCAGGAGGCAATGGAATATTTTTCACTGAAGCTGGATGACGAGAACTACTCCAAAGCATATAAGCTTTACCGGAAGGAATGGTTTGAAGATAACATAAAAATCATCCTGATTCTTCTGGCTGTAATCATTCTCCTTTGCTTTGGCATCGGCTTTGTAAAGAAAGCCAGAAGGGAGGTTGAAAAAGGATGAACATAAAAGAAAGACTGCTAAATAAAGAAAGCTGGCTTCGCTATCGTGACACGATGCGCTATGCATTACACTGTTGTGTACGACCTTTTGACGGTTTCTGGGATTTGACCCATGAGAAACGGGGGTCTTTAGCGGCCGCTAACACAATTGTCATTCTGGTACTTTTAACCAATCTTCTGAAACTCGGATGTACCAGTTTCATGTTTGATGCGGGCCGGGTGAACTGGGATGATGTCAATATGGTAATGGAAATTGCCCAGTTCTTAGTTCCTTTTATTGTTTACTGCGTGGCAAACTGGTGTCTGACTACGTTGTTTGACGGAAAGGGAAGATTGAAGGATATCTGGATGGGTACGGCGTATGCCCTGACACCTTATATATTGATTCAGATTCCGATGATTATAATTAGTAACTTTGTAACACTTGAAGAGGGTGCATTTTATGACTACTTTGGATACTTCTCTTTTGTTTGGTGTGGTTTCCTGATAGTGGCATCCGTTATGATGATTCATGATTTCCTCCTGGGAAAAACATTTTTGTCATTGATATTTACTGCGGTTGGAATGCTGATTATTATATTCCTTTTGGTGCTCTTCTTCAGCTTGATTACGGATGGTTTCTCCTACTTCTACTCGATTTATGAAGAAACTATTTTCCGTACGTATTGATGAAAGGAGGAAATATCAGAATGAAAAACAAATTGTATTTACTCCTTGTTGCAGTACTTTGTTGTTTTATCCTTTCTGCCTGTGGAGAGAATTCCTCCGGCGGGGGAGAAATAATAGCCTATGAATATGAAAATGGCGGAGATGTTACAATTGCTAATGATTCGCTGAGCCTTACCGTAAGCGGATCCTCCACGCAGGTAGCGATTACGGACAAAAAGTCTGGAAAGACATACCGCTCCAATCCCTCAGCAGCTGATATCGCAAAGTATGCAAATGCAACGGGACAGCACAAAGATATTCTGAGTGCGACACTGGGGTTAACATATTCCAATATTACGGATACACAAAAAGAGATTGATAACTATGGCTCCTGTATCATAAATGGCAATTACAACATTGAGAAAGTAAGTGAGACAGAAGTCAAGGTTAGTTATTCCATCGGTGATTTTGAAAAGACCTATGCTTGTCCGGTAGCCATTAAAGAATCCAGAATGAATGAATATCTGGAAAAAATGGACCGTTCTGCTCAGTCATCGGTAAAGCGTTATTATAACTACTATAATTACGAGGAGCTGACAGGAGAATTTGCAGATGACATATCCAAGCAGACACTGGCAGAAGCGGAAGAGTTATTCCCGGATTTGCAGGATGAACCGATTTACTATCTGACTTCCGATATCACGGATGCGAAACTCCAGTCCTGTGAAAAATATTTCCAGGCTGTAGGATATACCGTGGAAGACAGAGTTAAAGATATGGGTACTTATGAAGTATCCCGTAACGATGGGAAACCGGTTTTTGATATTTCTATTCACTATGTTCTGGAGGATGACCAGCTGTTAGTAAAGGTTCCAATGAATGAAATCCAGTATAATGAAGATTATCCGCTTGTGAAACTGGAAGTTCTTCCTTATATGGCAGCCGGCAGTACAGCGGAAAAGGGTTATCTCATTGTTCCGGACGGAATGGGCGGTCTGATTCGCTTTAACAATGGTAAAATAGAGCAGCAGACCTATCAGAGTGATTTGTACGGTTGGGATTATGGACAGAGTCGTTCCATGATTGTGGATGAGACAAAATCCAATTTTCCGGTATTTGCTATTTCGAATGAAACAGAAAAAGATTCTGTTCTCTGTATATCAGAGGCGGGAAGTTCCTACGCAACAGTAGAAGCCGATATTGCCGGAAAGAAAAACGGCTATAATTACAGCTCTTTCGTATATAAAATGGTTCATGGAGAGACGATGGATGTTGCTTCCAAGTCCGATGCCACTGTCCGTGTTTATGAGGATGGATTACCGGATGAGACAATAATCCAGCGTTATATATTCTCTACAGATACCGAGTATTCTAAGCTGGCGGCAGTTTACCGTGAGTACTTGATGAAGCGGTATCCGGAGCTTACGAAAAAGGAAAAGAGTGAAGTACCGCTGGCCGTTGAAATGATTGGTGCGGTCGATGATACGGAGCACATTCTGGGATACCCGGTTGTACGCTCCCAGTCATTAACCTCCTACGAGCAGGCACAGACGATTCTGAAAAGCCTGAAAGAGGCTGGCATTGGAACGATAAGTGCCAAATATACCGGCTGGTTTAACGGTGGTGTAAAACAGACATCATCGAAAAAGGTTAGTCTGGTGGGACGTCTGGGAAGTAAATCAGATTTGACGGATTTAACTGCCTATGCAGAAAGTACCGATGGGCTGGATTTGTTCCTAAATGGAAACTTTATGTATGTCTACAAAGACAAACTCTTTGATGGTTTTGGACCAAGAAGTAATGCTGCAAAATTCTGTAGCAGGGAGTTGTGTGAGCTTTATACATTGGATCCGGTTACTTATCAGGCGAATGATGATTATATCAACTATCACAATTATGATACCTATTATCTGGTAAAACCTTCCTATTCTATGGAGGCTATTGACAGCTATCTGGAAGACATTACCGATTATGGTACAAAGAACATTGGCTTTGAGGACATGGGTTCCCAGTTGGCTGGTGATTACAATCCGAAAAATCGTGTTTCCCGTGAAGCATCTATGAATCTTCAGGCAGATAAGATGAAATCTTTGAAGGGAAGCGGCAGTAAGGTAATGATAACCGGTGGTAACCAGTATGCAGTTCCGTATGCAGATTTTGTAACGGATTTGAATATTGCCAGTAAACCGGTCAACCTCATTGATGAGCAGATTCCATTCTATCAGATGGCACTGCACGGACTGGTAGATTACTCCGGTGCTGCATTAAACCTTTCTCAGGATGAAGAAGAGAATATCTTAAAATCTGCTGAAACCGGTGCCGGACTGTACTACACTTATATATATGAGGATACCAGTGTATTACAGAATGGTAGATATACAAGATACTATGCCTGCAATTTCGACCAGTGGAAAGAGGATACGGTAAATCTTTATAATAAGTTTACTGAGCAGCTTGGTGATACGTATAACCAATTTATTACCGAACACGAGCAAGTAGCAGACGGTGTTTATAAGACCACTTATGAAAATGGCAAAACCGTTCTTGTTAATTACAGCTATGAAGATTATGATTATCAGGGAACTTCCGTTCCGAAACGAGACTTTGTCACGATAGGAGGTGAGAAATAAATGGCTCGTAGAAAGAAAAAGAAAACCTTAGCACAAAAAAATGCAATTGCCGGCTATTTATTCATTGCTCCGTTCATATTAGGATTTGTCCTGTTTATGGTACTTCCGCTGGCACAGTCGCTTCGGATGAGTTTCAGTGATGTTACTCCGGACCCATCTGCCGGTGGTGTCGTAATGACCTGGGCGGGAATCAAAAACTTCCGAAATGCCTTTATGGTAGATAAGGATTTTGTTCCTTATCTGATTAAGGAGCTTTTGAAAATGGCCTCCAATGTGCCGGCTACCTTGATTTTCAGTTTCTTTATTGCGTTACTGTTGAATCAGAACTTCAAAGGAAGAGGAGCTGTTCGTGCTATCTTTTTCCTGCCGGTTATTTTATCCTCCGGTGTTATTGTCGGTCTGGAGACCAACAACTCGTTATTAAAGGATATGCAGGAGGTGATTGAACATACCTCCAATGACTCAAGCGTAACAGGTGTTCTGGAAAGCATTCTGGTAACCTCGGAGAGCAGCCCCCTGGCAACCATGTTTGATTATGTATTCCGGATCATTAACAGTGTGTACGATATTGCTATTGCTTCCGGTATTCAGATTATTATTTTCTTATCCGGCCTGCAGACCATATCGCCAAGTATGTTTGAGGCAGCGAAAATTGAGGGCTGTACTGCATGGGAGAGTTTTTGGAAGATTACTTTGCCAATGGTAAGCTCCATGATACTTGTAAACCTTGTTTATACGGTAATCGATTTCTTCTTAAAATCCGACAATACGGTTATGGAGAAGATATCAGAGGAAGTAGGACAATTAAAATATGGATTTAGTTCGGCGATGGCTTGGATTTATTTCCTGTGCGTAATATTGGTACTGGGAATTGTATCCTTGATTATTTCCAGAAAGGTGTACTATTATGAGTAAAATGAACAAATTTAAGTCTTTCAGGGAACGAAACAAAAAATCCAATGGCTACCTGCTTAGAAAAACATCCTTTAACGTGGCATATAAAATTGTCCGTACAATATTGCTGTTTGGATTGTGTTTCCTGATTTTGCAACCATTATTAAACAAAATATCTGTCAGTTTTATGGAAGAGCGTGACCTGTATGATTCTACGGTAAATGTAATTCCGCGTCACTTCACCCTGAGCAATTACAAAATTGCTTCGGAGCTGATGAGTTATTGGCAGTCCTTAGGAAATACGGCATTGATTTCACTGTTAGTCAGTGTGCTGCAGATTATTTCCTGTACTCTGGTAGGCTATGGCTTTGCCAGATATAAGTTCCCGTTAAAGGGTCTGTGGTTTGGTATGGTTATTCTTGTCATTGTAATTCCGCCATCCACGATACATGCGGCTCTTTACCTGAACTTCCGTTATTTTGATATTTTTGGTCTTTTCCGACTCATAACCGGAGAGCCATTGAACCTGTTGGATTCTCTTGTGCCGTATGCCCTGATGTGTCTGGGCTGTATGGGACTCAAGAGTGGTTTGTACATTTACATGCTGAGACAGTTCTTCCGCGGTATTCCGAAGGAGCTGGAGGAAGCAGCCTATGTAGATGGATGTGGTAAGGTGAAAACTTTCGTCCGCATTATGCTTCCGGATGCAAAACCGATGATAACATCCTGCTTTTTGTTCTCTTTTGTATGGCAGTGGACAGACAGCTTTTATTCCCGGATGTTCTTGTCTTCGGATTTCGTCCTGCTCTCGAATAAGCTGGCAGGCTTGGCCGGCTCGCTGGATGGTTATCTGGATGCCAAAGGAATCGCCCAGAAGGCGACGACAGCGTATTCCGGTGCTATGATAGGAACTGGAACCTTAATTACGATTATTCCGTTAATTATTGTGTACCTGTTTGCGCAGAAAGGCTTTGTAGAAAGTCTGAGCCAGTCAGGTCTGAAGATGTAATGGCGGGGTGTATTGACTTAGGTTACCCATTGCTGTGGGGCAGTGACACAGCAGATGTAACAATATAAAAATAATAAAGGAGGAATCATAATGAAAGCAAGCATGAAAAAAGTGATTGCTATGGGCCTATGTGTGATACTGGCTGTAGGTACGCTGAGCGGATGTAATGGTGGCAGCAATTCCGATTCATCAGGATCAGCGACAACAGCAAACGGTACTTCAGGTGGTGAGAAGAAAACCTTTGATGATCTGGGTGGTATGGAAGTATTTGTCAGTGACTGGTATACAGCAGCTGAATCTGCACCAACGACAGACTACGAAAAGAAAACCCAGCAGTACAGACAACAGATTCAGAAAGATTACAACTTTACCATCAAACGTGAAGCCACAATGGCCTGGGGAGATACTTTGGAGACCTACACAACTCAGGTAATGGCAAACAATCCAAAATATCAGTTATACTATCTGTATCAGGAGTGGATTAGTGAGCCGGTTCTGAAGGGTCTGATGAAAGATCTTTCCAAACTTCCGGAATTTGATTTTACGGAGGAAAAATGGAACCCTACAGTAACGAAGCGTATGAGTATCGGTGACGGTATCTGGGGTATGAATATCGAGGCTGAACCACGAGGCGGTATTTTCTTCAATAAGCGTCTTTTGAAAGAGGCAGGTATCGATCCGGAGGAACCATACGACCTTCAGCAGAACAACGAATGGACTTGGGAAAAATTTGAGGAATACTGCAAGAAACTGACCAGAGATACCGATGGTGACGGACAGATTGACCAGTACGCAATGGGAAGTTTCAATAAGTATTACTTAAAGATGTGTGCCGCTTCTAACAATGCAACCTATGTAGATTTCCAGGATGGCAAATATGTCAACGGAATTAAGACTCAGGAATTCAAAGATGCGATGAACTGGGGTGTTGATATTATTAAGAAGGGCTACGTTATGCCGGATCCGCCGGGATCTACTGACTGGGCTTGGTATAAAGCTGCTTTCCGTGACGGTGAGGTAGCAATGCAGACATCTGAGGTTTATGAAATCAGTGCTTTCTCCCAGATGGAAGATGAGTGGGGATTTGTTATGTTCCCTTACAATCAGTCAAACCCAGAGGCAACAAATAAAACAGTACCGGATGATAACATCGTTGTAATGCCATCCTGCTTTGATGATGAAACAGCAGAAAAGATTGCATTTGCATACGATTTATACACAGAGCCGACAGAGGGATATACTCTGGAAGAGGCTTACAAAGAGAGATATTATCCTGATTTTAAAGACGAGCGTGCTGTAGATGAAACACTCGTATTTATGAGCCAGGAAGAACACAAGATGCCGGCATACCATATGATGATCAGCGGCATCAACGATGGTGACTTTGCATATGGTGTATATGCGTTATCCGCTACACCTGCCCAGCAGATTGAAAAACTTTCTACTGCATGGGATACAAAGATTAATGAAGCAAATGAGGCATACGCTAAATTTGCGGAAGAGCGTAGTAATTAATAATATATTTTGATATGTAAAGCTTTCAAAAAAGGGCTGTCCAGAATGAGCGAAAGGTTTGTTTTGCACAGCCCTTTTAAAAATAAACAGGAAAGAAACAGGACGTAGTCCTTATCAATAGATTGTAATGATAAGCAAGGAGAAAGCAATGGAAAAATATCTGGATGAGACCTTGTCTTTTGAAGAACGTGCTGCGGATTTAGCATCTCGAATGACTTTGGAGGAAAAGGTATATCAGACGCTGCATGGTGCCGCTGCCATTGAAAGATTGGGAATTAAGGCATATAATTATTGGAATGAGGCTCTTCACGGTGTGGCAAGAGCCGGTGTCGCTACTGTGTTTCCCCAGGCGATCGGTCTGGCGGCAACCTTCGATGAAGATTTTCTCGAAAAGGTGGCAGAGGTAATTTCCGATGAGGGAAGAGCAAAGTTTAATGCACAGCAAAAATATGGTGACTATGATATATACAAGGGACTGACCTTTTGGTCTCCCAATATTAATATATTCCGTGACCCACGTTGGGGCAGGGGGCATGAAACGTTCGGAGAGGACCCGTATCTGACTTCCCGTTTGGGAGTTCGTTTTATAGAGGGAATGCAGGGGAAAGATAAGAAATATATGAAAGTGGCAGCCTGCGCCAAGCATTTTGCGGTTCATTCCGGACCGGAGGATATCCGCCACAGCTTTAATGCGGTATCCACAGAGCAGGATTTACGGGAAACCTACCTTCCGGCTTTTAAGGCCTGTGTGCAGGAAGCAGATGTGGAGGTAGTAATGGGGGCCTATAACCGGACCAATGATGAGCCTTGTTGTGGAAGTAAACGGCTGTTAGAGGACATTCTCCGGGGCGAATGGGAATTTAAAGGACATGTAACCTCTGACTGCTGGGCCATTAAGGACTTCCATGAATTCCATATGGTGACAGCGGATGCCGTGGAAAGTGTGGCCCTTGCCATGAACCGGGGTTGTGATTTGAACTGTGGAAATATTTACGGAAATCTTTTAAAGGCAGTAGAGAAGGGGTTAGTAAAAGAGGAAACGATAGAAAGAGCCGTTACAAGACTGCTGACAACCAGGATGAAGCTGGGACTTTTCGATGCGCCGGAGAAGGTTCCGTACAACACGATTTCGTATGATGTAGTAGATTGCGAAAAGCATAAACAAATTAATGAAGAGGCGGCGAGAAAAAGCATTGTTCTTTTAAAGAATGAAAATCAGACGTTGCCGTTACAAAAGGATTCCCTCCGGACAATCGGTGTCATTGGTCCCAATGCCAATAACCGGAAGGCTCTGGTGGGGAATTATGAGGGAACTTCTTCTGAATACATTACCGTATTGGAGGGAATCCAAAGATATGTCGGTGATGATGTGAGGGTATTGTTTTCTGAGGGCTGTCATCTGTGTAAAGACAGAATTCAGGGACTGAGTCAGGGAAATGACCGTATGTCAGAGGTCCGTGCAGTGGCAGAAATGTCGGATGTCATCATTGCCTGTATGGGACTGGATGCCAGTCTGGAGGGTGAGGAAGGAGACGAAGGAAATGAATTTGCCAGTGGTGATAAACCGAATCTGGAGCTGCCGGGGCTTCAAAATGAGGTATTAAAGGAGCTGGTAGCAACCGGAAAACCGGTTGTTCTCGTACTGCTCTCCGGAAGTGCCCTCGCCATTAACTTTGCCGAGGAAAACATTCCTGCCATTTTACATGGATGGTATCCGGGAGCCAGAGGCGGAAAGGCGATTGCCGAAGCACTCTTTGGAGAATTTTCACCGGAGGGAAAACTGCCGGTAACCTTCTACCGGACCACAGAGGAGTTACCGGAGTTTACAGACTATTCCATGAAAAACCGGACCTATCGCTATATGAAAAACGAAGCATTGTATCCCTTTGGATATGGCCTTGGTTATACCGATATCAATTGCCGGAATACGACGCTGGAACGGGCAGGGGGTACTTATACCGTAAAGGCTGTTTTGTCCAATGACGGACAGATGAAGGGAGCACAGACGCTGCAGGTTTATGTAAAGGCATGCAGGGAAGGAGCTCCGAACTGGCAGCTCAAGGGATTGAAAAAGATAACCTTAGAGCCGGGGGAGAAAAAGGAAGTTTCCTTTACGCTGACGGAGGCGGATTTTGCTCTTTACAATGAGGAGGGTGTTAAGGTGCTGGCTGCCGGCGATTACGAGGTATACACAGGTATTTCCCAGCCGGATGCCAGAAGTATTGCCCTTACTGGAAAGACACCGGAAAAGATATTGGTACATATAAAGGAAGACAAAGTAATACCGGAATAAGAGAAGGCGCGTGCAAATGGAGGAAAAGATGGATTTTAGTAATGGCTGGTTGGATTACCAACCGATGAAATTAACAGAACAGGCATTTCATGTGCTGGCTGTTCTCTGCGAAGGAAGTATTATTGAAAGCGCGGTGGAAGAATACCGGCTGGCGATGACCCGGATGACAGGAAAAGAGCCGGAGATTGTAAAGGAGAAAAAAAATTCCTGTATTACCCTTAGCATAGACCGGGAGTTGTCTGTCGGAAAAGACGGCTATGAGATTGAGAAAGAAAAGGACTCATACCGGGTAACCGGTCAGTCGGAGAGTGGTGTTTTGTATGGTATGTTTCACTTTTTAAGACTGGTGAGGACCGGACATATGGGGGAAATTCCGGTGGCAAATGCTCCGGAGATGCCTCTGCGCATTATGAATCACTGGGATAACATGGATGGCAGTATTGAGAGGGGATACTCGGGAGAATCTTTTTTCTACCGGGATTATGAAATTTTATATGATGAGCGTACCGAGCAGTATGTGAGGCTGATGGCATCCATCGGAATCAATGCCATTGTCATTAATAATGTCAATGTGCATGAGAAGGAAACCTATCTTATTACCGATACCTATCTGGAACAGGTAAAGCAGTATGCGGATTTGTTTGGGCGCTATGGCATTAGGCTCTTTACCAGTGTGAATTTTGCAGCACCGATGGAGCTTGCCGGTTTTGATAACTGTGACCCGTTAAATGAAAGTGTGGCACAGTGGTGGAAAAAAACGGCGAAACATATTTACGAGGTAATTCCAAAGTTTGGCGGCTTTTTAGTAAAGGCGGATTCCGAAGGACGTCCGGGACCATTTACCTATGACAGAACCCATGCTGACGGTGCCAATATGTTAGCAAAGGCCCTTGCCCCGTATGGAGGCATTATAATATGGCGGTGCTTTGTATATAACTGCGGACAGGATTGGCGGGATAAAGTGACGGACCGTGCCAGAGCGGCCTACGATAACTTTGTTGGACTGGACGGTCAGTTTGATGATAATGTTATTTTGCAGATTAAAAACGGACCGATGGATTTTCAGGTCAGAGAGCCGGTTTCTCCGTTGTTTGGCGGTTTGAAAAAGACAAACATGATTTTGGAAGTGCAGATTGCCCAGGAGTACACAGGTCAGCAGATTGACCTTTGCTATTTGTTACCGATGTGGCGGGAAATATTGGACTTTGACACCTTCTCAGAGGGAGAGGGTTCTACGGTCCTGAGAATTGTAAAGGGAGCACAGTATGGACAGAAATTCTGCGGTATGGCGGCGGTTATCAATACGGGGAATGACTACAACTGGACCGGAAATGATTTGGCGGCGGCAAATACATACGGCTATGGAAGAATGACAATGAATCCGTCCCTTGCCCCGGAAGTGATTGCTAGGGAGTGGACAGAACTGACACTTGGTGCTAGGGTAGAAGAGGACATTACGGCAATGTTAATGAAATCCTGGAGCACCTATGAAAAATATACTGCGCCTCTTGGGATTGGCTGGATGGTAACCCCTCATTATCACTACGGACCGGATGTAGACGGATATGAATACGACCGCTGGGGAACCTATCACCGCGCTGACAGAAACGGACTGGGGGTAGACCGTACGCCGGCGGGAACCGGGTATACGACCCAGTATAACGAGCCGTGGTCCGCTATTTATGCCGACCGAAATACGTGTCCGGAGGAACTTCTTTTGTTCTTCCATTACGTTCGTTATGACGAGGTGCTAAAAAGTGGAAAAACTCTGATTCAGCACATCTATGATACCCATTTCGATGGCGTGGAAGAGGTGGAAGAGATGATCAAACGCTGGAATGAATTACAAAAAAAACTTCCGGCGGATGTTTATGACCGGGTAAGGGAACGCATGGAAAGGCAGCTGCTAAACGCGGTGGAATGGCGTGACCGCATTAATACATATTTTTACCGGAAAAGCGGTATATCTGATGAAAAGGGAAGAAAAATTTATGAATAACCAACCGGAAAATCCGGTTTAGCAGAATGGAGGTAAATGAATATGGATATGACATTAAGATGGTATGGAGAGGGTAATGACAGTGTGACACTGGAGCAGATTCGCCAGATTCCCGGAGTAACCGGTGTCATCACGGCACTCCATGATATTCCGGCAGGAGAAGCCTGGACCTATGAAGAGGTAATGAAAAGAAAGCAGGAGGTAGAGGCAAAAGGACTGAAGTTAGTCGGCGTGGAAAGTATTAATGTACACGAGGACATTAAAATCGGTCTGCCAACCAGAGATAAGCTCATAGAAAATTATTGCAAATCACTGGAGGCAGTGGGTAAAGCGGATATCCATCTGGTATGCTATAACTTCATGCCGGTATTTGACTGGACAAGAACGGATCTGGCTATGCCCCTTGTGGACGGTTCCACGGCACTTGCCTATGATTCTTCAGTTATTGACGGGATTAATGCCAGTGAAATGTTTGAGCGTATTGAAAAAGCCAGTGGCGGTTTTGTTATGCCGGGCTGGGAGCCAAACCGCAGAGACGAGATCATGGAGCTGTTTGACAAATATAAAGATGTGGATGCCGATAAATTACGGGAAAATTTCAAGTATTTTCTGGACGGCATTATGCCGACCTGCGAGAAATATAAAATTAAGATGGCAGTTCACCCGGATGACCCGGCATGGGATGTATTTGGTCTTCCTCGTATTGTGACCTGCGAAGAGGATTTGTTAAAAATTGCCGAGATGAATCCGAGCATATACAATGGATTCACTTTCTGTACCGGTTCCCTCGGCAGTAACTTAAACAATGATTTGCCAAATATTATACGGAATCCAAAGGTGGCGGAGCGCATTCATTTTGCTCATATAAGAAATATCAAGTATGAAAATGATCATTTATTCCATGAAGTATCCCATCTTTCCAGCGATGGAAACTTTGACATGTATGAAATTGTCAAAGCATTAATCGATATGGGCTTTGACGGCTGCATCCGCCCGGATCATGGACGCATGATTTGGGACGAGCAGGCAAGACCGGGCTACGGACTGTACGACAGAGCCCTTGGTGTAGCATACTTAAATGGTCTGTGGGAAGCAATTCAGAAAAACAAATAAAAGTGTTTGGGAGGACAGTATGAAACTATTAGAATTACAAAATGGCGTGTCAGGGGAATGGGAGGAAAAAGGTTATCAGCTCCCGAAATATGACAGAGAGACGGTAAAAAGGGCGACGAAGAAAGCTCCGGCCTGGGTACACTTTGGTGCCGGCAATATTTTCCGTGCCTTTCCGGCGGAGCGATTGCAGCAGATTTTAGATGAGGGTACATATGATAAAGGGGTTATTGTGGCAGAGAGCTTTGACCACGAAATTATCACCAAGGCATATAAGCCATATGACGGACTGAGCTTGTCCGTTGTGTTAAAGGCAAACGGAACCATAGAGAAAATTGTAGTGGGGAGCGTGGTGGAATCTCTGGTGGCAGACCCGGAGTATAAAGAGGATTACGATAGACTGACAGAGATTTTTGAAAATCCATCTCTTCAGATGGTCAGCTTTACGATTACCGAAAAGGGATATTCCCTTGTTAACGGCAAAGGCGAAAAGCTTCCTGGAGTGGAAGAGGGAATGCAGGCAGGTCCCGGTGTCCAGAGTCATCTGATGGGACGGATTGCCACGCTTTGTTATTCCCGTTTTGAAAAAGGAGCGGCACCTCTTGCGCTTGCCAGCATGGATAACTGTTCCCACAATGGCGATAAATTAAAAGCCGGGGTAATGGCTTATGTGGAGGCATGGGAAAAAGCCGGAAAAGTAGGAGCAGATTTTGCCACCTATATGAAGGAGAAAGTGTCCTTCCCATGGTCCATGATTGATAAGATTACACCGAGACCGGATGAAAATGTTCAGGCTATGCTTGAAAAGGATGGTTTTGAGGATACTGAGTTGATTATTACAAACCGTAATACTTACACGGCACCTTTTGTCAATTCTGAGGAAACAGGATATCTTGTTATTGAGGATGATTTCCCAAATGGACGTCCGCCGTTAGAGAAGGCCGGTATTGTATTTACCGATAGAGAAACGGTGGATAAGGTGGAAAAGATGAAAGTATGTACCTGTTTAAATCCACTTCATACAGCGCTTGCCATTTACGGTTGTATGCTTGGTCACACCTCAATCCATGATGAAATGGAAGATACCGAGCTTTGCTCCCTCATTACAAAAATGTGTTATGAGGAAGGAATGCCGGTGGTAGTCAATCCGGGAGTGATTGATCCGAAGGATTTTGCCGATGCGGTGCTGACGCTCCGTCTGCCAAATCCGTTTATGCCGGATACACCGCAGCGAATTGCCTGTGATACATCACAAAAACTGCCAATCCGTTTTGGTGAAACTATTAAGGCATATCAGAAAAAAGAAAATCTGAATGCCGGGGAGTTGACTTTGATTCCTCTTGTGTTGGCAGGATGGTGTCGTTATCTGCTGGGTGTAGATGATGAGGGGAAGGCTTTTGAGCAGAGCCCGGATCCACGGTTAGAGGAAGTAAAGGCTCATGTGAAAGCAGTTACGCTTGGAAATACAGACAATGTGCATCAGGCACTGGAACCGATTTTGTCGGATAACTCCCTTTTCGCGGTAAACCTGTATGAGGCAGGACTTGGTAAAAAGGTAGAAGAAATGTTTGCAGAGCTGACAGCCGGTCCCGGCGCCATCCGGAGCACATTAAAAAAATATTTAGCTTAAATGATTTTTCATTGTATTCAGGGCATTTTTTTCCAGCCTGGAAACCTGTGCCTGTGAGATGTGAATTTCCTCCGCTACTTCCATCTGGGTCTTTCCCTCGAAGTAGCGGAGTTTTATTATGCGATTTTCCCGTTCCGGCAGGCTTTTCATGGCATCCTTTAAGGATAAATGCTCTACCCAGCTTGCCTCCTTGTTTTTCTTGTCGCTGATTTGATCCATAATATACAACGTATCTCCGCCCTCTGAGTACACCGGTTCGTATAACGACACCGGACTCTGGATGGCATCTAAGGCAAAGGCGATGTCCTCGGCAGGAATCTGAATGGCAGCGGCGATTTCCTCCAGGGTAGGCTCCTTTTCCTGTCGCTTCATAATTGCCTCTTTGGCATAAATAGCTTTATAGGCCGTGTCTCGCAGGGAACGGCTGACCCGGATGGCATTGTTGTCCCGCAGATACCGGCGCACCTCTCCGATAATCATAGGCACGGCATAGGTGGAAAACTTAACCTTTTGTGTTACGTCAAAATTATCAATTGCCTTAATCAGACCGATACAGCCAATCTGGAATAAATCGTCTATATTTTCATTGCTGTTATTAAAACGCTGTATGATGCTTAGTACCAGTCGCAGATTTCCTTTGATATACTGTTCCCTTGCCTGTTTATCTCCTGCTAGTATTTTTTGGAATAGTTCGTCCTTTTCGTCATTGGAAAGAAGTGGTAATTTGCTCGTGTTGATTCCGCATATTTCAACTTTGTACTGCGCCATGGTATCCTCCATTCCTTGCTTCTTGATTTTGCTAATAGCATTGACGAAAGAGGAACGGATTATGCGTAAAAAAATAGAATAATACAAAGAGATTTTCCGAGGGGAATTCCTATGCGTATATGCGATTTAAAGGAAAAAGAAGTAATCAATATATGCGACGGTGAACGGCTGGGATATGTGGAGGATGTGGAGTTTGATTTGTGTAGTGCAAAGATTACCCATATTATTGTTCCCGGTCCCTGTAAATTTTTTGGCGTGCTGGGACGGGAAGAGGAATTTGTCATTCCCATTTGTGATATTTGTAAAATTGGTATCGACCTGATTTTAGTAGAGGTGGATTTAGAAAAAGCAAGAAAAAAATGTGGTCCATAAGCCTTTACTTCCGGGGAAAAATCCAGTATACTAACGATAGCATGATGATGCCATCGTGTTAGGAAATGTATCTGTGGAAGAAAAAGGAGAGATTATTTATGAAATGTCCATTTTGCGGAGAAGAGAATACAAAGGTAATTGATTCCAGACCGGCAGATGATAATAACTCCATCCGCCGCCGCCGTCAGTGTGAAAAATGTAAAAAACGTTTTACCACTTATGAAAAGCTGGAGACGATTCCTTTGGTTATTATAAAAAAAGATCAGGTCAGGGAGCCCTATGACCGTTCTAAAATTGAAAAGGGAGTATTCCGCTCCTGCATTAAGCGCCCCATCTCTGTGGACCAGATAAACGAACTGGTGGACAGTGTTGAAAGTGCAGTATTTAATATGGGGGAAAAGGAAGTGCCAAGTAGTAAAATCGGCGAGATTCTGATGGACAAGCTTCAGCAGCTGGACCCGGTGGCGTATGTTCGTTTTGCCTCGGTATACCGTGAATTTAAAGATGTGAATACCTTTATGGATGAGATCAAAAAATTACTGGACCGACAGGCAGAGTGATACAACATATCGTGAAAGTGCTTGCAGGAATATACGATATATGCTAAAATACATATGGATTAACCCTCGGAACAGGAGGATATATGTATTGCAGCGTGTATGGTGCGGATGTTTCCGGCATGGAAGCGAGAATCATCCGCATTGAGGCAGACGTCCATGACGGTCTGCCTGTTTTTGACATGGTAGGGTATTTGGCCTCCGCCGTAAAGGAGGCAAGGGAGCGTGTACGCATCTCCGTACACAATATGGGAATACGCTTTCCGGCGAAGCGCATTACCGTCAATCTTTCGCCGGCAAATCTCAGAAAGGAAGGCACCAGCTTTGACCTTCCCATCGCTATTTCATTATTAACCGCATTCGGTTATCTTTCCGAAGAACTGACAGAGAAGACACTGATTATAGGGGAACTGGGTCTGGACGGAAGTGTAAGAGAAGTAAGGGGAGTTCTTGCCATGATTATGGCGGGGAAAGAAAAGGGGATAAAAAGGTTTATTGTGCCGGAAAGGAATGTTTTAGAGGGCGGTATGCTGAGGGGAATCCGTGTATACGGAGTAAACAGTCTGCAGCAGGCTTACGGCTTTTTGCGGGGAGAGCTTTCCCTGACACCGGTGTACACGGAATTTTGCGAAAAGGAAACGGCGGCTGAAACAGAGTCAGGTGGTTTTGACATGGATTTTTCCGATATACATGGACAACTGCGCCTAAAGAGGGCAGCAGAGATTGCCGTGAGCGGCAGACATAATCTGCTGATGATAGGGGCCCCCGGCAGTGGAAAAACAATGGTGGCAAAAAGGATTCCCACGATTATGCCGGGGCTAAGCAGAGAAGAAAGTCTGGAAATCACAAAGCTTTACAGCATATGCGGAAAACTATCCAGACAGGAACCGATTATAAAAAGACGTCCTTTCCGGGCGCCCCACCATACCGTTACGGCGACGGCTCTGACCGGAGGCGGCAGGATTCCCACTCCGGGGGAGATTACGCTGGCGGCAAAGGGAGTATTGTTTTTGGATGAACTTCCTGAATTTTCCAGAGAAGCTCTGGAGGTACTACGCCAGCCCTTAGAGGAACGGAAAGTTACGATTTCCCGGGTGGGGCACACCTATGAATACCCTTCTGACTGCATGTTTGTGGCAGCCATGAATCCGTGCCGGTGCGGTTATTTCCCCGATTATGAAAAATGTCGTTGTACCGTGGGAGAAATTCATCAGTATCTTGCGAAAGTCAGTGAACCGTTGTTAGACCGTATGGACATCTGTGTGGAGGCCGGTCTGCCGGATTTTCCTATCTATGGAGGAGAGGAAGAATCCTCGGCAGAAATACAAAAAAGAGTGGAAAGGACCGTGGCGGTTCAAAAGGAGCGCTATAAGGAGGAGAACTTTTGTTATAACAGCGAGCTTCCGGTAAATGCTCTGGAACACTACTGTTATCTGCATAAGGCAGAGCGAGAATATATGGAGGAACTTTTGCGGGACGGCACCTGCAGCATGAGGCGTCTGTACCGGATTGTCCGTGTGGCAAGAACCATTGCCGACATGGAAGAGAGCGATACCATTACGGAGAAACATATTACCGAGGCAGTCTGTCTCCGCAGCATTGACAAAAAGTATTGGGGGTGTTGAGATGGAAGATGCATTGTTTTTGTACTGGTTAGGAAATTTAAAGGGGATTGGCCTTAGGAAGGAAAAGCTGCTGCTTAAACAATGGAAAAGCCCGGAGAAAATTTACCATGCGGGCAAAGATGAACTGGAAAGTATAAAGGGAATCGGAACGAAGGAGGTGCAGACGATTCTCTCCTCCAGGGACAAGGAAGTATACCGGAAACAGTTAGAAAAGCTGCGGCAGAAAAAAATCCGGTATATATCCTATTTTGATGAGAATTATCCCGAAAAGCTCCGACAAATTCCGAAGCCGCCGAAGCACCTTTACGGAAAAGGAGAGCTGCCGGATCCCGCTAAGGTTACCATTAGTATTGTGGGAGCCAGAGATTGTACCTGCTATGGAAGGGATATGGCACGGATGTTTGGCTATCGACTGGCAAAGGCAGGGGTCCAGATTGTCAGCGGCATGGCAAAAGGAATTGATGGCTGGGCTCATCAGGGGGCGTTAGAGGGTGGTGGAAAAACCTTTGCTGTTTTGGGCTGCGGAGTAGAGGTCTGCTATCCTCCCGTTCACCGGAGACTGTATGACAGTATTGTAAGGCAGGGAGGCATTCTTTCGGAATTTGCCCCCTATACCGGCGCGAAACCAGCCTTCTTTCCGATGCGAAACCGGATTATCAGTGGTCTGGCTGATGGCATTCTGATTGTGGAAGCAAGGGAAAAAAGCGGCTCCCTGATTTCGGCCGATGCGGCATTGGAACAGGGAAAGGATGTATTTGTAATTCCCGGACGAATCGGGGATGAATTAAGTGTGGGCTGCAACCGTCTGATTTGCCAGGGGGCCATACCGGTTCTCTCGCCGGGAGATATATTGAATTACTATGGGGTAGAAGAATACCGGAATAATATAGAAGAAACTCTTTCCGGGGAGGAAAAGAATATTTTGTCCGTTCTCGGGACAAAACCGCTTCATACCGTACAGATTGCGGCAGCAGTAAAATTACAGGAAACTACAGTTTTTAAAAGGCTTTTAGGCTTAAAGGAAAAAAAGCTTGTCCGGGAAATTTCCAGATCCTATTTTGTCCGGGTTGTTCATGAAAAGTTTAAAGAAAATTAATATTTTTCTTGAAACCGAAATAAAAATGGTGTATGCTATTTATCGTCGTAATCTGAAAAGCAAGGGAGCGAATGTAACATGGCCAAAAATCTTATTATCGTAGAGTCGCCGGCAAAATCAAAGACAATTAAAAAATTTTTAGGGAAAAACTATGAGGTTGTGGCTTCTAATGGGCATGTCAGAGATTTACCGAAAAGTCAGATGGGAATTGATTTTGAGAATGATTTTGAACCTAAATATATTACCATACGCGGAAAAGGTGATTTGTTAGCCAGTTTGCGTAAGGAAGTAAAGAAAGCAGATAATATATACCTTGCAACAGACCCGGACCGGGAGGGGGAAGCGATTTCATGGCATTTGTGCAATGCTCTGAAGCTGGACCCGAAAAAGACCAGCCGGATTACTTTTAATGAAATTACAAAGAGAGCAGTGAAGCAGTCCATTAAGCAATCCAGAGACATTGATATGGATTTGGTAGATGCCCAGCAGGCAAGACGTGTACTGGACCGGATGGTGGGATATTCCATCAGTCCCCTGCTGTGGGAGAAGGTAAAAAGAGGACTCAGTGCCGGACGTGTACAGTCTGTGGCACTGCGAATTATTGCGGACAGGGAAAATGAGATTGATGCCTTTATTCCAAAGGAATACTGGACATTAGAGGCACAGTTTATGATAGAGGGAGTAAAAAAACCCTTAGTGGCAAAATATTACGGGAATCCGAAAAAGTATGAAATTACTTCCGGTGCAGAGGCAGAGAAGATTTTGTCAGAGTTAAAAGGTGCCCGTTATAAAATTGTGGACATCAAAAAAAGCGAGCGGACGAAAAAGCCGCCCCTTCCCTTTACTACCTCAACATTGCAGCAGGAATGTGCCAAGCATTTAAATTTTGCTACGAGAAAAACGATGCAGCTTGCCCAGCAGCTATATGAGGGTGTTCCGGTAAAAGGACATGGCACCATCGGTCTGATTACTTACCTTCGTACGGATTCCACCCGGATTTCCGAGGAAGCGGACGCAGAGTGTAAGGCCTTTGTGGCAGAGACTTATGGAAGTGAAAATATCATCGAACAGGGAATTGCCCCAAAATCCGGAAAAAAAATCCAGGATGCCCATGAGGCCATACGACCGACCTATGTGGATCTGCCACCGGCCAGGGTGAAAGAATCTTTGAGCAGAGACCAGTTCCGGCTGTATCAGCTTATATGGAAGCGGTTTGTGGCAAGCCGGATGCACTCGGCAAAATATGAAACATTATCGGTGAAAATAGAAGGAAAGGGCCACTGTTTTACCAGTGCCGGTTCCAAGCTTGTCTTTCCGGGCTTTATGTCCGTTTATCAAAACGATGAGGATAAAGAAGAGGCTAATGCTGTCCTGTCCCGGTTAAAAGACGATTCCAAGCTGAAATTGGGAGAATTTAAAAAGGAACAGCATTTTACGCAGCCACCGGCACATTATACAGAGGCCTCTTTAGTAAAGGCACTGGAAGATTTGGGAATTGGGCGTCCTAGTACCTATGCGCCGACTATTTCTACCCTGATTTCCCGCCGTTATGTGGCAAAGGAGCAGAAAAATTTGTATCTTTCTGAACTGGGAGATATTGTAAATACTATTATGGTAAATGCCTTTCCAAGCATTGTGGACGTTAATTTTACAGCTACCATGGAGGCACTATTGGACAGTGTGGCAGAGGGAACTGTAGAGTGGAAAACGGTAATCGGAAACTTTTATCCGGATTTAGAGAAGGCGGTGAGCCAGGCGGGAGAGGCGCTGGAAAAAATAGAAATTGAAGATGAGGTCACGGATGTTGTCTGCGATTTGTGTGGGCGAAATATGGTAATCAAGTACGGTCCTCACGGAAAATTTTTGGCGTGTCCCGGATTTCCGGAATGCCGTAACACAAAACCGTATTATGAAAAGATTGGAGTAACATGCCCGAAATGCGGCGGTGAAATTGTCATCAAGAAAACCCAGAAGGGCAGACGCTACTATGGCTGTGAAAATAATCCGGAGTGTGATGTGATGACATGGCAGAGGCCATCTGCCAAAAAATGCCCAAAATGTGGCGATATGTTACTGGAAAAAGGCAGTAAACTTGTCTGTGCAGATCCCATTTGCGGATATCTTACTGAAAAACCAAAGAGTTAGTGCTTGTCATTTATTGCGGTTTATGGTAAAATCATTTTGTAGGTGGAGATAAGGAGGAACTGATGAGTATTGAGTTGCTTGACAAAACTCGTAAAATCAACCGTCTCCTTAATGATAGGCATTCTTCCAAAGTAGCATTTGCTGACATTTGTTCTGTGCTGGGGCAGATACTACATGCCAGTGCATTTGTCATTAGCAGTAAAGGAAAGATGCTGGGAACCTATGTTGCCGATGACGAAGAGACGATTAGCCGCTTTCCATATCATCAGGGGAGTTACATTGAGACGAAGCTGAATGAAAGACTTCTCAATGTATTATCCACAAAGGAAAATGTCAATCTGGAAATATTAGGATTCCCCAAAGAGGAAGTGATAGGCTTTGAAGCTCTGATTACGCCTATCAGTATTGGCGGAGAACGTCTGGGAACGCTCTTTCTATACAGAAGGCAGGAAGCCTTTTGTGTTGAAGACATTATTTTAAGTGAATATAGTACAACTGTAGTGGGGTTGGAAATGATGCGGTCCGTTCAGGAAGAGTCAGACATGGAAGAGAATAAGAAGAAGAATTTTTCTTCGGCGCTTACGGCTCTGACTCCGTTGGAACAAAGGGCGGTTGCCTCTGTCATCCATGAGTTAGGGGGTAAGGATGGAATGCTTGTGACGAGCAAGCTTGCCAGCCGGATTGGAATTACAAGGACAGTAATTGTCAATGCACTCCGAAAATTGGAGAGTGCGGGGCTGATTAAAACAAGGTCCTCCGGTATGAAAGGGACGCACATTAAAGTGTTAAATGATATTGTGTATACAGAGTTCGATAGTTACTACAGAGAGAAATGGAATTCTTAAACGCAAAAGGAATTGTGAACTAAGTCATAATACCGTTTGCGTTTTTCTCGACAAGAAAGGGGTTGTGTAAATGATACTGTCAAATGCTTACAATTACATCAATGTATTGGATAAGGCGGCGGATGCCAGCTGGCTGAGAAATGATGTTCTTGCTAACAACATTGCCAATGCCGACACGCCGAATTACAAGAGAAAAGATGTACAGTTTGAAACCTATCTGCAAGGTGCGGTTGCCGGTACCGACTCATTAGATGAAAGGGTGGCGACGCTGGATTTGAGTACGCTGAATGCAACGACCTATACCGAGCAAGTAAATTTAAGCTATCGTATGGATGGCAACAATGTAGATATCAGTACGGAAAATGTGGAACTGGCGAAAAACCAGATTACATATTACACGTTGATGAATTCCATTAAAAATGAATTTACCAGATTACAATCAGCACTCCGTACATCATAATTACGGGGGGATAAATAGAAACAGACAAAACAGGAAAGGAAGGGATTAGTATGTCAGTATTTGGAGCTATGGATGTAAGTGCTACCGGAATGACGGCACAACAGCTCAGAATGGATACGATTTCAGAAAACATTGCCAATGTAAATACGACAAGAGATGGAAAAGGAAATGTATACCGGAGAAAAACAGTGGTTTTTCAGGAGAAGAGTTATCCTACCTTTAGTGAGACTCTTGGCATGGCAAACGGACACATTGGAAAAGGTGTAAAGGTTTCCCAGATTGTAGAGGATAACACAGTGGGAAATATGGTATATGATCCATCCCATCCGGATGCCGATGAAGACGGTTATGTCATCTATCCGAATGTAAATACAGTGACGGAAATGACGAATATGATAGATGCCACCCGTGCCTTTGAGGCAAATGTTACGGTGCTCAATTCCACAAAGGGAATGGCGTTGAAGGCATTGAATATCGGTGAGTCATAATAGAAAGGAAGGACATCATGAACATTATGAATATATCAGCAATTAACCGGCTGGAAGATGTCAGCCGTTATCAGACAGTAAATCCCCTTGCCGATATGACAGGGCAGACAGAGGAAACGAGTTTTGACAGTCTGCTTAGCTCTGCCATGAATCTTGTGAATCAGACCGAGGAATATTCAAACAAAGCGGAAGAAGAGGAAATTAAATATGCCATGGGACAGTCAGACAGTCTCCATGACCTGTTAATTGCCCAGCAAAAGGCCAATGTTTCGCTGCAATATACAGTGGCGGTGAAGAACACGGCCGTAGAGGCTTACCGCACGCTGATGAATATGCAGTTCTGATTGGGTAGCTTACTAATAAATAGCTTTGGGGAGCGAGAAACGTATGATGGATCAACTGATAGCCATTAAAGATAGAATTCTTGAGTTTTGGAACAGATATACAACCAAGCAAAAGACCATTATTGTCTGTGTTGCACTGGCAATCTTTTTTGCGTTGGTTTTATTGGGCTATTTTCTGACGCGTCCAGTTTATACAAATCTGGTTACCCTCAGTGGCGATACGGCGAGTAAATTTGCCGCAGCTATGGATGCCGCCGGGGTGGATTACGAAAGAGATTCCGACAGCAACGGAAATACGAGTTTTCGTGTGGAGCAATCCCAGTATTCCGATGCTGTCCTTTTAATGGGCGAAAATAAAATTACAAATGATGGTATGAGCTGGGAGGATGCGCTGGATAACGATATGACGACTTCCTCTGCGGAAAAGAGTACAAAGGCGACTCTGGCCCTGCAGTCCTCTATCCGTACCGGCCTGATGAATTTTGACGGGGTTGAGGATGCCACGGTTTACTTAAACCGCCCACAGGATGACGGAACCATATGGGCGGAGAAAAAGGAAACCGGCGTCAGTGTAGCCTTTAAACTGCGTCAGGGCTATGAGATGGCGGCGGAGACAGCGACGGGAATTGCTTATTATCTGGCAAATGCCGTGGGAAATCCGACGACAGATAATATTATTATAACGGATACGACAGGGACTCTTCTCTACGGACAGAAGGACGACAATACGCTGGGTGGTGCCGTATCCAGTAGTACAGAATATGTGACGAAGCTTCGTAATACTTTTACCCAGAATGTCAGCGATATGCTGTTAAAGGCAGGGTATGACGATGTACAGATTGGAAGTTCCCATATTATGTTTAATATGGATAAGATAACGGAGTTAGTAAAAACCTATACCGCCAATGAAGGACAGGACCAGGGTCTTTACTCCCATTCCTATAACTACAAATCTACCGGACAGTCCGGCAGCGGAGGAATTCCGGGAACCGACACCAACGGAGATGTGACGGATTATGATATTCTGAGCGGCGGCAGCAGTAATACTGAAACGATTCTGGATAAATATGACTATCTTCCAAATGAAACGGTTCAAAATATTGAGCATGAGGTAGGAGCTGTCCTGCCGGAGGAATCTTCTATTGCCGTTGTGCTGACCCAGTACAACGTTGTGACAGAGGATGCTCTGGAGGCGCAGGGATTATTAGACGATGTGAGTTTTGAGGAATATGTGGATCAGAACAGTGCGGCAACGACATTAGAGGTGCCGGAAGAGATTGTGCAGTTGGTGGCCGCAGCTACCGGTATTGCTACAAATAATATTGCCATACAGGCACAGCAAAAGCCGGTTTATGAGGCAAGTACAGGAAGCTCCTTTGGTGACAATGTATCCAATTATCTGATGATTCTTCTGACGATACTGATCGCCGGATTGCTTATATTTGTTATTATCCGCGGTACCTCTCCGGTAGAGGTAACGGAGTTAGAGCCGGAGCTTTCCGTGGAAGATTTGCTTGCGACTACCCAGGAGGAGGATAAGAATCTGGGTGAAATTGAACTGGGTGAAAAATCCGAAACAAGGACTATGATAGAGAAGTTTGTAGACGAGAATCCGGAAGCTGTAGCACTGCTTTTGCGCAACTGGATTAACGAAGAATGGGGAGGTGTGTAAATGGCAGGAAATAGTAATGGAAGTGTGGCAGAACTGGATGGACTTCAGAAAGCAGCAACCCTGCTTATTACACTGGGGCCGGAAAAGGCGTCCACTATTTTTAAACATTTAAAAGAGGATGAAATTGAACAGCTGACACTGGAGATTGCCGGCACAAGAAGTGTTTCACCGGCTCAGAAGGAAGCAGTGTTGGATGAGTTTTACCAGGTATGTCTGGCACAGCAGTATATCGCAGAGGGTGGTATCGGCTATGCGAAAGACCTGTTACAAAAGGCACTGGGAGCGGATAAGGCACAGGAGGTGCTCGGTAAGCTGACGGCATCCCTGCAGGTTCGGCCTTTTGAATTTATTCGAAAGACAGAGCCTTCTCAGATTCTTAACTTTATTCAGGATGAGCATCCGCAGACGATAGCGCTTATTTTGTCCTATCTGTCTCCGGCGCAGGCGGCGGGAATTATTTCTTCCCTGACACCGGATAAACAGACTGACGTGGCGAAACGTATTGCCATGATGGATCGTACGTCACCGGATGTCATTAAAGAAGTGGAAAATATTCTGGAGCAGAAACTTGCCTCCTTAGTAAGTCAGGATTACACCATTGTCGGTGGTGTGGACTCTGTAGTTGAAGTATTGAATACTGTCGACCGTGGAACAGAGAAGCACATTATGGAAAATCTGGAAATCGAGGAACCGGAACTTGCCGACGAGATTCGCAAGAAAATGTTTGTATTCGAAGATATTCTTATGCTGGATGACCGTTCCATTCAGCGTGTACTTCGTGAAGTGGAACACAGCGAGCTGGCAGTGGCGCTGAAAAATGCCAACGAGGAAGTACAGAATGTTATCTTCAACAATATGTCCTCCCGTCTTGCTGATATGATTAAAGAGGATATGGAATACATGGGTCCTGTCCGTCTGAAAGATGTAGAAGAGGCACAGCAGAAGATTGTAAATGTAATACGAAAACTGGAGGATTCTGCGGAAATTGTTATTTCTCGTGGCGGAGGTGACGAGATTATTGTCTAATTTGATTAAATATCCCTTTGTAAATATGCAGGGAAAAGACAAGTTTATCGTAGATTACGAAAAAAAGGAAGAAGACTTTGTGCCTTTGCAAAAAAGTTCCCGGGTAAAAATCCGCTCAGTGGAAGAGGTCGAACAGGAAGCGGTGGCGAGTGCCGCCGAGGAAGCGACCTCCGGCAGTGAATTTTCTCCCGGTGTGCCGGTCATGAATTTTGATGAAATGCTTTCGGAAAAGCAGGAGGAAGCAAAGCAGGAGGCAGAAAAAATTATATCCGAGGCGAAGAAGCAGGCAGCGGCCTTATTGACAGAAGCCGAGAATCAGGTAGAGCAGATACGACAGAAGGCTCATGAGGAAGGCATAGAAGATGGAAAAGCGGAAGGGATTGCTAAGGCAGAGGAAGAATTGTCAGCCATTCGTCAGGAACTGGAAGACGAGAAGGCAAATCAAAAACAGGAATATGAGAATTTGATCGCAGGGGTAGAAGGGCATTATGTAGAAGTGCTTTGTTCCCTGATTCAGAAAATAACGGGAGTATTGATTTCCGATAATAAGGATGTCCTCTTACATCTGATTCGCAGTGGTATTGCCGATATGACGCCTGCTAACTCCTATACAATCCGCGTTTCTTCGGAGGATGTGTTATTGGTAGAGGGACACAAAGAAGAAATCCGCAATAAGGCAGGAATAACGGCAATGATAGAGGTGCAGGAAGAAAAAAGTCTGGAAAAGGATGACTGCATTATTGAAACCGACACACAGATGGTGGACTGCGGATTCCGTACTCAGTTAGATAATCTTGTCAATACGCTTCGTATGATTGCGCAATAACTTTGAAGGATTGGTTACATGGTTCCTATTAATTTTGAAAAATATGAGGCACTGACAGAAAAGAATTTTGCCAGCCAGCTAGGAAAAGTTTCCAAGGTGGTAGGTCTGACGATTGAATCCATCGGACCAAACGCAAAACTCAATGATTTGTGTCTGATTAAATCAAGTACAAAAAATGAACCCGTAAAAGCGGAAGTGGTGGGCTTTCGTGATGACAGGGTTCTTTTGATGCCTTATGATGATGTGGAAGGGGTAGGACTTGGCAGCTGGGTGGAAAATACAGGTGCTCCGTTACAGGTGGCAGTCAGCGATGATTTACTGGGTTGTACGCTGGATGGCGTGGGACAACCGATGACCACTGGGAAACTGGCGGAGCAGTCAGCACGCTATTCGGTGGAAGCAACGCCGCCGGATCCTTTGAGCAGAAAAATCATCGATGATGTGCTGCCCTTGGGAGTAAAGGCAGTGGATGGTCTGATTACGGTGGGAAAAGGACAGCGTATCGGCATTTTTGCCGGAAGTGGTGTGGGAAAAAGTACACTGATGGGAATGTTTGCCAGAAATACAAAGGCAGATATTAATGTGATTGCCCTGATCGGCGAGCGTGGCAGAGAGGTCAGGGAATTTATAGAGAGAGATTTGGGAGAAGAGGGTATGAAGCGCTCGGTTGTCGTAGTGGCAACCTCCGATAAACCGGCCCTCATTCGAAACAAGGCGGCGAAAACAGCTACCGCCGTGGCGGAATATTTCAGAGACCAGGGAAAGGATGTACTTTTAATGATGGACAATCTGACCCGTTTTTCCATGGCCCAGAGAGAAATCGGACTGGCGTCAGGAGAACCGCCGGTGTCCAGAGGATATCCGCCCAGTGTATATTCGGAGATGCCAAAGCTGTTAGAGCGGGCGGGGAATTCTGACAAAGGCTCCATCACCGGTTTGTATGCGGTGTTAGTGGATGGTGATGATTTCAATGAACCTATTGCGGATACTGCCAGAGGTATTCTGGACGGTCATATTGTACTGTCCCGTAGCATGGCACAGAAAAATCATTATCCCGCCATCGATGTGCTTCAGAGTATTTCCCGTGTTATGAGTTCCATTGCCACAGATGAACATAAGGATCTGGCAGGTCGGATGAAAGCGGTACTTGCTACATATAGAGAAGCAGAGGATTTGATTAATATTGGTGCCTATAAGACAGGTTCCAATCCGGATATTGACTTTGCGATTCAAAAAATTCGGTCGGTAAATGAGTTTTTACAACAGGGAACACAGGAAAAATTTATCTTTGATGACATTGTAGGTAAAATGGAAGATATTTTTGGCTCTGGTGTAGAGACAGAGGACGGGGATGAATAATGGCGAAATTTATATTTTCCATGCAAAGCCTCCTGAACATAAAAGAAAAACTGGAGGAACAGGAAAAAAATAATTATAGTCAGGCGAATATGCGGCTGTTAGAGGCTCAGGCAGAATACGACAGACTGGTGCTGCGGCGTCAGGAGGCGGAACATAAGCTTCGGGGAGAAATATCAGAAGCTCTCAATATTGTGGAAATCCGCCGCAGGAAAAATGAGGTGGAAATTCTCAAAGGGTACGTCGCCGAACAAAAAGAGGTTGTGATTCAGAGAGAGCAGGAACTGGAAATTGCAAGACAACGTCTGAATGAAGCAAGAAAAGAAAAAAAGACCTTTGAAAAATTGCGGGAAAAGGCTTTTGAAAAATTTCTGGCAGAGGAAAATGTCAGGGAACAAAAGGAAGTTGATGAACTGGTAAGTTACCGCTTTGGCAGTGGCACCAGATAACAGCGGCATGAGACCGCGGAAGTGAGGAATGGATATGGCAAAGAAAGATAAGAAAAACGACAATCCGGAATTAGAGGCACACGAAGAAGGTGCCGGCAGCAAAATTGTGACAATTTTGATTGTGCTTGTGATTGTGCTCATCTGGCTGGGGATTTTCGGAGTGCTGATAAAGTTGAATGTAGGAAACTTTGGAAGCGATGTTCTCTATCCGGTGTTAAAGGATGTACCGGTGCTTAACTGGATTCTTCCGGAGGGGGAAAATGAGGATGGATTCTCCGGTGAATATGATAATCTGACAGCGGCCAATGCCAGAATCAAAGAGTTAGAGAGCCGCCTGGCGGACACAAGCAGCTCAAACAATGCCAATAGCAGTGAAATCGAGGAACTGAGGGCAGAAGTCAGACGATTGAAACAATTTGAAGATAACCAGAAAAGGTTTGCCCAGAGGGTTAAGGATTTTGACAATAATGTCGTATTTAACGATAAGGCGCCGGAGTTAGAAGAGTACAAAAAATACTATGAAGAAATTGAACCGGATAATGCCGAGGAAATTTACGCAAAGGTATGCCGCCAGTATGAGTATTCTCAGGAAATTAAAGATCAGGCAGATACCTATGCCAAAATGGAGCCGGCAAATGCGGCGGCGATTCTGGAAGAAATGAATAATGACCTGAATCTGGTGGCCCGTATTTTAGATTCTATGCAGACGTCTAAAAGTGCTTTGATTTTGGCAAGTATGACGCCTACGACAGCAGCTCAGGTAACGACGAAAATGACTTCAATGAAAAGTCCGTAATGGATAAATTATCGTTTTTGCTATTAAGGGAAGGTGTAATTTAGCCGATATAATCCTTGTAGAAAATTTATAAGAAGAAAGGAGGGAAGAAGATGCGAACACAGGGGATTTCCCTTGTTGCTTCAAGTTTGTCGGAAAAGACATCGGGCAAGAGCACGAAAGTAAGTGGTACGACCTTTGACAGTTTTATGTCAGACCACGCATCCGGCATGGGACAGCACTCATTTAAGAAAGAGGGCAAAAAGCTGGAAAATGCATTGGATGTAAGAGCAGAAAAGACTACTGTTTCAAAAAGTGTTCCTGCACCGGCCAAAAAATCAGAGCCGGAAGAATCTTTTGCCAACATGGTTGACTTCGCTGAGGCATCCAGACAACTGCGACAGATGCTGCAGGAGGTTCTGGGATTGTCAAAGGAAGAGTTGCAGGATATTCTGAACCAGTCAGGAATTGACCTCGGACTTTTGGTACTTCAGTTTAATTTTGCCGATAACACAATGTGGCCGGTGGCAGTAAATACCTTGCAGAATCTGCTTATGGATGTTCATGGTATTACAGACAAGGCAGCATTTTTAACAAACAGTGTTCTGGGTAAAGAGCTGACTATGGTGCTTGACAAAGCGACAGATATTATCGGAGATGCTCTTAAGCCGTTGATGTATTCGACGATTCCAGAAGAAGGTCAGGAATTCTCACTGGAGAACTTTGCCGGACAGGCGAATCTGCAGGGACAGCCAAATGTGGCAGAACTGGCAACACAGAATGCAGATGACGTAACGGAGGCAGGTTATCAGGAAGGCATGGAAATGACCGGACAAAATCCGGAAGAAACATTTCAGGTTCTTGTGGAAAGTCAGATGGAAGATGGAACCCAGGGCGAGCATTCAGACAGTGGTACAGCTGCTGGTCAGACATCCTTGTCTCAGACTTTTGAGGAAGACATAACAGGCAATGCCGCAAAGACCGGAGCAAGTCTCTTTACCGAGCGTCTGGCAGAGGCATTTAAGCCGGAAGCAGAAACTTCCGTTTCCGCCAGTCGTACGATGACGGAGATTGTGGAGCAGGTAATCCATCAGGTAAAGGTCCGGGTTATGCCGGAAACCACTAGTATGGAATTACAGTTACATCCGGCGAGTCTGGGAAAAGTAAACCTTCAGGTGTCCTCACAGGCGAATGGAATGGCGACAGCAATGCTTGTGGTTGAGAATCAGGCAGCAAAGGAAGCATTGGAGAGCCAGATGATTACCTTAAAGCAGACTTTTGAGGAACAGGGTCTGAAAGTAGAAGCGGTGGAGGTTACCGTTTCCGAGTTCGGACTGGACAGCCAGAGTGGACAAAAATCTCAGGAACAGTCAGAAGGTAAATCAAAAGACCGCAGATTCCGTGAGGAAGCCGGACTGGAAGAGGGCAAAGAAGAAGTAACCGGCGCAACAGAAGCAGCAAGAAGAGATGAAGACAGTGTGGTAGACTATACCGCATAAAACGCTTAGATAGCGAGAAAGGAGAAAATATGGCAGGAGTAAATAGCAGCAATCTTACAACAGCACTGGACGAACTGACCTGGGCAGACCGGGATGCGGCAACGACAGGCAGCAAGACAAGAGGTTCCAGTGAACTTGGTAAGGAAGAGTTTTTGAAACTTTTAGTTACTCAGCTTCAGAATCAGGATCCGTTAAATCCGCAGAGTGATACCGAATTTATTTCACAGCTGGCTCAGTTCTCCTCTTTGGAGCAGATGTCAAATCTGAATTCCGCATTTGCCAATTCATCCGCCTATAGTATGGTAGGAAAAGAGGTAATTGTTCAGGAAATAGATTCCGCTGGAAGAGTGACAGAGGTTCAGGGAACGGTAGATTTTGTGGAAATCCGAAATGGAGAAGCTTATTTATCCATCAATGGAAAATCCTACTCCATGGATGATCTGGTTATGGTAATGGATACCTATTATGCAGTACAGGCGTATCTGCCATCCATTGAACAGCAGACACTGGACTATGATGCTGAGAACTCAAGACCGGTAAAAGTAAGAATTAATCTGGGTAAAAACGGATACGAGGCAAGCAGCGTGGCTGTTGTGATTAACGGACAGATCATTGATAAGGATTATCTTTCCTACAGTGATGGTGTGCTGACAATCTCACCGGAGATATTAAACAAACTGGGAACCGGAAGCTACTATGTTGGATTCTACTTTGATGACCCATTCTCAACTACAATCACAGATAAGGTAGTACTGAATATTAAAAATGACAATCCAGCGACTGAGGAGCCGGAAGAACCAGATGCTGAGGATCCGGAAAATTCAGAGGCAGTGAATCCGGATGAGGTAATCCCGGATGATGACACAGAGGAAAACGGAGAGACAGGAGAAGTGGAAGGAGAAGCGTGACAGGAGGTTAGCGATATGAATGTAGAAAATAGAAATTATGCATCCATTGAGCGCATCCGGAGTCAGCTGACAACAGGACAGCCTGTCAGAGACGACAGCAGGGAAGCGAAAAAAACTGCACCGACCTTTGGAGATATTCTGACCAATAAAACCAATCAGGTCAAATTTTCAAAGCACGCATCCAAGCGGCTGGAGACAAGAAATATTGATATGTCACAGGAACAAAAGGATCGCTTGCAGAATGCGGCAGATATGGCAAGGGAAAAGGGAATGAGAGAATCTCTTGTTATGGTTGACAATATGGCTTTTATTGTAAATGTCAGAAACAATACGGTCATCACAGCCGTGAACGATACGGAGCAGGCAGTTTTTACTAATATCGATGGAGCGATTATTAATTAACTAAAAACAATAACATACTGGCCCTTAACAGGAAGCATGAGCACTTTTGACTGACAGATAAAGTGCAGAAAAATGATTATTGGAGGGTGATTCATTATGATGAGATCATTGTATTCCGGAATTTCCGGATTAAAAGTCCACCAGACAAAGATGGACGTTATCGGTAACAATATTTCCAACGTAAGTACCATTGGTTTCCGTGCGGGTTCTGCCAATTTTACGGATGTATTCTATCAGACGACCCAGAGTGCTTCCGGTCCGAATACGGCAACCGGTGCAGCCGGAACAAATGCGATACAGATTGGTCTTGGTGCAAACCTGTCATCCATCAACGTGGATTTGAGCGGAACAGGAGCCACCCAGCGTACTGACCGTGGAATGGATATTATGATTAACGGCGATGCCTTTTTAATAGTGCAAAGCAATGGAAACACCTACTTTACCAAATCCGGACTTCTGGATATTGATGCCAACGGTACCCTGTACTGTATGACAAACGGAGCTACCGTTCTTGGATGGTCGGTAGATGAAAATGGTGATGTCCGCAAGGATATAGCAAGACCGCTGAATCTGATGGGCGGTGAAAATGCTTATTCTAACCCGACAGCTACTACTCAGGCAACCATGAGTGGAAATATCGACAGAGAGGACCCGTTAGTGGCCTACAGTGAGGACGGAAGCGGATATATTACTTCTGTAAACTTTTTTGATAACCTTGGTAATTCCTATCAGGCAAAGCTCAGTATTATGAAAGCTTCTGATGAAACAGACTCTGTTTATACTGTGAAAGTAGTGGATGTTCTTGGACCGGATGGAAAGTCTATTCTGAAGAAGGAAACAACGGATGACAATGGTAATCCGATTTATGAGTCCACGGAGCAGACAATTAATTTTGGTGGTGAAGATCTTAGCTATAATGTTGATGCGGACGGCGAGATTATCTTCGATGATGCAAACTGGCCGACCCTTACCTTTAACGGTTCTACCGGTGCCTTTACTTCCGTTTCCAGTGAGGACGGACAGAAATTGAACCTGTTATTAAATGATGGCTCATCGACAGATAATTCTTTCCCATTAAGTGGTCTCGATATTGACTTCTCCAATTTGACCATGTATGCTACTGACGGAAATTCCAGTGTTCAACCGGTGCGAGGCGACAAGTTAAATCATAATGGTGCCGGTAATGAAGCGGGAAACCTGCAG
The DNA here is from genome assembly GCA_022510615.1 of Lachnospiraceae bacterium. Taxonomy (GTDB): domain Bacteria; phylum Bacillota; class Clostridia; order Lachnospirales; family Lachnospiraceae; genus Eubacterium_F. The sequence goes on along the minus strand of JAFLTC010000005.1, from coordinate 50,632 downwards.
GGCTTTTCTATCCAGACTGATGGTAAAATCTACGGTGTGTACAGTAACGGGGAGAAGAAGCTGTTAGGACAGATTGCGGTAGCAACCTTTGCAAATCCTTCCGGTCTTGAGGCAGTAGGAGACAGTATGTATGCGGCAACAATGAACTCCGGTGATTTTGACGGTATCGGTATTGATATCAGTGAGGTAGGAAAATTCTCCATCGGTGCATTGGAAATGTCCGATGTTGACCTTGCTACAGAATTCGTCAACATGATTACGACGCAGCGTGCGTTCCAGGCGAATTCCCGTGTCATTACAACATCTGATTCAATGTTGGAGGAACTGGTTAACCTGAAACGATAAGTAATAAAAAGAAAATGAAATAACGTGGAACTCCCATCGCAGTAGAAATACCGGTGGGAGTTCTGGCGTTTTTTAAAAGGAGGAGGCATATGATTGATGTAACGAGGATGAATGGTTCCGTCATTAGTGTGAACAACGATTTGATTGAAACAGTGGAGGAAACACCCGACACAGTCATCACTTTAACAACCGGAAAAAAAATAATTGTAAAAGAAAGTAGACAAGAAGTGAAAAATTTAGTAAAATTGTTTAAGAAAGAAATATTTTGTAATATATAAGGTGGTGTAAATTTGGATTTAGCAACTTTAATTGGTATCTTTGGCTGTGCTGCAGCCGTCGTGTATGGTATTGTATCTGGTGATCAGGGAGTTGCCGCACTGGGGAACTTCTGGGATATGCCGTCTTTCCTTATCGTATTCATCGGATGTTTGATGTGTATGATGACGATGTCAGACAGTATTGGAGATTTTGTGAAATCATTGAAATCTTTTCTGCTGACGATAAAGACTTCTTCCAGCAATGAAGGCGATACGATACATAAAATTATCGACTTGGCAAATGTTGCCAGAAAAGAAGGACTTCTGCAGTTAGAAGAAGCAGCCGGGGAAATTGATGATGATTTTTTAAAAAAAGGAATTATGCTGATTGTAGATGGTACCGATCAGGAACTGGTTTCCAGTATTTTGGAAACAGAGCTAAACTGTATTGAGGACCGCCACGGTAAGGTCATCGGCTTCTGGGAAAGCCTGGCCGGCATGGGTCCTGCCTGGGGTATGATTGGTACCCTGATTGGTCTGATTAACATGTTAAAACTGTTAGATGATCCGAGTTCCATCGGACCGAACATGGCGGTGGCGTTGATTACGACTCTGTATGGTTCATTGATAGCCAACTGGCTTTGTATCCCGATTGCTACGAAGCTGCGGGCAAAGAACAAACTGGAAATCCGGATGAAAGAAGTTGTCTGTGAGGGAATATTATCCATACAGGCAGGAGAGAACCCTAGAGTAATTGAAGAAAAGCTGAAATCTTTCCTTGCCCCAAGTGTACGTGATGAAGTACTGGGCGGTGGAAATACGGAGCAAGGTGGTGAGGGTTAATGGCTCGAAAAAAACAGGCAGAAGAAAAGGCGGATACCGGCGGATGGATTAATACCTTTGCCGACCTGATGAACCTGTTATTGTGTTTCTTTGTCTTGCTTTTTTCCATGTCGACAGTCGATGCCGATAAATATGAGCAGCTGGTAACCTCCATGACGGAGAGTATTAACATCTTTGACAAAGGAGGAGATGCGATAAGTGATGGTGCCTTTGTATCAAGCGGCACGGATCAGCTCGTTTCCATCTCAGAATATTTTAATGAGTTTGAAAATACCGGTGAGAACGTGGATTCCTCCATCACGAACGATCCTTCCCAAAGCGGGCAGAATAATACGTCACAGACATCCCTTGAAGATGCGAAACAAGCGATAGAAAAGGATCAGAAACAACGTACCCAAGAGTTATATGGCGAGGTAATGGACGAGGCGCGAAATAAAAATGTCGAGGACCAGATTCAGGTAAAGCAAGATAAAAATTTCCAGTATGTCCAGATTTCTCTGAATGGTGCCATATTGTTTGATTCCGGTGAGGCAGACATAAAAAAATCTGCTCTGCCGCTATTAAGCCGGGTAGGGGATATACTGCAGAAATATGATGCCCATATGATTAAGATTGAAGGACATACGGATAATGTGCCAATATCCGGAGGCCAGTATAAAAATAATATGTGGCTCTCTACGGCAAGAGCGACCAACGTATTTGATTATCTGGTTTCGAAAAAGGGATTGACACCGAAGACGTTGGAGGCTACCGGACGCAGTAAATACGATCCGGTGGGAGATAATGACACAAAAACAGGACGGGCGCAGAACCGTCGTGTCGAATTAAAAATATATACCGACAAATAAGGGGGATAACATTTCATGAAAAAAAATATTCTGACCATTGTTATTATGGCGTCGACATTAATTAATCTGATACTTTCAGCAGTTTTAGTATTTTCTGTAATGCCCGCCATGAACAAGACAAGTAATCTGGTGGATAAAGTGGCTTCGGTCATTGATTTAGAGATTGAGGATGAGGCAGATAAGGGACAGGACTATACCATTGCGGATTTGGTAACTTATCCGATTGAATATGATACCTCAGTGAAGATTAATCTTCTGAAAGAGGGAAATGAGTCCCATTATGCGATTTTAGATGGCATTGTAATATCCTTTAACACAAAGGCAGATGATTACGAAAGTGTTTATGAATCTGTGCAGAATGCCAGTGTTTATATCGAGGACATTGTATCGGAAACCATCGGAAGTTATACCTATTCCAATATTAATGAGGCTCAGGTTAAGGCAGAGGCGATCAAGAAAATTCAGGAAAGATATAACACAAAAAGTATTGTAGAAATATCGCTTCCTGGCTTCCTCACTGCTTAACTGGAAAATTTTTATAAAGAATTTATTAAAAAAATGCTTTATGTTATGTTCCAAATGTGATATGATAGTATAAGGCACTATTGAATGACGGGAAACGAAGGAGAGTAGCGAGGTGAGAATTTTATGAGTGATGTCTTGTCGCAAAACGAGATTGATAACCTACTGTCTGCGTTAAACAGTGGAGAATTTAATCCGGATGAGAATGATGCGGCAGAAGATAGGCAGGTCAAAGAATATGATTTTGCCAGACCTTCTAAATTCTCAAAAGAGCATTTACGTACCTTGGTTTTTATCTTTGAGCATTATGCCAGGTTATTGTCTACAAACCTGCCGGTATATTTGAGAAAAAACGTGCAGGTGGCGGTTATGCATTCCGAGGCAGCCACCTATCAGGAGTTTTCCAACTCCTTATCAAATCCGGTGCTCTTAGGGGTTGTAAATTTTGCTCCTCTGGAAGGAAATATTATTATGGAACTGGCAACGGGACTGGGATATGCGATTGTGGACCGAATGCTGGGAGGCGATGGACAGCCTCTTGAAAAAAGCCGGGAGTTTACAGAGATTGAGCTGACAATTATCGAGAGAATCATGGTAGTGTGTACCAATCTTTTAGTAGAACCGTGGCAGGGTGTTCAGCAGTTGGAGCCGATGCTTGAGCGAATTGAGACGAATTCCCAGTTTGCCCAGTTTGTCACACCGAATGAAATGACTTCTATTATAACCATGAACATAAAAATTGGCAATGTCGAGGGTCTGATGAATGTCTGTATTCCGTATGCGGTGTTAGAACCGGTTATCGACAAGGTAAATACGAAGTACTGGTATTCCACTAATCAGGTCAAGGATGACGGAGTGTACAGAGAAGTACTGGAAGACGTCCTGCAAAAAGCCAAGATTCCGGTTCGTGCGATTATGGGACGAAGTGCTATATCGGTCAATGACTTTATTCATCTGCAGCCAGGGGATATTATTAAGGTAAATACAAGGCTTGAAGATGAACTGGATGTTTATGTAGGTAATATTAAGAAATTTTCTGCTATACCGGGAGCCTTTGAGGACTCTTATGCAGTAAAAATAAAATCAATTTACAGAGAGGAGTAATGCAATGGACGGAATGTTATCGCAAGACGAAATTAATGCGTTGTTAGGTGGCATGGATGCGGAAGCCGGTTCGGACGATGCGAATGCCGCAGCACCATCTGCCGAAGGTTCGGATTCCGAAATGCTGACTCCAAAAGAAAGTGACGCATTAGGTGAAATTGCGAATATCAGTATGGGAACAGCAGCTACGACTCTGTCCGTACTTGTCAATAACCGGGTAGATATTACGACCCCAAGTGTTTCCTTTACGACGATTGAGGACCTGGCTGAAAAACAAAAGAGACCATGTGTGTTTATTTATATTTCGTACACAACCGGTTTGACGGGAAAGAATGTCCTCATTTTACAGGAAGATGATGTAAAGGTTATTACTGATTTAATGATGGGAGGAGACGGAACGAATACAGATACCGAGATTACTGATCTTCATCTGAGCGCTATCTGTGAAGCGATGAATCAGATGATGGGTTCGGTAGCGACTTCCATGTCTTCCATGATAAATGAAATGGTGGATATCAGTCCGCCAACAGCTACCCGTGTGGATTTTGCCGAGGAATTTGGCGAAGAATTAGATGGCTTAATGGGACAGACCCTTGCTCAGGTGTCTTTTAAAATGGAAATTGGTGATTTAGTAGATAGTGAGATTATGCAGTTGTATCCTCTTGACTTTGCCCGTAATATTTATGAGCAGTTTGCCGGCATAAAAGAAGAGGAACCGGAACCAGCACCGGCGGCGCCACAACCGGCACCACAGCCGGCCCCGGCAGCACCACAGCCGGCCCCAGCTCCGGCACCGCAGCCGCAGCCAAATGCGGGAATGCAGCAACAACCTATGGGAGCACAGCCTATGTATGCTATGCCACCACAGGATATTAATATTCAGCCGGCACAATTCCAGAATTTCATGCCAGTACAGAGTCTGGACGGAATTGCACCGGAGAACATTGATTTGATTATGGACGTTCCGCTGGAAGTTACAGTTGAATTGGGACGGACGAGTAAATCTATTAAGGAAATACTGGATTTCTCACCGGGAACCATTATTGAGTTGGACAAATTGGCGGGCGAACCGATTGATGTTCTGGTAAACGGAAAATTTGTTGCTAAAGGTGAGGTTGTTGTAATTGAAGAAAGTTTCGGAATCCGAGTGACCGAAATTATCAAAGAAAATTAATGGAGGACAAGAAGAATGGCAAAAAGTGTTTTAATCTGTGATGATGCAGCATTTATGAGGGTGATGATTAAAGACATTTTGAGTAAAAATGGCTATGAAGTAGCTGGTGAAGCAGAGAATGGCCAGAAGGCAGTTGAAAAGTATGCCGAACTCAAACCGGATTTAGTTATGATGGACATCACTATGCCGGAAATGGATGGAATAGAGGCTTTGAAAAAAATCAAAGAGAGCGATGCATCAGCAACAGTTATTATGTGTTCTGCCATGGGACAGCAGGCGATGGTTATTGAATCCATTCAATCTGGTGCAAAGGATTTTATTGTAAAACCATTTCAGGCAGACCGTGTATTAGAAGCGGTTAAAAAGGCTATTGGTTAAATATGTTGTCAAATGTTTTACAGCTGATTGCTGTTGTTATTGTTTTTGTTTTGGTACTGGTTGTTACCTACTATGCCACAAAATGGATAGCGAAGACAGGAGCGATACAGGCGCAGTCAGCTAACATAAAGGTGATTGAGACCTTTAAAATTGCACCCAATAAATATATCCAAATAATTAAACTGGGGACGAAGTATTATTCCATTGGTGTGACAAAAGAAAATATTACATTTCTTGCACCTTTGGAAGAAGAACAACTGGATTTTACAGAAAGAGGCAACAATCAGCAACAGGTCGTAGTACCCTTTAAGGATATGTTGGGCAAAATTATAAAAAAAGACAAAGAAAAATAGAAAAGGTTGGTATTTATGAAGACACAGAAGAGAGTACGTCAAGTTTCGTTACGATATATATTTCTGTTGTTCCTATTCTGTATATTAACCTTTTTTTGTAGTGCAAAGGTATATGCAGCGCCTGTTGATTCCAAAGCTAACGTTGACCATATAGAGGGAACGACAACAGGTGAGACACAAGATCCGGATACACCGGAGGATTTTGAATTTAATATTACTACCAATGCAGGAAGTAGCAGTCTGTCTGCCAGCATGAAGATTGTTCTTGTATTGACGGTTTTGTCTATAGCACCGTTTATTCTGATTATGGTGACATCATTTACCAGAATTATTGTGGTGCTTCATTTTGTGCGTTCAGCTCTGGGCACACAGACGACGCCGCCGAACCAGGTTTTGGTTGGATTGGCACTTTTTCTGACATTGTTTATTATGACCCCGGTCATAACTCAGGTTAACACCGACTGTATACAGCCCTTTGAACAGGGGGAACTGTCTCAGGAGGATGCATTGAACGCCGGGTTAAAACCGATTCGGAATTTTATGTTTGAGCAGACAAGCCGGAAGGATATCCGCTTATTTATGGAAATTCAAAATCAGAGTGCGGATGTTGAGATTGCTGAACCGGGTGATATACCGACTGCGGTTCTGATACCGGCCTTTATGATTAGCGAGTTGAGAACTGCATTTATTATTGGCTTTTTGATATATCTGCCATTTATTGTAATTGATATGGTAGTGGCGTCGACACTGATGTCCATGGGTATGATGATGCTGCCGCCGACGACGATTTCCATGCCGTTTAAAATTTTATTGTTTGTACTGGCAGATGGCTGGGGGCTGGTAATTGAGCAGTTGGTAAAGACATTTTATTGACGGGAGGCGATTGAATGACAGATGCAGACGTACTGGATATTGCGCGCGATATGGTCTGGTGTATTTTTAAATGTGCAGCACCACTTCTGATTGTCTCTCTTGTAATCGGTCTGATTATCAGTATTTTTCAGACGGTTACATCCATTCAGGAGCAGACCTTGACTTTTGTGCCTAAACTATTGGCAATTTTTATTACGATTCTTCTGTGCGGAAGCTGGATTATGAATAACTGTGTGGAGCTTTTGACAGAGCTTTGCCGTAATTTCTCCGTTTATGTAGGAGGATAGTGATGAGTTTTACCGTTGAAAACATGGAATTTTACCTTCTGGTGCTGGTTCGGATATCCGCCTTTGTTATGGCGGCACCATTTTTTAATTATAGTACCATATCGCATCCGATGAAGGCGGCTATCAGCATTATGCTGTCTGTGGTTATGATACAGGTGTTGCCGGTGGTCAGCTTGTCCTATACCGGTGTAGTGGGTTTTTCCGTATTAGTATTAAAAGAGGTGGTCGTCGGACTTATTTTAGGGTTCATGTGCAATGTCTGCTTTTACATTGTGAGTTTTACCGGACAGATTATCGATATGCAGATGGGCCTGTCCATGGCAAACATGTTTGACCCGACGACAAATATTCAGATTTCTGTAACGGGAAATATTTATAATTATTTTTTGATGCTGCTTTTGGTGGTTACCAATATGCACTATTATATTATTCGGGCCATCACTGACTCCTTTCTCAACTTTAATGTCGGGCAGGCGGTATTCAGAGATGGGCTGCATACAATTATGATAGATTTTATGGCAAATTATTTTTTGATTGCTCTTCGTATTGTACTGCCGGTGTTTTGCTGTATGCTTCTGATTAAAGTGATTCTTGGAGTAATGACAAAAGCGGCACCGCAGATGAATATGTTTTCCGTCGGTATACAGATAGAAGTGTTGGTTGGTGTTCTTTTGCTTATTTTGCTTGTGCAGACGTTCCCCACCGTGGCGGATTTTGTTTTTTCCGAGATGAAGGATGTGGTATCCCGGGTAATCCGTGTCTTTACCCCATAGCTTGTATGCGGAATGGAGGTTACAGTGGTTTTAGAATATAATTTACAGTTTTTTGCCAAAGAGGGGCAGGGAGGGGAAAAAACCGAGCCTGCCACCCATAGAAAGTTACAAAAAGCGAGAGAAGAGGGACAGACAGCCAGAAGTCAGGATTTGAATACGGCAATTTTACTTTTTATTTTATTTGGCTGTCTGAAGGTGTTTGGCGGTTATATGACAGACCGTCTCTTTCAGGTGTTTCGTTTTTATTATAATAATATTACCGTTTATGCGACGGAGGAGGTTACATCATCCAGGGTAATGAATCTTCTTACTTATGGAGCGCGGGAGATGTTCTTGATTATTCTTCCCATCATGGGGCTTGCTGTACTGGGAGCCTTTGTCATCACGGTTGTACAGGTTAAGTGGAAGGTGACATTGAAACCGCTTAAGCCAAAGCCTTCCAAGTTAAATCCCATTAATGGATTTAAGAAGCTTTTTTCCAAGTCCAAGCTTTTCGACCTGGCAAAGGCTGTTGTGAAGATTGGTATTTTATTTTATGTGGTATATCTTGCCCTCCGGGATGAGTGGGGATTAATCCTCAATATTTATCAGGTGGATTTGTTGTCCGGACTGGGATTGATTTTTGACAGTGTGTTAAATATATCCTTTAAAATCTGTGCAGTGTTTTTTGCACTGGCGATGGTGGACTGGTTTTATCAAAAACGAAAGTTCAAAAATGACATGAAAATGACAAAACAGGAAGTAAAGGATGAATATAAAAATACGGAGGGAGATCCTCAGATTAAAGGGCAAATCCGAAGAAAAATGCAAGAGGCGTCCAGACGTCGTATGATGCAGGAACTGCCGGAGGCAGATGTGGTCATTACAAACCCGACTCATCTGGCAGTTGCCCTGAAGTATGACAAAGAAAAGGCCGATGCACCGATTGTCATTGCCAAGGGAGCCGATTATTTGGCAGAACGAATGAAAGATGTGGCAAGGCAGAATCGGATTGAAATAGTAGAAAATAAACCATTAGCACGAATGTTATATTTTAATGTGGAAATCGGAAACCAGATACCGCCGGAACTGTATCAGATGGTGGCGGAAATTCTGGCCTATGTATATGGCTTACAGGGAAAGGTAAGCTGACCATGGATTAATACTGACGAAAGGAGGAACACAGGATGAAAAAAACAGATATAATACTGGGTGCTTTTATACTGGTACCTATTTTGTGCCTGATAATTCCTGTTCCCCTTACGTTACTGGACATTTTATTTACTTTGAATATCTCTCTGTCCATGATTATTTTGTTTAACGCACTCTTTTCCAGGGAGCCGTTGGATATGTCCAGTTTTCCTACCCTGTTACTTTTGACAACGCTGTTTCGTCTGGCACTGAACGTCAGCTCTACAAGAAATATTTTGTTGTATGGGGATGCCGGAAATGTCGTGCATACTTTTGGTAACTTCGTAGGTGGCGGTAACCTCATTGTCGGTGGAGTTGTTTTCTTTGTTCTCGTTATTATGCAGTTGATAGTAATCAACAAAGGTTCCGAGCGAGTGTCCGAGGTAACGGCACGATTTACGCTGGATGCCATGCCCGGTAAGCAGATGGCGATAGATGCCGACTTAAATACCGGTGCCATTACCGATGAGGAGGCAAAGGAGCGCCGGGAAAAGATTCAGCAGGAATCCGCGTTTTTCGGTTCCATGGACGGTGCTACCAAGTATGTAAAGGGAGATGCCACCGCCGGTCTTGTTATTACCGTCTTAAACTTTGTAGGCGGACTTGCCATTGGAATGTTGATGCATGGAATGGATATGGATACGGCCATTTCCACCTATTCCATACTGACCATCGGTGACGGTTTGACAAGCCAGATTCCGTCTCTGATGATTTCTCTTGCCACCGGTGTGCTGGTAACGAAAAGCTCGAAAGAGGCCGATATTGGAAATATACTGCAAAGGCAGCTGTTTTCCACCCCGAAGGTTCTTTATATCGTCGGTGTAGCGCTGATTGGACTGGGATTATTTACCCCGCTGAATATCATTATTTTTTCAGCCTACGGAATTCTGTTTATTATTACGGCACGGATGATTTCCAATGAGCTGGAAATGGCAGAGACCGACGAAGCCGTATCGGAGGAGGAGGAATCCGCCGAGGAAATCCGCCGGCCGGAAAATGTCAATTCGCTTTTGCAGGTGGATTCGATTGAGCTGGAATTTGGATATGGTATTATTCCGCTAGCTGATGTTAATCAGGGCGGTGATTTGTTAGACCGTGTTGTTATGATTCGAAGACAGGTTGCACTGGAGCTTGGCTGTGTTGTACCGATGATTCGTCTTCGTGATAATATACAGTTGAATCCAAACCAGTACTTGATTAAAATAAAAGGTGTACCGGTCAGTGAGGGAGAAATTCTGTTTGACCATTATATGGCGATGAATCCGGGCTATGTGGAGGAAGAAATATCCGGTATACCGACCTTTGAGCCTTCCTATCATCTGCCGGCTATCTGGATTACAGAAAGCCAGAGGGAGAGGGCGGAATCTCTTGGCTACACCGTAGTAGACCCGCCATCCATCATAGCGACCCACTTGATGGAAATTATCCGGACACATCTGGATGAGCTGTTGACAAGACAGGATGTCCAGAACCTGATTGACAATGTGAAGGATGATCATACAACTCTTGTATCCGAACTGGTACCGAAGCTTCTCAGTGTAGGTGAAATACAAAAGGTGTTGCAAAATCTCTTGGGCGAGGGAATTTCGATTCGAGATTTGATCACGATTTTCGAAACGCTGGCAGATTATGCTTCCACCACACATGATACAGACATTCTGACGGAATATGTCAGACAGAACTTAAAACGGGCAATTTCTAACCAGTATTTTAACAACAATGAACCGACCAGTGTTGTAACCCTTGACCCGACAGCAGAACAGGAGATCATGAATGCGGTCAAGCAGACAGAACAGGGCTCCTATCTGGCACTTGACCCGGATTATACACAGCGGCTTATGACAGCCCTGAAAGAGGAGACAAACAAGCTGGAAGAACTTGGCAGAACACCGATTATCATCACTTCGCCAATTGTCCGGATGTATTTTAAGAAACTGACCGCAGAACAGTTTAGTAATCTGCATGTTTTATCATATAATGAGATTGATTCCGATGTGGAACTGCAATCAGTTGGGATGGTGACAGTAGAATGATCATTAAAAAATATTTAGCAAAGTCGGAAAAGGATGCCATTGAAATGGCAAAGCAGGATTTGGGGAATGCCGCAATTGTTATGAATATCAAAAAGGTCCATCCAAAGGGTCTGTCAAAAATATTTGTGCGCAGTAAGGTAGAGGTAACTGCTGCCTTAGATGAAAATCCGGTTTATGAGGAAAAGACAAAGCAGCCTGTCCCTGAGCAAAAGGAGCCGGCGTTTGTTCCTGTAAAGAAGCCGGAAGAAAAGGAGCAGAGTCTGCAGGATAAGCTGATGAGACTTCAGGCACTGTTAGAAAAACAGATGGAGGAGAAGGAAGCGGAGAAGGAGAAGAAAGAAAGCACAGAGCCTCCGAAGGAAAAAGCAGATCAAGAATCGGTAAATGAGAATGAGACAGTACAAAAAACGAAAGAAACCGAAGATGAAAAAACGGCAGCCTGCAAGGAACTGATATATAAGCAGCTTCTGCAAAATGAGGTGGATGAAAAAATTGCTACTTCCATTATGGAGGAGGTAAACCGTTCCCTGCCGAGGAAGGCGGCACTGGACCAGATTTTGGCCAGTGTGTACCAGAAAATCATATTGATGTTGGGGCAGCCATATCTGATTGATGCAAAACCGGCAAAAAAGACAAAGTTTATTTTCTTTCTTGGCTCTACCGGAGTGGGAAAGACAACGACGATTGCCAAAATTGCTTCCAAGCTGAAGTTGGAAAAAGAAGCCAGTATTGCTCTGGTGACGGCAGATACTTACCGGATCGCGGCGGTGGAACAGTTAAAAACGTATGCCAATATTCTGTCTGTACCGTTAAAGGTTGTATACAGTCAGAAGGATTTGGAGGAAGCGCTGGAAGAGCTTGCCCAGTATGACATTTGTCTCATTGATACAGCGGGGCGCTCCCATAAAAATGCAGAGCAGATCGAGGATATAAGAAATCTGCTCGAGCAGGTTCCGGTATCGGAACGGCAGGTATATCTGGTGCTAAACGCCGGTACGAAATACAATGATTTAAAAGAAATTGCGTCTGTTTATTCTAAATTAACAGATTTTAGCATTATTTTTACAAAGCTGGATGAAACCTCCTGCGCAGGGGCAATGCTGAATATGCGTGTGGAGACGAAATGTCCATTGTCCTATGTGACATGGGGGCAGAATGTACCGGATGACATTGGAGAAGTAGATGCCCAGCGTATCGCAAAGAAGCTCTTGAGCGGTGAAGCGACGAAATAGTTTCCGCAGTGAAAGGATGGTGCAGAATGGACCAGGCAGAAGGATTAAGAAATATAATTAAAAAACAGGAAATCGAGCCAGCCAGTCAGACAGCCCGTGTCATTACTGTAACCTCAGGAAAAGGCGGTGTCGGAAAAACGAGTGTGTCGATTAATCTCGCCATTCAGCTTGCCAGACAGGGAAAAAGAGTCGTGGTGCTGGATGCGGATTTTGGCCTTGCCAATATTGAAATTATGTTGGGAATCCGACCGAAATATAATCTGGCAGACTTGATGTTCCGGGGAAAAAGTATTCAGGATATTATTACCTATGGACCGGAAGGGATTGGCTTTATATCCGGTGGCTCCGGAATTAATGAAATGGCGAATCTCACAAGAGAACAGGTCTTCCAACTAATTCAGAAGATGTATGAGTTAGACCAACTGGCAGATGTCATTATTGTGGATACCGGTGCGGGAATTGGAGATTCGGTTTTAGAATTTGTGGCGGCCAGTACCGAGGTGTTACTGGTGGCAACACCGGAGCCTACTTCCATTACGGATGCTTATGCCCTGCTAAAATCCCTAAATCGGAATTCTTCCTACAAACGCGGGAAAACGATGTTAAAAATGATTGCCAACCAAGTAAGAAATGACGGGGATGCCGATGAATTATTTGAAAAAATCGGTGTTGTAGTCAATAAGTTTTTACATATTGAAATTGAATATCTGGGCGCGATACCATATGATGAGAATATGCAAAAGGCTGTTATGAGCCAGGAACCCCTGAGTCTGACAGCTCCAAATTCTGCGGCAGCAAGGTCGTTATACAGAATTGCCGGTATATTAGAGAACAAAGAGATAGAAGATATCGGTGACGGGTATGGAATTATGCAGTTTTTCTCTCGTGTAATCCGGATGAAATTTAATCGTTAGGAAAATGAAAATGTATGGAAAGGAACCGAACGGAAAAGAAAGGAGTGGAGCAGGTTGAAAAATATACGATTTGAAATTGGTAATAGAATGGAACTGACTCATGTAAAGAGCGCCACGGGATTAGCATTGGGGACAAATAAATATGGTAGCCAGTTATTGGATTTTGATGGAATCCGTACTGCTAAAATCTCTATGCCGATTTTTGAAAACCGTGTCGTTCCACTTGCAATCGGAGATGAGTATCAGGCCTGCTTTTTTACGAATTCAGGATTGTATCAGTGCCGCATTAGGGTACTGAAGCGATATGTTGAAAATAATATCCATATGATGGATGTACATATACTCACAGAACCGAAAAAATACCAGAGACGAAAATTCTACAGGTTAGACTGTATGTTCACTGTGAAGTACCGTTTGATAACAGATGTGGAGAATGTATTGAGGGAGCGCCTGCAAGCCGATAATTTTGAATCCCCGGAGGAAAGGGCGAACTGTGTGCGGGCCATTGATGAAATTCCAAAGGAATGGTTTGAGGGAACGATATCAGATTTGAGCGGTGGTGGTATACGTTTTCATAGTGCGAAGGAAATGCCGCAGAATACGATGTTGGAGGTTATGCTACCGCTTTCCTTCCAAAGGGGAATTGTGCCGGTTCGTTCCACTTTGAAGGTAATTGCCTGTGCTTATTATGCAGGAAGCAAAATTGCGTATGAGGTCCGGGGTGAATTTGAAAATATGCGAGATACTGAGCGGGAAACCGTAGTAAAGTATGTGTTTGAAGAGCAGCGTAGGCGAATGCGAAAGGAGTAACAGCTCGTATGGGAAAAAAAGTTTTAGTAATTGATGACTCTGCACTTATGAGAAGGGCCATTTCTGATATAATTATGGCAGATGGACAGTTTACCATTGTCGATGGGGCGAATGATGGGGGAACTGCATTGGAGTTACTGGAAGGGGGAAAGACATACGATGTCATTGTATTAGATCTTTATATGCCAAAGATGGATGGTATTCAGTTTTTAAGAGAGATGGACTACAATGGAATTCGTATTCCTGTTATAGTAACTAGTGCAGTTACTCAAAAAGGCGCAAAAGAGACGATACAGGCATTGGAGATAGGAGCCTTTGATTTTATTCAAAAGCCAACCAATTCTGTAGGAAATGCTTTTTCTGATTTTAGGGATGAGCTTTTAGTCCAGTTGTATTGTGTATGTGGACTGGGAGAATACCGCAGAAAGTCGGAGAATGAGAAAGCACCTTTTTCAGGATCGGCGCAAACGTCTGCTCCGAAACCGGAGAAAACATCTGCTCCAAAGCCGCAGAAAGTACCTGCTCTGCAACCAAAGAAAACACCTGTTCCGGAACCCAAACAGGCTCCGCCGCCTGTGGAGAAGCCTAAAAGGGCACAGCATGTTCTTCCTGAGGAAAAGGTGGAAAAGACACCGACACCACAGCCACGGAAGAAAACAGGGGATAAACTGGCAGTGATTGCCTGCTCCACCGGAGGTCCAAAGGCGTTACAGTCAGTGATTCCGATGTTTCCAAAGAACTTTCCTTATCCTATTGTTGTGGTCCAGCATATGCCGTACGGGTTTACTGCTTCTCTGGCGGAACGGCTGGATGAAATGAGTCCGCTGCCGGTAAAAGAAGCGGAGGATGGAGATGTGTTGAAAAACGGATATGTCTACATAGCGAAGGGTGGAAGGCAATGTGAACTGATTCAGCAGAAAACAGGCAAATACCTGATTTCTGAAAATAATAAACCGGCACGCGGAGGGCTGCGTCCGTGTGCGGATATTTTCTTTGAGTCACTTACAGACACCGCCTTTGATGAAATTGTCTGCGGTATATTGACAGGGATGGGCAGCGATGCCAGTAAAGGAATCTCTGATGTCAAGAAGTATATAGACGTGAAGGTAGTGGCTCAGGATGAATCTACATGTGTTGTTTATGGAATGCCAAGAGCAGCAAAGGAGGCAGGTCTGGTGGATGACATGGTGCCACTGGAAAATGTTGCGGATGCAATGATGAGAAAAATAGGAGTGTGAAAAAATGGATACGAGTCAATATTTAGAGTTATTCCTTGATGAAACAAAAGAACATTTACAGACATTGAACGAGCACATTCTTGTACTGGAAAAGGAACCGGAGAATGCAGATACGGTGAATGAGATTTTCCGTGCGGCACATACCCTGAAGGGAATGGCAGGAACGATGGGCTTCACCCGCATGCAGCGTCTGACCCATGATTTGGAAAATGTGTTTTCTGAAATTCGCAATGGAAATATGAAGGCAAATGCCAAGCTCATTGATGTGTTGTTCCGGGGACTGGATGCACTGGAATCCTATCTGGATGTCATCTCCACAGAGGGAAATGAGGGGACCGAAGACAACGAGGATATTATACAGGATTTGAATGCGTTAGTAGAGGAACAAAGTGGCGGCGGTGGACAGACAGATTCGACAGCGTCAGATGCAGCGTCTGCGGATTCTGCGTCAGCGAAAAAAGAAAAGAAGGCATCAGCACAGGATGATGACAAATGTAAATTCCGTCAGATTCCGGTATCGGATTTCGAGGCGGATGCTATGCGCAACGCAAAGGAAGAGGGCAAGAACATATTTGGAATCACTGTATTTATACAGGAATCCTGTGTGTTGAAATCGGCCAGAGCCTTTCTTGTATTTAAGGCAGTGGAAAATAAAGGAGAACTGATTAAGTCCGTTCCGACCACAGAAAAAATAGAAGACGAAGAATTTGATTTTGATTTCAGTTGGATACTGGCAACGACCGAGACAAAAGAAGATATCGAAAAACTGATTCTGAGTGTATCAGAAATCGCAGAAGTATATATTGATGATTTTGAACTGCCAGAGGAGAAAAAACCGAAAGAAGAGGAAAAACCGAAGGCAGGTAAAGCCCCGGCACCGGCGAAAAAAGAAGCGAAGAAGCCGGAACCGGCGGCAGCAGCTAATAACACAGCAAATAAAGGGAAGGTTAAAATGGGAAGCCGTTCTGTCCGTGTCGATATCGACAAGCTGGATGTTCTGATGAATCTTGTCAGTGAGCTTATTATCGCGAAAAACGGACTGGTTTCCGTCAGCAGCACCGGTGTGGCACAGGCTGAGCATACACAGTCTTTCCATGAACAGATTGAATATCTGGAGCGTGTGACGACAAACCTTCATGAGTCGGTTATGAAAGTACGAATGGTACCGATTGACAGTGTCGTAAACCGTTTCCCGCGTATGATTCGTGACTTGAACCGTAAGTTGAATAAGAAAATGGAATTGTACATGACAGGTGAGGAAACCGAGCTTGACCGTACCGTTATCGATGAAATCGGTGACCCGCTGATGCACCTTCTTCGTAACTCGGCAGACCACGGATTGGAAAGCAATGAAGAGCGTGTCCGCTTAGGAAAGCCGGAAGTTGGTTCTATTTTCCTGGATGCTTATCAGGACGGTAACAATGTTGTCATTGAGGTCCGGGATGACGGTGGCGGTATTGATGTGGAAAAAGTAAAAAATAAGGCGATTAGCCGGGGAACGATTACAGAGAAACAGGCAGAGACAATGACCAGCAAAGACTTTATTGACCTGTTGTTCCTTCCTAGCTTTTCCACAGCAGACCAGATTACCGATGTTTCCGGACGAGGAGTCGGTCTGGATGTCGTAAAGACGAAAATCGAAGCACTGGGTGGAAGCATCAGTGCCAAATCCGTGGCAGGAGAGGGAAGTACCTTTACTATCCAGCTGCCACTTACCCTGGCGATTATACAGGCCTTAATGGTAGAAGTGGGAACGGAAAAATATGCGATTCCGCTTGGCAATATCAATGGCATTGAAGATATCTCAAAAGATGAAATCAGCTTTGTCCAGTCAAAAGAAGTGATTCATCTGCGCGGTAGTGTAATCCCGATTCTGCGGCTGCATGACATGTTGGATATTGAACCGGTGGAAGAGGAGCCGGAGACATATATTGTTGTTGTTATGAAAAAGGGAGAGCAGAGAGTTGGTCTGATTATTGATAATCTTCTTGGTCAGCAGGAAACCGTTATTAAATCACTGGGACATCATATTACAAATGATAAGCTCTTTAGTGGTGCGACAATTCTGGGCGATGGCGAAGTAGCCTTGATTCTGGATACAAATTCATTGATTTAGGGGGTGTCAAAATGGATGAAATGGTAAATGAGAATGAAATAGAAGAAATAGCAGTTGACGAAGTACAGTACATTGTTGTGAAGCTGGGAGATGAGCAGTACGGCATTGATATTAGTAATGTAGACAATATTGTCCGTATGCAGAGGATTACAAGAGTGCCAAAATCTCAGGCATATTATGTAGGAGTTATTAATCTGCGTGGTGAAGTGGTGCCGATTATGAGTCTGAGAAGACGATTTGACTTGGAGGATGATGTATATCAAACGGCAACTCGTATTATAATTATAAAACTGGAAGACCAGTCCTTAATCGGGTTTATTGTGGATGAGGTCAAAGAGGTAGTAAATATCGACCCTCGCACCATTGAAAAGCCAAACTTTAAGTTGGATGAAAAGAATGCTTCTTATCTCGCAGGCATTGGAAAAAAGGGAGATAGCCTGATTTCCCTTTTAGATATTAAAGCAGTAGTAGAGGAAAAGAAAGCTGTATGAATGAAGTGATACGAGTGGGTATGGCAGATTACAAAATCTGCCGGGCCCCACAAAAGATAACAACCCTTGGACTTGGTTCCTGTCTAGGGGTTGTCTTGTATGATAAGGAAGCCGGACTATGTGGATTGGCTCATGTTATGCTGCCGGATAGCACAAAAGCAATCTCCTGTGATAATCGTGCCCGGTATGCGGACACTTGTCTGCAGGATATGTATGACGAGATGATTGCCAGTCGGGCGAATCCGAAAAAGCTGGTTGCAAAAATTGCCGGTGGGGCAAGTATGTTTTCTCATCATCAGGAGAGCGACATTTTGAATGTAGGGGAACAAAACATTATTGCAAGCAAACAAAAGCTGAGCGAACTGAACATCCCTATTCTTGCGGAGGATACGGGGGGGATGAAGGGGCGGACGATTACCTTTTCTCCCCAGACAGGAGAACTCTTCATTCAGGCGCTGGGAACCGGTAATTATGTGATATGAGGTGTGATAGTGATGAAATACCGATTTATTCCTTCTTTTATTATGCTTTTGGCAGGTCTCGTCTGTTGCATATTAAGTGTGGTGCAGGGCTGGCCGGTGAAAATGAGTCTTGTGGTACTGATTCTTGTACTTCTGGTTTTTTATATTGTTGGACAGATTGCAGCACAGGTTATAGGTAAGGTACAGGCAGAGCATCTGGCTATGGTAGAGGCGGAGAGAAGACGATTAGAGGAAGCGGAAAAGCGTGCAGAAGAGGAGAGAAAACGCCAGGAAGAAGAGAGGAAACGGGCAGAAAGGGAAAAGAAAGAAGAAGAGGAAGCTTTCACCGAGGAACAGGAAGAGGTGCAGGAAGGATAGCACGAGGGAAAGGAATAGCCAATGAAAGAAGCAGAAAGAAAAAAACTATGGGACAATTACATGAAGACAAAGTCCCCGCAGCTGCGTGAACAGCTGATTTTGGAATATGCCGGCGTCGTGAATCTGGTAGCAGGACGACTCAGCATGTATTTAGGCTATACTGTAGAATATGATGATTTGGTTGGTTATGGTATTTTTGGTCTCATTGACGCTATTGACAAATTTGATACGGAAAAAAATGTTAAATTTGAAACCTATGCCAGTCTGCGTATTCGTGGTGCGATTCTTGACCAGATAAGGAAAATGGACTGGATTCCCCGAACATTGCGTCAGAAGCAGAAGAAAATGGATGCAGCAGTTGCCAAGTTGGAATCCGAGTATGGGAGACCGGCGACGGCTGATGAAATAGCAGATGCCCTTGGGATTACGAGAGATGAATATGAGGATTGGAAAACGGAAGCAGAGTTTACCAATCTGGTTTCCCTGGATGATTATCTGGAGCAGGGAAATGAAGGGAAGATGGAAACTTTTGGTGCGAAATTCCAGCAGCCGGAAACAGCAGTGCAGAAAGAAGAATTAAAACAGATGCTGGTTGAAGCACTTAAAACTTTAACGGAAAATGAGCAGAAGGTCATTACCTTCTATTACTATGAGGAACTCACGCTGAAAGAAATCAGTCAGATACTCAGTGTTTCAGAATCCAGAGTTTCCCAGCTGCATACAAAGGCGTTGCAAAAAATCAAGGTAAAACTGGGAGATTCCGTAGACTTGCTGAATTTATTTTAATCAGTATAGTATGTCAGGAGGATGAGTATGGCAAAAAATGGCTATTTTCAATTAGTGGATAAAGATGAAAGAATGTGGCTGCAGGTATATGAGCCGGAGGACGGCGGCGAGCCAGTCAGTTCAGATGATGTGATAAATTATCTGGAATTGATTTCTTATCCGGATTTTGATATTGTCGCTCTGGACAATTATATCAAGGCGGGAGATTTTGAGACTCCTTATCTAATGGGAGAGGAGAAGATTATACCGGAAAATGAAAAGTGTGTCGTGACAATCCAGCCGGGAGGGGAGCGGGCTCTGGCTCGTTTTTATCCGCCCTCTACCAATGGGGGAAACCTTACAGAAGGGGATATTGTCAGTGATTTAAAACTGGCAGGAATCCGTCACGGAATTAAAAAAAGGGCCATTGAGCACTTTTTAGAGAATCACGAATATTGCAAGGATTATATCATTGCAGAGGCGACACCTCCGGTACAGGGACATAGTGCCTCTGTTGAATACTTCTTTGATGTCAATGCGACGGCAAAGCCGAAATTAAATGAAGACGGCAGTGTCGATTTCCATCAGTTGGGAAATATTAAGATAGTAAACGAAGGGGATAAGCTGGCAACTCTGACTCCTGCGGACAGAGGAAAGCAGGGAATTTCAGTGACGGGTAGTCCGTTGTTACCTAAAAAGGTAAACAACCGTCATTTAAGGTTTGGAAGAAATATTCGCATTTCCAAAGACAAATGTAATCTTTATGCCAAGGTTTCCGGACATGTGACATTAGTGGATGATATGGTTATGCTTTCGGATGTTTATCAGGTTCCGGCAAATGTGGATCCGTCCACCGGGGATATTGATTTTAACGGGACAGTACAGGTGACCGGCAATGTAAATACCGGATATACCATTAAAGCGGACGGCGATATTGTTGTCAATGGTGTTGTGGAAGGAGCGGTGCTGATTTCCGGCGGAAATATTGTATTAAAGCGCGGCATGCAGGGCATGGACCGGGGCGAACTTCAGGCTGCCGGTAATATTACAGCAAAATTTTTGGAAAACTGTAAAGTGAAATGCGGAGGAGGTTTAAGAGCGGATGCTGTTTTACACAGTGATGTGGAATGCAAAGAAAAAATAGAGGTCCGTGGAAAAAAGGGTCTGATTAATGGCGGAAGTTTGATGACCTATGCAGATATTTATGCTACTTCTCTGGGGTCCACCATGGGGGCAGCCACCCGGGTAGAAATTATGTCGGATAAGGAACTGGTGAAAAAAGCCGGTGCCATGGCGGAAAGAATTGAGGAGATAGAAAGCAGTCTGAAAAAAATTGAAAAAGTGGCAGCGGGAATTAAAAGACAGGTGGAAGCCGGTGAGGAAATTCTGCCGGAACAGATGCAATATGTGAAAACAGCAAGTGCCAGTAAACCTGTATTGGTAAAAGAATTGAAGGAACTTCGCTATGAGAGGGAAGAAATTCTGACGCGGGTTGAAAAAAATAAACTGGCCTGCATCCGGGTAGAGGATACCGTGTATTCCGGTGTAGAGCTTTCAATTAAGGATGTTACGAAAATACAGCACGAGCAATTATCCCATTGCAGACTTGTCAGGGATGGAGCGGATATTCGTGTACGTGGTTTATAGATAAGGAGTGGTGCATATGGCATTGAATTCGATGGATGCAATAACAATGATGCCGAGATCAATGGAAGCTGCAGAGGTGCAGGGAAAGGAAATGCACCAGACCCAGCATGCTTCTGACCAGACAGCGGTTCAGTTTCAGCAAAAGACAGAGCAGGAAGCAAGACAGACCGTAGAATCCCAGAAAAGTGAAACAGAGGAATACGATCTGGATGGTTCTCAGGGGGGTGGTGGAGCCGGCTCCGGGAATCGGAAAAAGAAGAAAAAGGAACAAAAAGAGGCTCCGGTGGCGCCTCGTTCAAACAGTAGTTTTGATATTATGATATAAAGGCGGATTGTTATGACAGCACTTGAAATTATTTTTTTAATCATAGGTTTTTTGTGTATCTGTGGCAGCTTTTTTATTGCGGGAAAGCAGGGAATGGCTGAGGAGCAGGGTGAGGACGGTTTTTTTTCCGATGTATGGACTGAGAAGGATGAGCGTATCATCAAAGAGCGGATTAGTGAAATATTGGAGGAGAGACAGGCGGATTTGGTAGATGAGACAGAGGATAATCTGAACCGGCTCTGCAATGAGAAAATTATGGCTATTGATGAATTTTCCAGACAGCTTTTAGGGAAAATTGACAGCAATCATCAGGAAGTTGTCTTTATGTACAATTTGCTAACGGAAAAGGAAAAAAACATTAAGGATATTATGGCGGCATCCATGCCGGTCAAGGAACCGGCACCAGAGCCGGAGAAGGCACCGAAACCTGAAACAAAACCTGCGTCAGCGAAAGCACCGGCAAAGGCACCTGCGGCAAAACCGGTTTCTGCGAAAACATCTGCGGCGAAACCTGCGTCAGCACCTGCCACTGCACCGAAAGCTGCATCAGCAAAAGCGGCTCTGTCAACACCGAAACCTGCGTCAGCGAAAGCGCCGACAAAGGCACCTGCCAAAGAACCGGAAAGCAAAACGAAAACGAATGCAGCACCGGCGAAGACTCAGGAAAAGAAAAAGGCAGCCGCACCATCCGTTCCGGAGAGAAAAGAGGAGAAGACAGAATCCTCCTCTCAGGTAAATGTGCCGGGTAATGTGAATCTTCAGATACAGAAAATGTATAAAGAAGGGAAATCCATACTGGAAATATCCAAGGCTCTGGATATTGGACAGGGCGAAGTGAAACTGGTAATTGCACTGTATGGAGGCAAAATAAGATGAAAGTAAAATATTTTTTGCGGGGGCTTGGAACAGGAATTATTCTGACTGCCCTTGTTTTATGTGTGAGCTACCGCTCAGGAAGTAAAAGCGGAAATGTCGTGGAGCAGGCAAGAGAGTTGGGGATGGTTTTTCCTGCTGGGACAAAGGAACCTTTAGAGCCGACAGCCCTGCCGGATGAGAAGACAGCTGCGCCGGAACAAACGGCTGCGCCAACAGAAAAGTCAGCCAGCGGAGTCGGAGTGACCGGAAAGGTGCCATCAGAAAAGCCAACCGCGGAGCAGACAACAAAGACGTCAGGGAAGCCATCGGGCTCTCCTTCGGTACAATCGTCTGCAAAACCATCCGCCACTGCCAGAGCGACAAAAAACCCGGTAGGCACGGTTAGTCCGGTTACTGCAGAGGGAAAAAAATTTACCGTCCGGGGTGGCCTTATATCCAGTTCCATAGCTAGAGAAATGAAAGCGGCGGGAATTATTAAGGATGCGGATGCTTTTGATGAATATTTGGAGAAGAACGGCTATGCCAGAAAGGTGCGTGCCGGTATTTACTATATACCGAAGGGTTCAACTTATGATGATTTAGCCAGAATTATCACGCGCCAGAATTAAAAAACTTGCATTTTATAACGTACTGTGGTACAATTAATCGGATTGAAAAAATCACATCAGCGGATTTTTGTTATGGTGCCCGCCGCCACTTGCCGGATTACCGGATTGGCACAGGGTGTAACAAAAAAAGGAAGCGGATGGAAGAAAAAACCAAATGGAGGTATGAAATAATGAGTGTTATTTCAATGAAACAGTTACTGGAAGCAGGTGTTCACTTTGGACATCAGACAAGAAGATGGAACCCTAAAATGGCAGAGTACATCTACACCGAGAGAAATGGTATTTATATCATTGATTTGCAAAAATCGGTAGGAAAAGTAGATGAAGCCTACAACGTAATTAAGGATATTGCGGCAGATGGCGGCAAAATTCTGTTCGTTGGTACGAAGAAGCAGGCACAGGACTCTATTAAATCAGAAGCTGAGCGCTGCGGTATGTATTATGTAAACGAGAGATGGCTTGGCGGTATGCTGACCAACTTTAAAACCATTCAGGATCGTATTAAGAGACTGAAAGCCATTGAAAAAATGTCTGAGGACGGAACATTTGATGTTCTTCCGAAAAAAGAAGTTATTAACCTGAAGAAAGAATGGGCGAAATTAGAGAGAAACTTAGGCGGAATCAAAGAAATGAAGGGGATTCCGGATGCTATTTTCGTAGTAGACCCGAAAAAAGAAAGAATTTGTATTCAGGAAGCACACATCCTTGGTATTCCGTTGATTGGTATTGTGGATACCAACTGTGATCCGGAAGAGTTAGATTATGTCATTCCGGGAAATGACGATGCAATCCGTGCCGTGAAGCTGATTGTTTCCAAGATGGCAGATGCCGTTATTGAAGCAAATCAGGGTGAATCCATGGCAGATGTACCGGAAGAGGATGTAGAAGAGGCAGTCGAAGAGACTTTAGCCGAGGCAGAATAAGAGATAGAGAAAGGTAGGATTTTTAACATGGCTATTTCAGCATCAATGGTAAAAGAATTAAGAGATATGACAGGTGCCGGAATGATGGATTGTAAGAAAGCTCTTACAAACACAGACGGCGATATGGATAAAGCAGTGGAGTGGCTTCGTGAGAACGGTCTTGCAAAGGCAGAGAAAAAGGCAGGACGTATTGCAGCAGAGGGTATGGTAGCGGTCAATGTAAGCGAGGACGGAAAAACCGCTTCTATCGTAGAAGTAAACTCCGAGACAGACTTTGTTGCGAAAAATGAAGTATTCCAGGGAATGGTAAATTCTGTAGCAAAGCAGGCAGCAAAAACTTCTGCTACAGACTTAGAGGCATTCATGGCTGAGCCATGGATTGAGGATTCCTCTGTGACCGTAGAAGAAAATCTGAAAAACATGATTGCAAAGATTGGCGAGAACATGAATATCCGCCGCTTCCAGAAGGTTGAGGCAGCGAACGGATTAGTGGTTTCCTACATTCATGCCGGCGGAAAAATCGGTGTTTTAGTATCTGCTGAAACTGCAAACACTTCCGATGAAGCAAAGGCATGCTTAAAGGATGTGGCAATGCAGGTAGCAGCGCTGACACCGAAGTATACATCCCGTGATGAGGTAGACCAGAGCTATATTGAGAAGGAGAAGGAAGTTCTCTTTGCTCAGGCCAAGCTGGAGAAACCGGATGCGCCGGATAAAATTATCAATGGCATGGTAATGGGACGTATCAATAAAGAGTTAAAAGAAATCTGTCTGTTAGATCAGGTATTTGTCAAGGCAGAGGACGGCAAACAGACGGTAGGTCAGTATGTACAGACCGTGTCCAAAGATTTGGGCGAGGACATTAAAATAACCGGATTCGTTCGTTTCGAGACCGGTGAAGGCCTTGAGAAGAAGGAAGAAGATTTCGCCGCTGAGGTGGCAGCACAGATGAAATAGTTTCGCTAAAGCGAGCCATTGCGAGTTTGGCAAAGCCAAACTTGTGGGATGCGGGGAATTGGTTAAGCTACGAGCCACGCACAAGTGAAAAAATTGGAAACTGTCCCTTGAGAACTTGTTCTCAAAAGGGGCAGTTTTTTTGTCTGAAATATATAAATGAAAGAACAAAAAGGAGAGAAGAGTTTTAACATTGTTACCCATTTCCACAGATTTCGTGCCCAAAAAAGAGGGATTCGTATAATTTGGGCAGTGTGCAAAAAATATCGGTCGATATAATTTACAAGAGAATCAAAAAATAGATTTTGTGCACAAAGCAGAACAGAAAAGGAGAAATGACAATGGACTTTGGAGTAACAAGTAAAATGGCGGAATATTATCTGACAAATCGTTATCAGAAAAATAAAGCGACAGAAGCAGCCGATGGAACCGGCTTTTTAAATGCTATATCGGCAAAGGCAGCAGAGAAGACAGAGGGTATGAGTTTTGGAGAAATGTTGAAGTCAATCTATCCGGGAGCATATTATAATGTAATGGACACGTCCAAAATCGACGATGCTTTATGGGGGCGTCAAGATTATCCGTGGGATGCGTATTTTTCAGAACCTGCGGATGAATCTGTCCTGAACTGGGCACCATCGGGACCGGAACCTGACATGCAGAGTCCAGAGGTACATGCCAAAATAAATTCTATGGTTGGTAAAGTGGCCGTAGTCATACCGCCGGAACTGGAAGAAAAAATGAAGAATAATCCAGAACTTGCGAAAAAAGTAATGGTTCGCATAGAAAAGTTTATCTTAACAAATGAGGCTTCTGCTCCGGACACACGCAAAGGTTATGTGATGACATTCGATAAAAATGGGGAAATGAATCATGCCTGTGTGGTGGGTGAGGGAAGGTTTACCGTTTCGTCATCAGAGTTTATAGAAGAACGGAAAAAAAGAGAAGCGCGACGTGCTGAATATGAGAGAATTGCCGAAAAACACGCAATGAATCGCAAGCTGCAACAGCAGCTAATAGAGCGCCTTAACTTATGAAATATTATAATAAAAAAATGTGATATACTTACCAGTATGAAGGAATATCAGGTGCCGAAATAATAGTATTGCAAATTTGAAAAGGGCTTCGCAGCAGGCGGGGCTCTTTTTTGGATTCTGCTTTTTATCCTCCCATTGAATAAAATTAGTGACGATTAAGTGATGTGGAGTGTTGATTAAGCGACTCCCCCTCCAACAGGTATTTATACACTATAATAAAATTACATTAAAATTGGCGGTCACATAATGAAGAAAATATACACAAAAAACTTATGTATGTATATGCTAATCGGTATGGTAGCTGCCGTAGTGGCTATTTTTATATTACAGACTATTACAACGAGTCTTGGCAATACGTCTGCCAGCCGGGAAAAATTATCCACAGTAAAGGCAGTGAGCAGGTTTCCATGACAATGTCAGAGGAGGCAGGATATCTGCTAAAAATGGTTGAGCCGTAAAAAGATACAGGGTAATAGAACAAAAATTGTTATATCGGTAGAAATTTATGGAATAAACTCTGTTCTTATACAAAAAAGTGTGCTATACTTATCGGTATGAAGCAATATCAAATGCCGAAATAATAGTATTTGAAAAACGGGAAAGAGCTTCGTAGCAGATGAAGCTCTTTTTTGCCGTGTAAGAAACCCAGGAGAGACAGCAATGACTAAAAAGGAACTTGTGAGAAGATACATGCTACTGATTGTTGGTTTGTTTTTATCCGCGCTCGGAGTCGCCTTTACGAAACACGGAGAGCTGGGCGTATCACCGATTTCGTCTGTGGCAAATGTGTTAAGCTATAAATTTACTTTTTTCACTCTGGGAACATGGCTGATTATAT
Source organism: Lachnospiraceae bacterium (assembly GCA_022510615.1). Classification (GTDB taxonomy): domain Bacteria; phylum Bacillota; class Clostridia; order Lachnospirales; family Lachnospiraceae; genus Eubacterium_F. Next base: position 24,059 of record JAFLTC010000005.1, on the reverse strand, counting down.
GGAACTGCATTCTCATTGTCGGACAGATTATCATCCTCCGCAAAGAGTTTCAGCCGATACAGCTGTTGCAAGTTCCACTGTCCTTTTTATTTGGATATTTTACAGACTTCGGTCTGTGGTGTGTATCGACGATTCCTGCAGACTGTTATCTTATCCGACTACTGATGGTTTTTATTGGAACGATTATTCTCGGTCTGGGCATTTCGCTGGCAGTCATTGCAAATGTCATTATGAATTCTGGGGAGGCCTTTGTAAAAGCAGTTTCAGATGCTAACCATAGGGAGTTTGGAAATGTAAAAATTGTCTTTGATGTAAGCTGCGTAATCTCAGCCGTTATATTGTCCCTGTTGTTTTTCGATTTTAGGATTATCGGGACGAGAGAGGGCACTGTCTTATCTGCTGTATTTACAGGTTTTGTTGTGAAATTTTTTAGTACAAGGCTTAAGAAACCGCTTACGGGAATATGGATGAAATAAATGATAGGAGGAATGTATAATGAAAAGGGTAAAAAAGAGATGGATTATTGCAGGTGTTGTAGTACTTGTAATTGTGGCAGCAATTCTTTTTGTAACGATGGGGCTGCCTTATATACGACGCCATTTTATGACCAACACAGGCAATGTTCAGGAAATTGTATCGGGAGAGGACAAAATAAGCACGGATAAAAGAATTCTCACGGTATACTTTACCCGTGTGGGAAACAGTACTTTTGAAGAGGCTGTGGATGCAGTTTCCAGTGCCTCTTTATTGACGGACGGTGGTCAACTATATGGAAATAGCCAGCTGTTAGCCATGATGGTGCAGGACATTGCAGGTGGTGATATCTATGCCATTCAGACAAAAAAGAAATATTCATCCGGCTATGGTGATTCTACCCAGGAGGCAAGGAATGAATTGACAAATAATGAGAGACCGGCACTTACCAGTGGACCGATAGACCCGTCACAGTACGACACCATCGTTTTAGTCTTTCCTGTCTGGTGGGGAACTTATCCAATGCCGGTGGCAAGCTTTTTAGACCAGTATGATTTCTCCGGTAAAGAAATTTTGCCAATTGTTACGAATGGTGGAAGTTCCTTTGGAAACAGTCTGGAGGATTTGAAGGAAAATTACAAGGGAGATTTCAAAGAAGGTTTGGCTGTCTACGATGATGAGGTCAAGGAAGCCAGAAAAAAAATTGTACCATGGTTAAAGAATGTTTTATAGTAAGTACATAATATGTAAAACATTATGAAGGAGGAACATAGTTCGCTATACTATTTTGTGCCGAAGCGTCACAAATAGTATTGGTGTACAGCCGGGGGAAATAAAGAACTAAAGTTCTTTAGCATCTTTTTCGGCGTACCTCTTACGCCAACGCTTCGGAATGGAGGATTACCATGCATATGGCAGATGCACTGGTTGCACCGGCTGTGGCGGGGACGATGTATGTCTTTTCTACAGCAGCTGCCGGTTATTCCGTGAGAAGGATAAGACTGGAGAATGATGAGAAAAAAATTCCGGTTATGGGAGTGATGGGGGCCTTTGTATTTGCAGCGCAGATGATAAATTTTTCCATACCGGGTACCGGTTCCTCCGGGCATTTGTGCGGGAGTGTACTGTTGTCAGCAATTTTAGGACCGGAAGCAGGGTTTCTCACGATGATTGGTGTCTTGCTGGTGCAATGCCTGCTCTTTGCGGACGGAGGATTACTTGCCCTGGGGGCAAACATCTGGAACATGGCGTTTTATGGTTGTTTTATCGGCGGAATGCTGATATGGAAATATGTGACGGGAAAGAGAATGTCCAGAGGAAGGATTGCGGCCGCATCTGTACTGGGGTGTGTCCTGACGCTTCAGTTAGGGGCGTTCTCTGTTACTCTGGAAACTCTGATATCCGGAATTGCGGAGTTGCCCTTTACCGTATTTTTGGCAGCTATGCAGCCGATTCATCTGGTCATCGGTCTTGTTGAGGGCTTGATAACGGCAGCAGTTTTAATCTTTATCTATGAAACGAGACCGGAACTTTTATGGAATTACAAAGATACCGGTAAAAAGAAAGGCCGTTTATCCTATAAAGGCGTGATTGCTGTGTTTGCGGTGGCGGCAGTAATCATCGGCGGTCTGTTATCTGTATTTGCTTCCTCAAATCCGGATGGTTTGGAGTGGTCCATGGAACGTGTGGCGGGAACTGCGGAACTTGAGACAGAGGGTGGTGTCTATGCACTGACAGATAGTATCCAGTCCCTCACATCACTTTTGCCGGACTATGGATGGGGAGAAGGTGAGTCTGCGGGAGGTACGATGGTTTCCGGAATCATCGGTGGTGTTGTTGTGGTAGTCCTTTGCGTGGCGGTATGTTTTATCCTGAGATTTTTCCGGCGCAGGACGGATTTGAAAAAGGAAGGTAAAAATGACGAAGCTTGAGCAGGCAGTAAATGCTATTCATGTGGCGGACAATGCCGGAGACAGGCATACCGGGGCGAGTGGTATCCATCCACTTTCCCGGCTTTTGGTGACGATTTTTTATGTTTTTTCCGTACTTTCTTTTCCCAAATATAATATGACAGGACTTGCCGGAATGGTGCTGTACATACTGATTCAGTGCATATGGTATGAAATATCGATTCGGGATATGCTAAAGCGTATCTGGCCGGTGCTTCTTCTGACAGGACTGATAGGAATTACAAATCCCCTGTTTGACAGAACGGTTTCCGATGGAATGGTGTCGATGGCAACCCTTATATTGAAGGGGATGTTTTGTGTAATGGCATCTTATATTTTAGGCATACATACAGGTGTCCGGCAATTTTGCTATGCACTGCGGCTCCTGCACCTACCGAAGGAAATCGTGACAGTTTTTCTGCTGATGCACCGGTATCTGATTGTGTTACTCAAAGAACTGGAGCGTATGCAGCAGGCATATAAGCTCAGGGCACCCGGGCAGAGGGGACTTCACTTTAAGACCTGGGGATCCTTTGTGGGGCTTCTGCTTCTGCGTAGTATAGACAGGGCAGGAGAGGTTTATGAGAGTATGCAGCTTCGTGGATTCAATGGGGCAATGGGGGTTCAGACTGGTACGGACAGTCGGGTATTAAGCATTATTTATGTAGTGGCATGGGGCACCGCCATTTTGACAATTCGGCTTTTGCCGGTATTTGAAATGGCAGGAGGAATTTTTTAATATAGGAAAAGGTGGAAAAGTGACAGATCTTAAATTGTATGGCGTGAACTTTGCCTATCAAAAGGACAGAAATGTATTGCATGATATAGATATATCGATTGAACATGGTAAGTCCGTAGGTTTGATTGGAGCCAATGGTGCAGGAAAATCCACGTTGTTAAAATTGTTAGTGGGACTGCTTACCGGTTATGAAGGAAGTATTGAGGTGCTGGGGCAGTCGGTAGAGAAAAAGAATCTGGCAGACATACGAAAAAAAACAGGATATGTGTTTCAGGATTCGGATAGTCAGCTTTTTATGTCCACCGTGTATGAGGATGTGGCATTTGGACCGAGAAATTACGGATATTCGGAGGAAAAAGTAGAAAAGAAGGTCATGGATGCCTTGCAAAAAGTCCATATGGAGAATTTGAAGGACAGGCAGATTTACCGCATGTCGGGAGGACAGAAGAAACTTGCTGCCATTGCAACAATTCTATCCATGGAGCCGGAAATTGTCTTGCTTGACGAACCGACCATTGCACTGGACCCAAAGAACCGAAGAAATCTGATTGGGGTTTTAAATGAGATGCCGGAGACAAAGATTATTGCCAGCCATGATTTAGATATGATTTTGGATACCTGCGAGGAAACGATTTTACTGGCAGAGGGGGACATAATCTGCCAGGGAAGGACAGAAGATATATTAAAAGATAAGGAACTATTGGAAAAACATGATATGGAACTGCCCTTGAGTATGCAGGAGAAAGGAGGATTTAGGAATGGGCGAAACAGTTAGCATGGCTGCGGGCGTGCAGGAAAAACTGGTGCGGTTAAAAGATTATTTAAAGGAACTTGGCAGTGTTGCCATTGCATTTTCCAGCGGTGTGGATTCCACATTTTTACTAAAGGTGGCACATGATACCCTGGGAGACAATGTGATTGCGGTTACGGCAAGATCATGTTCGTTCCCGCAAAGGGAATTGGAAGAAGCTAAAGCATTTTGTGAGAAAGAAAAAATCCGACATTTTATTTGTGAGTCCGAAGAACTTAAAATCGACGGGTTTCGTGACAATCCGCCCAATCGGTGTTATTTGTGTAAGAGGGAATTATTTGAGAAGATAAAAAAGATAGCAAAAGAACAGAATGTGAACTATATTGCAGAGGGCTCAAATATGGATGACAATGGGGATTACCGGCCGGGACTGATTGCGGTTGCGGAATTGAAGGTCACGAGTCCTTTGCGGAAAGTGGAACTTTACAAGGAGGAAATCCGAGAACTGTCAAAGGAACTGGGGCTGTCTACATGGGAGAAACAATCCTTTGCCTGCCTGTCTTCGCGATTTGCCTACGGAGAGCGTATTACAGAGGAAAAACTGACGATGGTAGACAGGGCGGAGCAGTTATTGTTAGATAAAGGCTTCCATCAGATAAGGGTGCGTATTCATGACAAAATGGCAAGGATTGAAGTAATGCCGGAGGAATTTGAAAAACTCATGGAAGAGGAAACGAGGGAGGAAATCGTGTCAAAGTTTAAGGCTTTTGGTTTTACCTATGTCAGTATGGATTTGTCCGGTTACCGTATGGGAAGCATGAATGAGACATTGAAACAGGAAGATTTATAACGAGGAGGAAGGGAAGATGTGGATACTGATTTTTACTGCCATGATTTTAGCGGCTATTCTGAGTATCATATATTTGGCAGGCAGGGTTGCCAGATTTTCCGTTTTTCAAAAGGCGGCAAAGGATAGAAAAGTCATTCGCTTTGTAGTAGGAGCCGTTCCGGTTCTTCTGATTTTTATCATTATCGGGATAACTCTTGGCGTGATTAATGCCATAGTTGCCATCATACATCTGACGGTGATCTGGCTGTTATGTGATGGAATTAACAGGCTTGTGGAAAAGAGTCGGAATGTAAAGTTTGAAAAATATTATGCCGGAGTATTGGCCATAGGAATCACTGTCATATATCTGATCTGTGGATGGTATCTGGCAAATCATGTTTGGCGGACGGAGTATATTTTGGAAACGGACAAGCAGGTGGGGAAATTACGCATCATACAGTTTGCAGATTCCCATGTGGGTACTACATTTGATGGAGAGGGCTTTGCGGAGCATGTAAAAGCCATGCAGGCGGAAAATCCGGATATTGTTGTAGTAACCGGTGATTTTGTGGATGATGATAGTACCAAGGAGGATATGATTGCCTCCTGTGCGGCTCTCGGTATGTTAAAAACCACATATGGTGTTTATTACGCCTTTGGAAACCACGATAAAGGATATTACGGACCGGAATACCGCGGTTACAGTGGGGAGGAGTTAATTGCGCAACTGGAGAAAAATAATGTAAAGGTGCTGCAGGATGAAACAGTTCTGTTAGATAACCGCTTTTATATAATCGGAAGGCAGGACCGCTCGGAAGAACAAAGGGGAAGTGACAGAGCTTCCATGAAGGAACTGGTCTCCGGTCTGGATTCCAGTAAGTATAGCGTTGTTCTTGACCACCAGCCACATGATTATGATGCACAGACTGCGGCAGGTGTGGATTTGGTACTGTCCGGGCATACCCATGGAGGGCAGCTATTTCCCATCAATTATGTTGGGGAATGGACGGGAGAGAATGAGAAAACTTACGGATTGGAAAAGCGGGAGAACACGAATTTTCTTGTGACCTCCGGTATTTCCGACTGGGCGATTAAATTTAAGACAGGCTGTAAGTCGGAATATGTGGTGATAGACGTGCAGGGGGCCTAGCATAATGGCACCATCGTGCCAGGGAAAATTCATTATATTATGTGCGAAAGGAGAATGTAGCGTATGGAATATATTCCACATCCCATTGATTTGACAGAAGTAGAGATAGACGAAGCGTTAGAAAAAGATTTAGAGAGGGTTGCCCAAAATATCCATGAAACATGGGCGAAGCAACGACAACTCCAGGGATGGGCATATGGCAGTACCTATGACGAGGCAGGAAAGAAGCATCCCTGTATGAAGGAGTATGATGAATTACCTGAACTGGAAAAGGATATGGACCGTGCAACCGTGACCCAGACTGTCAAAATGCTGCTTTTTATGGGATATTCGATTGAGAAAAGAGGTTAACTATGAGGCTGAGAATTGCTCTGGCAGGTGAATTGCCGGAAAATTCACATTTATTTGGGAAAATAGATTTATTGGTGGGACAGATAAGTGGGTATTTCTGCAAAGATGATGCGGATGCCGATGTCCGGGTGTTAGTAAGTCCCCCTTATACGGGTAGAGCATGGATGAAATGGAATGAAACGCACAAATTTCCTTTATGTACCTACAATACCAGAGACAGCTTTGATGAGGATATTCTGTGTGTCCAGACAATTAGAAAGGATACGTCCCTGAGAAATCTTCTGGGAGAGGCAATGTGTGATAAAGCGGATGCACTTATTGTGGTGTGGAACGAAGATGTGACAGAATTATCCGGTGCCACATGGGAGCTTATGCGAATTGCCTATGACAGGAAAGCTCCCTGTATCTGGGTTTCCACAAAATCGCAGCAGATATATTGTTTATGGGAATCCTATTATAAAAAATACAGTCCCCAGTATTTAAGCGCAATGAGCGAGCCACTGCAAAGGGAGGAGCTTAAGCCGGTTAACCTGGAGGAGAAAAAAGGGCGGCTCATGCTTTTTTGGGAAAAGTGCCGCAGAAATTACCTGAAAAAACATAAAGCGGATACAGCCATATATCCCAGCGAAGACGATTATTTACTGAAACAGGATTTTTCTATGGAAGAGGAAGTGTCAGGGGGAGAAACTGTGCGGCAGGTTTTATTAGATAAATTCCACCAGTTTGACGGTGCCGCCATTGATTTAAATTCCCGGTTTCAGACTATGCTTTATCAGAGAAGTGTTTTGCCATTTATTGCAACGATATTTCTGGCAATCGGTTTCTATGTGGAAACTCTGCTTGGTAAAACCATATCAGGAATCGCACCCGGAACTGAATCCGTAGCGACCCTATTAGCGGGATTGCTGGCCGGTACGGGGTTTCTGATTCATGGATGTCTGAATCTTTATGTATATCATATATCCAGAAGTGCTTCCGTATACCGGTGGCAGAAGGAATTTGTATATGACCGCTATGTGGCAGAAATTCTGCGTCTCTTGATTCATTTTCTCCCATATGGCGTAGAACTTAATCTGCGTAAATTGTGCGACAAAGACCGGAAAATGTATATGATGATTAAGCATTTGACAGATGATGCAGAGCCTGCACAATACAATATTGACCATAAGACGGTTCTTACTATTTTACAACACATGAAGGAAATGTTGGGCGATCAGCTTTCCTATCATGAATTTTCACGAAACAGATATAAGACGATTGTTCATTCTCTAGAAAAATGGGGGCGGAGAATTTTCTTTTTTGGTTTTGCCATGGTACTTGGACGCGGAGCTTTGCAATTTATGCTTGCCCTGTTTCCGATACAGGAGATGAACGGAATGGATATGAATGGTATTGTCCGCTCCTTTTTAAATATGCTGGCACTGCTTTTACCTGCCTGGGCCGGTTATTTTACTACAAAGGAACAGCAGAATAATTTCCGATACAATTTAAACAACCATGAAAACATGCTTTCCAGACTCCATACGATGCGGGAAAGAGTGGTACATGCCCTGAACCAGGAGCAAATTCCCATGGAGGTATTTGATATTCTGATCGAGGATTTTGCGGAAATTATGTTAGTGGAAGATACCATCGGATGGCAGCAGCAATATATGAATTCATCGGTAAAACCGCTTTGAAAAAAATTATCTTGAAAACGAAAAGGAATGGCGATATAATTAAAACGAGTTTTATGTCAGAAATAAGGTGAAAGGATGGGGACAAAAATGAAAAATATGAAAACAAAAGTGATTGCGATCATGCTGATTGTGGTTATGGCACTCACAGGCTGTATGAACATGAATGTAGACTTTGTGATTAATTCTGACGGAAGTGGAAGCTATATCATGCTGATAAGATTTGAAAAAGAGGCATGGGTGGATTACTTAGAGAAAGCTTATGCGTCAAATGGAGAGACACTGACGGAAAAAGATGTGAAGGAAATAGAGAGTTCTATGTTGGGAGATAACTTTCAGTTAGTAACCATTGATGGCAAAGAATATTATCAGCAGAGTGAAACAGTAAAAATTAAAAAGGGTGAGCTTCAGAAAAAAATTGCAGGAGATGACAAAAATTCTTATGTAACTACGGATACGGTATATCTTGTAATAAACTATAAGGATGAGCTGAAGGAGCTGAGGGCCAGCAAGGATTATCAAGAACTGCTAAAGGAATTTTCGCTGGATTCTGTTGAATTTATAGTGACAATGCAGTTGCCGAAACCAATTGTGAACACAAACGGTACAATTGATAAAGAAAATCCGAATAAGGCGACCTTTACACTTGCGCTGGATAAAAATAATCTTATCTTTGCCACAACAAAGAAAAACACTACGATTACTTCCGTAAAAAATATGATACAGAAAGATAATACTGTTACTGCACCGAAAATTACGAAATTAAAGGCAAATAAGGTGAAGAAAAAAGCGAAGAAAGCCACCGCTACATTAAAATTTAAAAAAGTAAAAGGTATCAAGAAATACCAAATCGAGTATTCGACCAAAAAAAATTTTAAGGTTGCAAGGTGTGAGACAGTAAAAAAGAATGTTTATACAATCAAAAAGCTTAAAAAAGGAAAAAAATATTATGTAAGAGTAAGAGCGGTAAAGACGAATAGCGTAGGTGTTACCGTGTACAGCAAATGGGTCAAAAAATCGGTAAAGACTAAGAAATAAGCAGATGTAAGAATATGGATATTAAGAACCGTCGGAGCAATTTGTTTCCGGCGGTTCTTTTGTAAAATTAACAAAGGGCTTCACAAAAGATAAATTTTCTGGTAAAATTCATATGATAAGTATGTCAAAAATTGATATATACTTTAATAAAGAAACCAGAGAGAATTTATAAACAATGGAGGGTATCAGAAATATGAAAACCAGAAAGATTAGCATTGCCACTCAGCTCTTTCTCTATATTTTTGGAACAGCCATAGTTGTTGCACTGATTGTAGGAGGGGTATCCTATTTTACCATGGGAGATTTTTTGAAACAAAAAACAATGGATAGTGTTACGGAAATCGCAGTAATTGCTGCCCAGAATGTGGATGGAGAAACTTTTTCAAAAGCAGTGGAGGGCGATGAGAATGCCCTGACAAACGTTAAGGATTCCCTGAGCTTTTTCCTTGAGGGAGATTCGGTAACCTATGTTTACACACTTATGCCAAAGGATGCGGATAATTTCCAGTTTGTTGTGGATACAGACCCGGATGAGCCGGGAGAATATGCCGAGAACTACGAGGCACAGGATGCCATGTTTGAAGCGATGGAAGGAACCTCATCTGTGACCGATGAACCGTTTACGGACGAATGGGGAACCTTTTACAGCGGCTACGCACCGATTTCCTATAACGGGAAAGTATTGGGAATTGTGGCAGTGGACTATGAGGCTTCCTCGATACAGGTTTCCTTAAATAATCTGATTTTCAATCTTGTGATCGCTATCATTATCGCTCTTGTGTTTGCTGTTTTGGCAGCAGTTATTATGGCAGTTAGAATGAGGCGGAATTTCAAAAAAGTAAACGACAAAATTCTTGAAGTGGCTTCCGATGACGGAGACCTGACAAAGGTACTGGATATCGCTTCCGGTGATGAGTTGGAAGTAATTGGAAGCAACCTGAATCAATTATTGAAGAAAACGGGAAATACTATTCGGGAGACAAAGGGTGGAACAGGCAATATTGAAACGAAAATGCAAGATATTAATACTCATGTGACCGATACTGCTTCCCGAATTACCAGTATCAATGACATGATGCAATCCATGGTATCATCTTCAGAGCAGATAGCAGCATCCATTGACGCGGCTGGGGAGCAGGTAGATTTTGTATATAATGATATTCAGAATATCGTGGATATTGTGACAAAAAATACAGAGCATTTGAAAGAGATGAATTCATCTTCCGTGGAACTGAATGATACGGCGAAGGTTTCCTCTACCAATGTTTTGGAAAAAGCGGAAATAATGTCTCAGAATTTGCAAAAGGAAAAAGAAGGAGCCGCTGCCGTTTTACAGATTAAGGAGCTTTCCGATGCCATTTTGAATATTTCCGATCAGACGAATATGCTGGCATTAAATGCTTCCATAGAGGCGGCAAGAGCCGGAGAGGAAGGCCGGGGATTTGCCGTTGTAGCAACAGAAATAGGAACATTAGCCGGCAGTACCAGTGAGGCCGCAAATAAAATCCAGGAAATGAGCAATACTGTTGTAAAGGCTATTGAAGGACTCAATAATCTGGCAGATCAGATGCTTGACATTTTACGGGAAGAAATTTCTGCAGATTACAAAACATTTGGCAGTGCCTCCCAGAATTTCACGGATAAGTCAAAAGATATTCAGAATTCCATGGAGCAGTTACAGCAGATAACAGAGCAATATGCAAAGTCGTTGGAAAATATCAAGGATGCCATGCATGCTGTCGGAGATGCCTCCGAAGAAAGCAGCGCAGAAATTGTCAATGTGTCTGAACTGTTAGTTTCCATGGATGCCGCTATGAAAGACATTGATACATCCATAGGGGAAACATTTTCCGCAATTTCAAGTATGAATCGTGATTTAAACAATTATCGGGTTTGATGATTATGGTAAAAGCACTGATGATAAGCTGGATATAAAATAAAAACAAGTGGAAAAAATCTTTTTTTATGGTATAATAAAAATAAGTATGTGTTGATTGATGGAATGGGGGATAAAAATGTTTAGAAATGAACGAAAGACAATCGGAGTAATTCTTTGTGATGTATCTTCGCATTATCAGGAACAGGTATGCCATGCCATATCTTCTTACGCTCAGGACATAGGGTACAATATTGCCTATTTCACATATTATACATGCTATGGCGTCGACACCAGAAATGGTCGTGGAGAAGCGAATATCATTCATCTTATTCCGTATGAAAAACTGGATGCTGTTATCGTTTGTCAAGATACCATTACAAATCCACATGCTCTGCGGAAGGTGTGGGAACATCTTGAAAGCAGATGTACCTGCCCGGTTGTTACACTGCGGCATGATGCGGGCAAGTATCCTTGTGTACTGGTAAATCAGGAGCATATGATTGAGCAGATTGTCTATCATTTTGTAGATGTGCATCATAAAACAAGACTGGCCTTTATGTGTGGTCCTTTTGAACACCCGGATTCTAAAGAACGTTTGGAAGATTATAAGCGCGCACTGGAAAACCGGGGAATTCCTTATGATGAGAGGATGGTGTTTGAAGGGGACTTCTGGCGCGATAAGGCAAAGGAAGCGGCAGATTACTTTACGATGGAAGTGCCGGAAATGCCGGAGGCAATTATTTGTGCCAATGATTATATGGCCACCTCCCTTTCCAATGCATTGATTTCCAAAGGTTTTTTAGTGCCGGATGACATTGCGGTTTCCGGATTTGATGATATATGGGAGGCATCGATTTATATGCCTCCGATTACGACGGTTTCTGTACCGGTGGAGGAAATGTCCCGCCGTGCGGTTCAGTTGGTGGAACAGATGTGGGCAGGAAAAGAAATTGAGCGGGTAAATTATAAAGATGCCAATGTCGTAATACGAAATTCCTGTGGATGTCAGACCTTTAGCATGCAGGCAATGCTTGCCAAGCGGGTCAGACAGGAAATGGAACACGCCAGATCGTTGGAACTGGCCCAGACTAATACCTACATGCTTGTCGGATTGTCCGAGATGAGTAATCTGGATGGGATTGAAAACCATGTGCGTCTTTTAGATGACCATGCTAACCATGTACGGAACTTTTTCATCTGTCTCGGAGAGGGAAAGGGTATGCATTATCCGAAATATCGTTCCGCTAATCCCGGATTTGCTAAAAAAAGCAGGGCGGTTAGTGCTATTATAAACCGGAAACCGATTCAGACAGAGGTCTTTGACACCAGTGACCTTTTACCGGCGGAGGCTTCCGACAGAAATCCGATGATTTATTACTTTTTCCCGATACACAATAACCAGTATTCCTTTGGCTATTTTGCCGTCAGCCTTGAGGGACTTTACGGAATTGAAAAGACATTCCAGAACTGGCTGGCTATTTTGGGGAATGCACTGGAAGCGATACGGATCAAGCAGAAAAATCAGGAACTGTTACAGGAACTGAATAATCTGTATGTTCATGATGCCCTGACAGGACTTTATAACCGTAGAGGCTTTGATTCCATATCAGAGAGTTATTATGAAAAGGCAAAGAGAGAAAATACAGGTCTTGCCATTATTGCCATCGATATGGATAATCTGAAGATTGTCAACGACCGTTTCGGACATATGAATGGGGATTTGGCGTTAAAGACCATTGGTCAGGCGATGGAAGAAGCAGCGGGAAAAGAGGATATCTGTGCCCGTGTCGGCGGCGATGAATACAACGTTGTCGGTGTGGGTTATACGAAAGAGGATGCCGAGAGGTTTGTCAGTGATTTCCAGGAATATCTGGATGAGTTTAATGAAACAAGTGAGCTGCCATATCTGGTGCGTGCCAGTGCCGGGTATTACATTCTGGAGCCGGGCACGAATATGCGGTTAGAGGAATGTGTTAATGCGGCGGACGCACAGTTATATGAGCACAAGAGAGAAAAGAAAGAGAAGAAACTGGATTCTGTAGTTCGCGGAGGCGAATAAGACTAAGGAGGCAGTGCTTTGACAGGGGACACGGTAGAGAAGATAAGTTCAGATTACCGCAGAAAGCGGGTAAAGCGAATAAAAAAAATTATTGTTACCAGTGCTATTATCCTGATTCTGCTTCCGACGGTGTTATCTGTCTTTTTGTTGATTAAGGTGTTTAACATGCAAAAGCAGTTAGATAAGGTACTGGAAGCCAGAGCAGATAAAAAACAGGAAGAAGATGTGGTACAGGCAAAGGAGAAGAAGGCGACTCCTGTTGTCACGGCAACGCCGGTACCGGCAGAGAAAAAGGTGTATCTGACCTTTGATGACGGACCGGGTACCCAGACGGAGAAGATTCTGGAGGTTTTGAAAAAGGAAAAGGTAAAAGCTTCCTTTTTTGTGACAGGAAAAGAAGATTCCTATTCGAAGAAGATGTATCGGCGTATTGTTAAGGAAGGTCATACTCTGGGAATGCATTCCTATTCACATATATATTCTCAGATATATGAATCTAAAGAGGCCTTTACGAAGGATTTCAATAAGATATATAAAACCTTATATAAGGCTACCGGAACATATCCGACATTTTATCGTTTTCCGGGAGGAAGCAGTACAAAAAACACGAAAATTCCGATTCAGAATTTTATACAGGTTTTGAATCAAAACAAGATATCTTATATAGATTGGAATGTTATCAGTCCGGATGCCACGAATCCGGGAATTTCAAAAAGTAAGATAATTGAGAAAATCATACAGGACATATCGCAGTATGATACGTCAGTTGTATTGATGTATGATGTGGAGGACAAACCAATGACAGCCAAAGCGCTGCCCGGGCTTATCCGAAAATTAAAAGAAAAAAATTATAAGTTATTGCCAATCGATTCCGATACGGTTTCGATTCGTCATAACGAATAAGAACCAGGAGGATATCATATGAGTTTTTTCAAAGAATTAAAAGAAGACATTGCACAGTCTGTCAGTGAATTGACAGAATCCATCGAGGATGAAGTGTTAAATGAACCGGAGGAGAAAGCAGCAGAAAACCCTGAAGATTTGCAGGATAAGACTGATGCAGCAGATTTAACTTTGCTGGACGGTGTGGATGCCGCCAGTGAGGAGCCGGAAGAAGTACCGGAACCGGAAATTGAGACATTAGAGATACCGGAGCCGGAAGTGGAAGAGCCGGAAGAGCCGGAAGTAGCGGAGGAAGAACCGGAAGTAAATGAGATAGAAGAAAACAAAGATGAATTATCAAAGGAGGAAGCAGTTGTGAGTGAAGAATTGAATATGAATGCCATGGATGCAGCAATGAATATAGAGGAGGATTCTCCGGAAGTTACCGTTATTACCAAAGGTACTACGATTAACGGTGGTATTAAATCCGATACCTCATTGGTTGTAAAGGGTACCATCGAAGGTGATGTAGAATGTCAGGGCAAACTGACCATTACCGGACGGGTAGCAGGTAATACCATTGCCTCTGAAATTTATGTCAACACACCTCGGTTAGAGGGTGATATTAACAGTAAGGGAATTGTCAAGATTGATGTGGGCACCGTAGTAATCGGAAACGTCAATTGTACTTCTGTTGTTGTTGCCGGTGCCGTAAAGGGAGATATTGCAGTAAATGGTCCGGTAGTAGTTGATTCCACGGCGGTTGTAAAGGGCGCCATTAAGGCAAAATCCATTCAGATTAACAGCGGTGCGGTAATTGACGGACATTGTTCCCTTCAGTTTGCCGATGTGGATTTGGATTCCTTCTTTGAGTAAGTATTCTTTTAGGGAAGAACAGAATAAAGACGGAGGCAGACATGGGACAGTATAAGAGAATTCTTTTGAAATTAAGTGGCGAGGCACTTGCCGGGGAAAAAGGAACAGGCTTTGACGAAGCCACCTGTATTCCTGTTGCAAAGCAGATTAAGACACTGGTAGATGAAGGCGTGGAAGTGGCGGTTGTCATTGGCGGCGGCAACTTCTGGCGGGGACGTACAAGTGAGACCATTGACCGCACGAAGGCTGACCAGATTGGTATGTTGGCGACAGTAATGAATTGTATTTATATGTCGGAAATCTGCCGTTATGTGGGGCTGATGACACAGGTGCTGACACCTTTTGAGTGCGGTTCCTTTACGAAGCTTTTTTCAAAAGACCGGGTGAATAAATATCTCGGCAAGGGAATGGTTGTATTTTTAGCCGGTGGAACAGGGCATCCGTATTTTTCCACGGACACTGCCACGGCTCTCCGGGCGATAGAAATTGAGGCAGATATTATTTTGGCGGCAAAATCCATAGACGGTGTATACGATTCTGACCCGGCGCTGAATCCGGATGCGAAAAAATATGAATCCATGACAATGACGGAAATCGTTGATAACAAGCTGGGTGTAGTGGATTTAGCAGCCGCTGTATTATGTATGGAAAACAAAATGCCCATGTATGTTTTTGGTTTGAATGAAGAAAACAGTATTATCAACACGGTAAATGGAACCTGCTCGGGAACCATGATTACTGCGGAATAAATGGAGGTTAATTATGGAATTTGATTTGAAAGTTTATGAGGAAAAAATGGAGAAAACCCTTTCCAATCTGCAGGAGGAATATACGGCAATCCGTGCAGGACGTGCGAATCCCCGGATTTTAGATAAGGTTCAGGTGGATTATTACGGAACGATGTCACCGCTTCAGAGTGTGGCAAACATTTCTGTACCGGAGGCAAGGTTGATTCAGATTCAGCCATGGGAGGCAAGCCTGATTAAAGACATTGAGAAGGCGATTCTTGCTTCTGATCTGGGACTGACACCGGTCAATGACGGCAAAGTAATCCGTCTGGTATTTCCAGAGTTGACTGAGGACAGACGTAAGGAACTGGTAAAGGATGTAAAGAAAAAAGGAGAGGCAGCGAAGGTAGCTGTCCGCAACATTCGAAGAGATGCCAACGATGCCGTGAAAAAAGAAGCGAAGGCAAACGAAATTTCTGAGGATGAACAAAAGCAGTTAGAAGATAAAATTCAAAAGCTGACAGACCGTTTTGTGGCAGATATTGACAGTGCCATTGACGGAAAGTCAAGCGAGGTAATGACCGTATAAAAAAGATTACTGAAAAACGGCGGGGACAGTGGATTCGGATTGAATCAGTCTGTCCTTCGTTTTTGTAATTGGGGACGTCAGTTTAAGACAGTATGGAGGAGAAAAATGGAAGATTCGGAAATGAATGTCCCGAACCATGTGGCGATTATTTTAGATGGAAATGGGCGATGGGCAAAGAAGAGGCATCTGCCGAGGAAAGCAGGTCATGTGGCGGGGAGTAAAACCGTGGAGCAGATATGTGAGGATGCCTATAATCTTGGTATCCGGTATTTGACAGTGTATGCTTTCTCCACGGAAAACTGGAAGCGACCTCAGGATGAAGTAGATGCCTTGATGAGATTATTGCGGCAGTATTTAAAGGACTGTATTAAAAGAAGTACAAAGAATAATATGTGTGTCCGGGTAATCGGAGATATTACGCCATTATCGGATGACATGAAGGAGAGTATCCGACAGTTAGAAGAGGCGACAAAGGATAATACCGGTCTGCATTTTCAGGTAGCACTAAATTATGGAAGCCGGGATGAGATGCTCCGGGGTATGAAACGGATGTATCAGGACATAAAAGACGGTACACTGCCGGAGGAGGAACTGAAAGAAGATACCTTTTCAAAATATCTGGATACGAAGGGAATCCCCGACCCGGATTTACTGATTCGCACCAGCGGAGAAGAACGACTGTCAAACTTTTTACTCTGGCAGTTAGCCTATACGGAATTTTATTTTACGGACGTGTTATGGCCGGATTTTAATAAAGAGGAACTGCAAAAAGCGATTGCATACTATAATGGGAGAGACCGTCGCTTTGGTGCAGTTTAGGAGGTTGTTTTATGTTTGTCACACGATTGCTGAGTGGAATTGTCCTGATGATTGTGGCTATATTGGTACTGATATTTGGTAGTTTCTGGCTGTTGGCAGTATTGGGACTGTTATCCCTGATTGGTGTTTTTGAACTTTTGAGAGTTTTTCAAATGGAAAAGCACCCGCTGGCAGTGATTGCTTATCTCAGTACGGCAGCGTATTATATGATGCTTTATTTTCATCTGGGACACTGGGTCATGGGGCATTTTGCACTGACTTTAGTTGTCATGCTTGTCTGCTATGTCATCCAGTATCCGAAATATAAAATCGATAAGGTGGCATGCTGTCTTTTTTCAGTATTTTATGTGGGTTACATGCTTTCGTTTATTTACCAGACAAGGGGACTTCATCAGGGACACTGGCTGGTGTGGCTCATTATTATCGGTGCATGGGGATCTGACACCTGTGCCTATGTCGTGGGAATGCTCATAGGGAAACATCATTTTTCAGAACTCAGTCCGAAAAAGACGATGGAGGGCTGTATCGGTGGTGTCGTGGGAGCCGGTATCATCGGATTTATATATTCCTGTTTCTTCCCGTATCATCAGATGTTTCTGATTCCCCCGGGAATTGTTTTTCCACTGGTGGTTATGGTGGGAGCGGTCATTTCCCAGTTTGGGGACTTGTCGGCATCAGCAATCAAGCGCAATTATGAGATAAAAGATTATGGAAGTCTGATACCGGGACACGGCGGTGTGCTGGACCGGTTTGACAGTGTGATATTTGTGGCACCTTTTGTATATTATTTACTGGTGCTGACCTCTTATCTCCATATATAGGGAAGCGTATAATGTGACATTTCGAAATGGAGGATGAAATGAAAACGATAACCATACTGGGGGCCACCGGTTCCATCGGAACCCAGACACTGGATGTAATCCGGCACAATAGAGAAGATTTTACGGTGGCGGCACTGACTGCCAGTGAAAATGTACATAAGATGGCAGAGTTGGTTCGGGAATTTACTCCCACTTATGCCGTCATGAAAAATGAAGAAAAGGCAGAACAATTAAGAGGACTTCTCTCCGGGACAGACTGTGAGATTTTATCCGGTATGGAGGGGTTCATTCAGGTTTCTACCCTGGAGCAGGTGGAGGTTGTGGTGGCGGCCATGGTAGGGATGATTGGTCTGCGGCCGGTAATGGAGGCCATCCGTGCCGGAAAAGATATCGCCCTTGCCAATAAAGAAACGCTGGTGACAGCCGGGCATATTATTATGCCGCTGGCAAAGGAATACGATGTCAATATTCTGCCAATTGACAGCGAACACTCGGCTATTTTTCAATGTCTGAATGGGGAGAGGAAAGGGCAGATTGAGACGATTTACCTCACTGCCTCCGGCGGACCATTCCGCCACTATTCCAAAGCGGAATTAGAAACGGTGACGGTGGAGCAGGCACTGGCCCATCCAAACTGGTTTATGGGACCGAAAATCACGGTGGACTCGGCTACCATGATAAATAAGGGACTGGAAATCATAGAAGCGAGGTGGCTCTTTGATGTGCCACTGGAGAAAATCCATGTGCTGGTGCAGCCCCAGAGTATTATTCACTCCATGGTAGGCTTTCAGGACGGGGCTGTGATGGCTCAGATGGGGACACCGGATATGAGGCTGCCGATTCAGTATACGCTCTATTATCCGGAGCGCAATGTGCTGGGGGGAGAGCGTCTCGATTTTGAAAAAATAGCGGAAATTCATTTTGAAAAACCAAATACTAAAACCCTCCGGGGAATACCGTTAGCCGTAGAGGCATGCCGGATCGGGGGCAGTATGCTGACGGTAATGAATGCGGCAAATGAATATGCCGTGGCAAAGTTTTTGAAAAAGGACATAGGTTTTTTACAAATCTATGATATGATAGAATATGCAATGAAGAAACATCAAAAAGTAGAGCATCCGGATTTGGATGAGATTCTTTCTGTCGAAGAAGAAACTTATCAGCGTCTGGATAAGGAATGGAGGATGACATAAGTGAATATCTTTCTGGCGATTCTCGTTTTTAGTATTATTGTTATTGTACATGAATTCGGACATTTTATTGTGGCGAAGATAAATAAGGTAGGGGTTATCGAGTTTTCTCTCGGTATGGGTCCCCGTCTGATTACCCTGGGAAATACTCCGGATGGGAGAAGGCTTCTTTTCTTAAAAAAGTCAAAATATTTTGAAGAACACCCGGAGTATAATGATAATACGCTGTATTCATGGAAACTGCTTCCTTTCGGAGGCTCCTGCATGATGCTGGGAGAGGAAGAGGAAGTGGAGGATGAGAGGGCCTTCGGGAAAAAATCGGTCTATGCCAGAATGGCTATTATATTTGCCGGACCGTTTTTTAATTTTATTCTTGCCTTTATTCTTGCCCTGATTGTAATAGGATTTGGCGGCTATGATACCCCTGTTGTCGATACTGTAACCGAGGGAATGCCGATGGAAGCGGCAGGCATACAGCCGGGAGATGTCATTACGGAAATAAATGGAAGAGATATTTTACTGTCCCGTGAACTAGCTCAATATTTACAGTTTTATCCGCTCAGTGATGAACCGGTTCATCTTGCCTATGAGAGAAACGGTGTGGAAAAGGAGATAACGGTAACGCCGGAGATTGTCAAAGGAACCGATGGCACCAGCGAGTATAAGCTGGGTTTTGTTTATAATCAGCAGGCAAGGACAAAAGTAAGCGGAATCTCCGTAGTAACCCGTGCTGCCTATGAAGTGAAATACTGGATATTTGCTACCATTGAAAGTCTGGGGCAGATGATTCAAGGAAAGGTGAGTCCGAAAGATATTGCCGGACCGGTGGGAATTGTGCAGGTAGTGGGAAAGGCAGTGGAGAATACAAAGTCATCCGGACTTTCTGTCGTCACGCTGATGCTGTTAAATATCAGTATCCTTTTGACTGCCAACTTAGGAGTGATGAATTTACTTCCGATTCCGGCGCTGGACGGAGGGCGGCTTTTGTTTTTGATCATTGAATGGATTCGGCGAAAGCCATTAAATCAGAAAATAGAAAATTATGTCAATGTCACGGGATTTATGCTTCTTATGGGACTGATGGTACTTATTTTAGTAAATGATGTTATTAAGTTGTTTTAGTGACGGGAGTGCAGAGCCATGTTTCGAAATAAGACAAAGGAGATTGCCATTGGCGGGGTGAAAATCGGTGGAGATAATCCCATCGCCATTCAGTCGATGACCAATACAAAGACGGAAAATGTGACAGATACCGTGTCCCAGATTCTTGCTCTGGAAAAAGCAGGATGTGAAATTGTCCGCAGTGCCGTACCTACGATGGAAGCGGCAAAGGCGTTTCGGGAAATAAAAAAGCAGATTCATATTCCACTGGTGGCCGACATTCATTTTGATTATAAACTGGCAATAGCGGCAGTGGAAAACGGCGCTGACAAAATTCGTATCAATCCCGGAAATATCGGGAGCAGAGATAGGATCCGGGAAGTGGTAGACTGCTGCAGGGAACGGCAGATACCGATTCGGGTAGGCGTAAACAGTGGCTCTCTGGAAAAGGATTTACTGGAAAAATATGACGGCGTCACAGCGGAAGGACTGGTGGAGAGTGCCCTTCAGAAGGCAGAGCTGATTTGTGATATGGGATACGATAATCTCGTTATCAGCATAAAATCTTCGGATGTTATGATGTGTATCCGTGCCCATGAATGTATTGCCGAAAAAACACAGTTTCCACTTCATGTGGGGATTACCGAATCCGGCACCATTTATTCCGGTAGTGTAAAATCCGCCGTGGGTCTTGGCAATATTTTGTATCAGGGAATCGGCGACACAATACGGGTATCCCTGACCGGTGACCCGGTGCAGGAAATCTATGCGGCAAAGTTGATTTTAAAAACGCTGGGGCTTAGAACCGGCGGTATCAGTGTCGTATCCTGTCCTACCTGTGGACGGACCCGGATTGATTTAATCACCCTTGCCTCCCAGGTAGAGGAAATGGTAAAGGAATTTGATTTGGACATCAAGGTAGCTGTCATGGGCTGCGTGGTAAACGGACCGGGAGAAGCGAGAGAGGCTGACATCGGTATTGCCGGTGGAATTGGCGAAGGACTTTTGATAAAAAAGGGAGAGATAGTGAAAAAAGTACCGGAGGAAGAACTGTTGGAAACATTGCGGCAGGAACTTCTTCACTGGGGCAGTTGAGAAAGGAAATGATAGCGTGGTTCAATTTTTTGAAGCGTTTCCGGATTTATCCGTGGATGAAAAATTATATGACTTTTTCGCCGGTGCCATGGTGGAAAAGGTCAGTGCCTCCAAGACAAAAAGGCTGGCGTTTATCTATTGCAGATGCGACCAGCTTTTGCATTACCGCGTCATCCGCAATATGGAAAATAAACTATATAAGCAGGTATTCCGAAGACTGGGATTTCGCCCGAAGCTGGAAATTTCTTTTCCCTTTACGAAAGACTACGCTCTGGATAAACTGCTTTCTTTGTATGGGGAAACCTTAAAGGAAGAACTGCGGGAAAAAAATGCCGTTGACTACATGAAGTTTTTCTCGGAACCGATGCAGGCAGAAAAAGACACTCTGATTATATCCTGTGATGATGATTTTTTATGCCGGGAGAGAAGCGGAGAAATCCGTGAGTTTTTGACGGTGTGTTTCAAAAAACGATTTGACCGGGATGTGGATGTAAAATTTCAGTACATAAAAAGAGAGAGGAAAAAGTCCTCTGAGCCAGAAGTGTACCGGATGGTAATAAAAAAGGAAGAGGCGGCGGAAGAAGCGAAAACGGCAGAGGAACCGAAAAAGCCCTTTGTACCGAAAAAAAGTAATTACCGCAGGCCCGCCAATGACCCTACTGTTTTCTTTGGGAAAAATGTAGAGGGAGAGGTTATTCCCATTAAAGAAATTGTAGATGAAATCGGGGAGGTTGTCATTGACGGAGTAATCCGTACAGTAGATACGAGGGAAATCAAAGGGGACAAGCTGATCGTCACCTTTGCCATTACCGATTTTACCGACACGATTATATCGAAAGTGTTCATTAAGAAAGACCTTGCAGAGGAGCTTTCCTTCTTTGAGTTTGTGAAAAAGGGAAACTTTATCCGTTTAAAGGGGATAGCGTCTTTTGATACCTATGATAAAGAAATCCGTATCGGAAATATTGCCGGAATGAAGGAAATTGAAAATTTCAAAGTGGGGCGCATGGATACTTCTCCGGTAAAACGGGTGGAGCTTCACGCCCATACCCAGATGAGCGATATGGACGGTATGACAAACTGTGCCCAGATGGTAAAGAGAGCTCACGACTGGGGACATCCGGCTATTGCCATTACCGACCACGGGGTAGTGCAGTCTTTTCCGGATGCCAACCATGCGGCAGAGCGGTTTGAGGATGATTTTAAAATCATTTACGGCTGTGAGGCCTATCTGGTGGATGACCTGGATGATACGGTACAGAACCGGAAAGGTCAGACCTTACAGGATTCCTTTGTGGTGTTTGATTTGGAGACGACAGGTTTTTCTCCCACCAGAAACCGTATTATTGAAATCGGTGCGGTGAAGGTGGAAAAAGGAAAAATTACAGACCGCTTCAGTACCTTTGTAAATCCGGGAGTGCCGATTCCTCCGAGAATTACGGAAGTGACCAGTATTACTGACGCCATGGTGGCGGAGGCACCGGAGATTGAAACCGTGCTGCCGGAATTTCTTGATTTCTGTGAGGACTCTGTGCTGGTGGCTCACAATGCCGGCTTTGATTACAGCTTTATTTGCAAAAAGAGTGAAGAACAGGGTCGTAAGGTGGATTTTACCGTGGTAGATACGGTGGGGATTGCCCGTGTGCTCTTTCCTCACCTTGCCCGTTATACGTTGGATAATGTGGCAAAGACGATGAAGATTTCTCTGGAAAATCATCACCGTGCTGTGGAGGATGCCGAGGCCACAGCGGGAATATTTGAAAAAATGATTACCCTGCTACAAAAAGAGGGGATCGAGGATTTGGATGCCCTGTATCATAGAACCCATTCTGCCCCGGAAATTATTAAGAAAAAGCCAAGCTATCACGCGATAATTCTGGCAAAAAATGAGGTGGGCAGGGTTAATTTATATCGTTTGGTGTCCATGGCGCATCTGGATTATTTTTACCGCCGTCCCCGCATTCCGAAAAGTCAGCTTCTAAAGTGGAGAGAGGGTCTCATTATTGGCTCTGCCTGCGAGGCGGGAGAGCTATACCGTGCCCTGCTGGAGGATGACGATGAGGAGCGGATCAAGGAACTGGTAGAGTTTTATGATTACCTGGAAATTCAGCCTGTGGGCAATAACGAATTTATGCTGGAAAGTGACAAGGGTGGATATGAAAATATAAATTCATGGGATGATTTGAAAGATATGAACCGCCGGATCGTAAATCTGGGGGAGAAGTATAACAAGCCGGTATGTGCCACCTGTGATGTGCATTTTTTAGATCCGGAGGATGAGATCTACCGCCGGATTCTTTTTGCCGGAAAGAAAATGGACGATGACAACCAGCCTCCGCTTTATCTTCGCACGACAGAGGAAATGCTGCAGGAATTTTCCTATCTGGGAGAGGAAAAGGCGATGGAAGTCGTTGTGACAAATACCAATCTCATTGCCGATATGGTGGAAAAAATGTCGCCGGTTTATCCGGATAAATGTCCGCCGGTGATTCCGAATTCCGACCAGGAGCTTCGTGACATCTGTAACCGGAAAGCCACTTCCATGTATGGAAGTCCGCTGCCACCCCAGGTGTCGGAGAGACTGGAACATGAGCTGAATTCCATTATAAAAAACGGTTTTGCCGTGATGTATATTATTGCACAGAAATTAGTGTGGAAATCCAACGAGGACGGTTATCTAGTGGGCTCCCGTGGTTCGGTGGGGTCTTCCTTTGTGGCAACCATGTCCGGTATCACCGAGGTAAATCCGTTGCCGGCCCATTATTACTGCGAAAAATGCCACTATGTGGATTTTGATTCCGAGGAGGTAAAGGCCTTTGCCGGCAGCTCCGGTTTTGACATGCCGGTAAAGAGCTGTCCGAATTGCGGTGCACCGTTAATCCGGGACGGACATGATATTCCTTTCGAGACCTTCCTCGGCTTTTATGGAGATAAGGAGCCGGATATTGATTTGAACTTTTCCGGTGAATATCAGAGTAAGGCCCACAACTATACGGAGGTAATTTTTGGTGCCGGACAGACCTTCCGGGCGGGAACCATTGGTACGCTGGCGGATAAAACAGC
>JAFLTC010000049.1 GCA_022510615.1 Lachnospiraceae bacterium | reverse complement strand
TGATGTCGTCTGCGTATACATAGCCTCTGAAATAGCAGTTGGCCACGGCGCCGCCGTTTTGGCCGCCCGTAATGCCGCCTATCTTCTGCGCGCCCAGCACATCGCAGTTGCTGTAACAATAGCTGATCGTGCCGAAGTTATAGCCCACGATACCACCGGCATACTGCCAACTGCCGTTCACTACGCCGGAGGAGGCGTCGGGGTCGGAGGCGTTGGAAGAGCAGTATTCCACCAAACCTTCATTACGACCTGCGATACCGCCCACATAAAGGGCTTTATTGTAGACAATGCAATCCACCACATGGACCTTCCGGATCACACCATTTATCCCCACATGGCCGAAGAGACCGGCGTCCTCATTCTGTGTGCCCACAGGTTCGCCGTCCTCATCCGTTGTGCCCACAAACAGGCCGTAAATCATAAAGTTGTCGCCGTCATAAACACCGTTGAAGGGATGGGGTGTGTTACCTTTGACATAGCCGATCACCGTCCACGGGTCGTCCTTGCCGCCCAAGTTTATGTCCACGGTCTGCTTAAAATACACGCCTTTCAAATCGTTGCCAGCGTTAACGGCGTCCGCAAGGGTCTCAAGATCTTCTCTTGTGGAGATTTTATAGGGATCTTTTTCTGTGCCGCTGCCATCTAAATCGTAAACAGTGAGCTTATATGCTTCTACCGCCATAGCATTGTGCTCTGCCTCAGAATATACTTCTATCTCTTCCGCTAAATCCTTTGCTGCCCATGCCCCGGTGGGAAATATGGACGCCAGCATACATATCGTAAGCAAAATGCTTAAAAATCTTCTTCTCATAAGACAGCCTCCCTATTCTTAAAACGCAAAAAAGACCGTCCGGGACGTGCCGCAGCACATTCCAGATGACCTAAATATGATTATCAGAGTTGAAAAAGGCGCAATAACGCTTTGCTTGCTTGAATACCGCACGTTCCATTGCGCTTGCCAACCCCTTTCGCTTAAATTTTTGGTACGTTTTTGAGCGTATACGTACTTTATAATATTATACGACTTTTCCGTACATGAAGCAATATGTAATTTCCAAAAGATATTTCTTAGTAGTCCGGTCTTCTCAGGCTACCCTGTTGGAAGGTGTATTCCGGTGTCACAAACGGGTAGGTAATCTCATCGGTATAGTACCAAGGGTCTTTTTCGTGGAGAGGGTTTTTCAGCACATGAAATTCCTGCGCTGGCATATAGCCTTGTGCCAGAAGAAATGCCTTTTGCCCTTCAGCGTTTTTGCAACGATCTACTACCATCACTACGTGCCCGGGACTTCCACCCTTGATGAAAATGTCACCAATCCGGATTTTGTTCAGAGAAATTTTATGGGATTCTTCTTCCAGAGTCATGGTTCCGGCATATGCAAAAACTATGCGCATAAATTTTTGGAAAGAGGGATAACTGCTATCGTTTTTGGAGGAAGACATCCAGTAAAAATTTGTTCCGTCAAATCCAATGGTATTGCCATTACTCCATTTGCGAAAATTAGCTTCAAAGCCGTTTCCCAGAGAAAATGATATTTTATCATAATCCCCCCTCTGGTAATAATATTCACCATACATACGCATAACGGAATCGGCACATTGCTGTAAATCTTCATTTTCGATAGGCAGCTTAAACACTGCCACATGGGCATTTTGGTTTCCCTTTTTCTGGCCGTTATACAAAAGAACAGAGCTGCCGTCTTTTTTCATAGGATAATTCCGGATAAAATTTCCCAGACTGTTTTCCTTGGCTTTGGTTCGCTCATAGCCTTCAGGAGTGAGAATGCGTTTCTGTAGCGTTTTTCCGTCGGCTTGAATCAAAGATACGGTTTCCTGCTCCTCTTCTTCCGTTGGAACCTCCTTGGTATTTTTCTTTGTTTCGCCTGTATTATCTGCACTGGCAGCAGTATTTGAGTTTTTTTCTTTTGGAGTAGATGCTTTATGCTCTCTCACTATATTCCACCCCGGAATTACCACTGCCGATAAAAGCAGACAGAAACAGATTGTAATTAAGATATTCCCCTTTTGCATTTGTAAGACTCCTTTTTGCTCTCTTTTTATCAATCATCATATCATGGACAGTTTTGCTGGTCAATTTACAGCCATCGCATATTTTTCTCCTTCTTCGGGAAAAGCTATGTTAAGAAAAGAATTTTGGACAGTATTTATAGTATGAGGAGAAGATTTATGTTTGATGTGGTAATTATCGGAAACGGTCCTGCAGGCCTTTCTGCAGCTGTATATGCAAAGCGGGCGATGTTAGAGACGGTCGTTATTGGAAAACAAGCGTTTTTAGGAGGTCAGATTGTCAATTCGGAACAGGTGGATAACTATCTGGGTCTGCCCGGTACGAAAGGTTTTGACTTGGTTATGAAGTTTATGTCACATGCAGAAGAACTGGGCGTTATATTCCGGGAGGGAATGGTGACAAATGTTGTCGATAACGGTGAGTACAAAACGGTGGAGTTGGAACAGGGAGAACCGTTGGAGACCAAAACCGTTCTGGTTGCCAGTGGGGCAAAGTACAGATTGTTGGGCATAGAGGGAGAGGCAGAGTATGCCGGTGCAGGTGTGTCTTATTGTGCCACTTGTGACGGTGCATTTCACCGTGGTAAGGACGTGGCAGTGATTGGCGGCGGAGATGTGGCTCTGGGAGATGCAGTGTATCTATCCAAAGGTTGCCGAAATGTGTATCTGATACACAGGAGAAATGAGTTTCGCGGGACTAAAGTTTTACAGGAAAGAGTGAGGGAGGCAGAAAATATAGAATTCTTGCCTTTTTATGAAGTGCAGGAAATCCATGGGGGAGATGTAGTGGAAAAAATTACATTACGTCATAATCAGACGGGTGAGGAAAAAACATTAGAGGTATCAGGCGTCTTTATCGCTGTTGGCATGGAACCCCAGACAGGATTTGTAAAAGGTGTGGTGCCTATGGATAAAGCAGGATATATTATAGCAGACGAAACGGGAGTTACCGGGACGAAGGGAATTTTCGTAGCCGGTGATGCCAGAACAAAAAAATTACGGCAGGTGGCAACTGCCGTATCTGATGGTGCTAATGCCGTGATTTCTATTGAGGAGTTTCTGACGGGGAGTTTAAACTAGTACATTGTAAACTAAGTTTCTTGCAGTTAAGTTTGTCTAAATTTTTATCTGCTGTGTTAGATTTTCTAGCTGTAGCCACCGCTACACCGTCGAAAATCTGCCTTGCAGAATAAAAATTTATC
>JAFLTC010000048.1 GCA_022510615.1 Lachnospiraceae bacterium | reverse complement strand
CTTCTGTTTCCCCAGCGGGTGCAACAGAGGAAACAGAAAGTGTGACAGCGGCTCCGGTTTATACGGAAAAACAATTGTATCAGATCATATCGGATAAGCTTCTGGCCAGGAAAAAACAATTTACGATTTCCTGCTGCCGAAATGTGGCGGTGGATTCCATTGTAAATCGCATTAACAGTATAAGTGATTCCGAGTTTTACAGTGTGTTTTTTGACGTGGCTCAGGCGGTGGACGACAAAAATACTACAGATGACAGCGACTATCTCTATGGCCTTATAAGAGGCGCAAACTGTTACTATGCAGAAGGCGGACTTCACTTTTATGGAATTCAATATTTTGAATCGAAAAAGCAGACAGAAGCGGTGAACCGCAAGGTAAAAACGGTGGCCGGGAAAATAAAGAAGAAGGGGAAAAACCGTGTCCAGCGGATTGCCTGCGCCTATCAGTATGTCATTTCCCATGTAAAATATGATACCAGGAAAAACTGTAATTATTCTGCCTATGACGGTTTTTATAAAAAGAAAACGGTGTGTAACGGCTATGCACTTATGATGTATAAGCTGCTGATGCAGATGAACATTCCCTGCCGGTTTGTCACCGGTTCAGTGAAAGAGGGAAAGAGGTGGTATCTGCATGCCTGGAATATCGTAGAGATAAAAGGGAAATGGTATAATCTGGACGCCTGCTTCGACGATGCCGATGATGGCAATGTATATAGTGATTATTTCCTGAAGACCGATAAGGTCTATAAAAAGGACCATAAAAAAGATACGTTTTATCAGACGAAGGCTTACCAAAAAGCATATCCTATGGCAAAGAAGAATTATAAGCTTTCCTGAAACCAACTAGATGGTTGCTTTTATGGTTTCAAATCAGCAAGAAAAAATCACGACTCGACTCGAGCCGGTGATGCTTCGCATCAAATGCTCTCGCTGATTCGTGATTTTTTCTTGCATTTAACATAAAACCGACCATCTCATCGTTATCATGCAGGCAGCCCCCCTAAAATTCAGAAATTCAATATCTTCCCTGTCTACAATGTAAATCAAATTAATCTACCGTCATTTAACGATACAGTATTTATTTTGGGGGAGGGGATAATCTAAAAACAGAGTTATAAATAAGAGAGACCATCCAATCAGTGAGAACCTTAACGCGAGACGCTATCGCGTTGTTGCGGGTTCGAATCGATTGGATGGTCTCTCTTATTTTTTTAAGCCTGTTTAGACAGTCTCTCCTCAAAATAACTTACCTCTCTGTAGTGAACCAGGTATAAGAATTCTTCCCGGTCTGAATGCGGAAGGTAATCGGGTCATAGCCCTTATTGACCAAAATAGCTTTGCCACAGGTTACTTTATTACCCGGTGACAGTATGGTGGTTCCCAGGTCATCAATTGGCTCAAAGAAGAAGCCCCAGTCCAGGTTTCTCATCTGTCTGGTGGAGTTGTCTCCATAGATGTTGTAATAGTAGTTAAATATATCTTTTGCGTTGACGGTCTGACTGCCGGAGAGATAGCAGATGCGGAATTTGAAATATATGTATTCCTGATCTTTTTCCGGCACCAGATTTTCCGAGTTATTCTTTGCCAGTTCTGCCGCCTCATCTCCGGAGACAAAGCTGAGCAGTTTAATGGAAAAGCGTCCACGGTTTTTTCCTTCTTCATAGTAATCGAAGGTGGTGGTGGTATAAGCGGACTTTGGATTGGCTTTGGTGCCTTTACCGGAAGCCTTTTGCTTTACCGTGACCTTACAGCGCAGTTTTTTATTTTTTATCTTGGCAGTAATCGTGGCGGTTCCGGCGTTCTTAGCAGTGACCTTTCCCTTTTTGGAAACGGAGGCCACAGATTTTTTGCTGGAACTCCACTTTACGCTGGCAGAGGGATCCTTCACCTTCAGGATGTAGGAAGCCCCGGCGTTCAACGTAAGCTTGGTTTTATTTAATTTTGCGGTAACTGCTTTTGCCGGCAAGGCTGTGAGACAGAAACTGCACAGCATGGCAAAGACTAGAAGCAGTGACAGAGTTTTCTTCATGATTTCTTCCTCCTGAACTGTACTTTATCCTCATTTTACAATAAATGTGTGGAAAATACAAGGCAGGAGCCAATTTTTTTTGTAGAAATCAAAAGGGATTTATGCTAAGATAGGAATAGATTTTTTGAGAAGCGGAAAGGAATGTGTTACGGATGTCAGTGATGAAACAGAGCCATATCAGAAATTTTTGTATCATTGCCCATATCGACCACGGGAAGTCCACCTTGGCCGACCGGATTATAGAGAAGACCGGCCTGCTTACCAGCCGTGAGATGCAGGCCCAGGTATTGGATAATATGGAGTTGGAAAGGGAGAGGGGAATTACTATCAAATCCCAGGCTGTCCGTCTTGTCTACCAGGCAGAGAATGGGGAGGAGTATATTTTCAATCTGATTGATACACCGGGCCATGTGGATTTCAATTACGAGGTTTCCCGGAGCCTGGCCGCCTGCGAGGGGGCGATTCTCATTGTGGATGCGGCCCAGGGAATTGAGGCACAGACGCTAGCCAACTGTTATCTTGCCATTGACCATGACCTGGAGATTATGCCGGTGATTAACAAAATTGATTTGCCCAGTGCAGAGCCGGAGCGGGTCAAAAATGAGATTGAGGACGTCATTGGCATAGAGGCAGAGGAGGCGCCGTTAATATCGGCTAAAATGGGGACAAACATCGAAGAGGTGTTAGAGCAGATTGTGACAAAGATTCCTGCACCGAAGGGGGAGGCCGAGGCACCGTTAAAAGCCCTGATTTTTGATTCCGTTTACGATTCCTACAAGGGAGTTATTATATTCTGTCGTCTCTTTGACGGCACGGTGAAAAAAGGCACCCGGATTCATATGATGGCCACCGGAATGGAGGAAGAGGTGGTGGAGGTAGGAACCTTTGGCGCCGGACAGTTTATTCCCTGTGAGGAACTCACCGCCGGTATGGTAGGATATATCACTGCCAGCCTGAAGAATGTAGAGGGCACCCGGGTGGGCGATACCGTCACGGATGCTGAAAATCCCTGCACCGAAGCACTGCCGGGCTATAAAAAGGTAATGCCTATGGTGTACTGCGGGCTCTATCCGGCAGACGGAGCCAGGTATCAGGATTTGCGGGATGCTCTGGAAAAACTGCAGCTCAATGATGCATCCCTTCATTTTGAGGCAGAGACCTCCATTGCCCTGGGATTTGGTTTCCGCTGTGGTTTTCTGGGACTGCTTCATCTGGAGGTTATCCA
>JAFLTC010000047.1 GCA_022510615.1 Lachnospiraceae bacterium | reverse complement strand
AAAATCCCCATAATAAACTAAACACACAGGTCCTCCTCTGGCAGACCTGTGTGTCCTTTTACTGATATATTATCCTGTCTAATACACTTCTGCACCCGGCTCTCCAATCAACTCCGCATACAAATCCAGTCCATAACTGGTCTCTGTGGGTTCATGGTCAATAATCTTAAAGGTACGGGTGCCATCGGCTTTCCGCTCAGCACTAATAAAACGCATCTTCTCCAATTTCTTTTCATACATACTGTTAGCAAAAGCAAATAAATGAGTTACCATAAACACTGTGACGCCGCTGTCATACATGGCCTGAATAATGCTTTCCGCAATCCGTCCGCCCTCCTTTTCCGTGGTGCTGGAAAAGGATTCATTGAAAAGAAGCAGACTGCGGCTGGTAATCATGTCCACAATACGGTTCATCCGCTTCATTTCCTCCACCAGCCGTCCGCTGTTCATGCTGCTGTCCTCCCGTCTGGTAAAGTGGGTCAGAATATTATCATACAGAGAACTCACAAAATAGTCTGCCGGCACAAAAAGTCCTGCCTGCATCATCACCTGGGCGATGCCAAAGCTGCGTAAAAACGTGGATTTTCCGCCTTGGTTGGCTCCACTAATCACATGCAGACGGCAGTCGTCGGAAAAGGAATTAGGTACCGGATTTTTCAAGGTGCCCAAGGCCATGCTCAATTCATATAGATTCCGGCAGTCATACTGTCCCGGCTCTCTGCTTACCCGGGGATAGGAAACCTTCATCTGCAGATTGGAAAGTTTGCGGTAAAGGGTGGCACATCCCACATAAAAACCGGTTTCATTCCGAAACTGCTCAAAGAAATCCTGAAATTCCTGGATGAATTTCTGGTAGTTTTGCAGGGTATAATGCAGGCCATTGGTCTCCATCTGGGCCGCCTCCTGTTTCAAAACCGTCGCATTAAGCCGAATCGCCTCCGGGGAGAAAAACCGAATCATCAGAAAACGGAGTGCCCGGCGAACCCTGCCCATTTCCCGGTAATCCACCGGCTCTAATCGGTTGACAACCACATCGGCACATTTCATGCCGCCGCCTACACCGGCCGTCAGCACCAGTCTGCCCCCCTCCAGAAGAAAAGCCATATTCTCTACCAGATTTCGCAGCTCTTCTGCAAATTCATCGCTGTAAAACTCTCGCAGTTTCTTTGCAAGCGATGCCACGCCATCCGTGCGCTCCGTGGCCTCCGTCCGCATAAATTCCTTTAACTGCTCCAAATATTTTACCTGAACCAAAAGCATCTGGAGGGAATCATAAATCTGCTGGGTTTTGCTTCTCTCCTGGTGGTTTTTCTGCCCCTGGTTTTTATTCTTTTCAAAATCCCTCATGGCCCGGCTGGCAAGTTGGTATGCTCCTTCGTAAAAGGCCGGATTCTCACAGGCATCTAATACCATTTGCTGACGGAATTTCAAAATCGCCTCTTCCCGAATCGGATTGAGCAGCACACTCTGGCAGACAGAGTAAATACACTCGTCCTTTTCCGCCATGGCGGAAAGAATCACCGACAAATTCAAATCTTTCACCAAATCCCCCGGCAGACCATAGCCCCTGGAGGCCGTCTTTCCTTTTTCCGGGTATAACAAACATACATCAATCATGGGCAAGCCTCCTCATAATATTTTCATAGGTAAGACCATACTGCTCGACAATAGTTTCCACATAACCGCCGCCTCCTGCCGGCTGACGGAAAATTTTATAGGTACGCACCGGGCTGTCCCCACCTTCCAGGGCGGCCGTCATGCTGACAATCTGCTCTGTCTCCTCTGCCAGCTCCTCAATATGGGTCACATAAATGCCATAGCAGCCATGCCCGAGAAAGTGCTCCATCACCCGGCGCCCCATCTGATAGGCATCATAAGCCGCCGCCGAGGTAAAAAGTTCATTAATAACCACAAACACATTTCTCTGACGGCTGTGCATAATCGGCGCCAGGCGCACCAACTCCTCTTTTAATTTGCCTCGTCCGCTCTCCATGCTCTCCTCCACCGAAAAATGTGTCACCATCCCTTCAAAATAGGGAAGTCTGGCATGTTCTGCCGGCACCGGAAGCCCCATCCGGGAAAAATACACCAGCTGCCCTGCGGCACGTCCAAAGGTGGTTTTGCCTCCCTGATTGGGCCCTGTCACTACCAAAAACTGCTCCTGCTCCTGAAAATAGTAGTCATTGCCAACGGTCTTTTTGCCCTCTTCCAGATTTTTAAAGGCCAGGGCCAAATCATACCCGCCGGTAACGGTCATTTCCCCTTCCACAAAAGCAGGATAGCAAAAGCAGTGCCCCCGCTCCTCCATATAATGCCGGAAATTTTGAAAAGAAAGATAAAAGGCAATTTCCCGGTGAAACTTCATAATCTCCCCGGAATAAAACTCCGGACACTCCGCCAAGAGCCTCTCCATTTCCTCAAAGGGTTCTGGATTTTTCTTTCTAATATATTGAAAAATACGCTGTTCTAACGCACTGCTCTCCTGGCTTCCCGGAAGCAGGGTATAGAGCCTGTCCGGCATATCAATGCTCTCCGGGAAACGCTGGCGCAGTTCCCCCACATAATCCTCCTGCAACACCCTCGGGAGAATGGAAATATGGTCTCCCTCGATGCGAATCGAGTAGCGCAGATTCGACATCTTTTCATAAACCATCCGGAGCCGTTCATAGTTTTCCCGGTACTTCCGCTCCCCGGTAATCTCCCGGCACATGGTAAGAAAGTCCTTCCACCCCTGGGAAGAAGGATTTTTCTCCTCCAGATATTCCTTCCACTCCTCCACCGCTGTAAAATATTCATGGGCCGCCAGAAGATGCCAGTGGGCCCGGCTCATACTCTGTCCGGCCTCCCGACTGTGGCGGGAATGCTCTATGGCCTGATGAATACGGCGGGAAAATGCCCGGAGTCTTTCTTCCATCTCTCCCTCCTCCAGCTCCTTCATCACTGCCATGCGGTATAATACCGTCTCCCTGTCTGCCGGCATCCGATAATAGTATTCCGCCGCCTCTTCCGAATCTGCCCTGGCAAATTCCCGTATCAGATAGTCCAGATTCAAATCGGCAAAATACTCCGGTACCGTTTCCGGCACCTCCTCCATTTTCATACCCAGTATACTGAAATCCTTCACTTTTCCTCCCTTCCCGGGGCAGCTGCTGCGCCCTGAACCATTCCTTCATCACATATACTACATATTGTAGTTAATTAAATTTTACGTTATCCACGCTGTATTGTCAATCTTGACATATTTGAAAAAAAAGTGTAAAATACTATTGTTGCATTTGCGTGCAGCAAAATAATAAAGGAGGTGCTCCTGGTGCCAGGGTTGATGTTTACAATCGTGGCTGTTATAGT
>JAFLTC010000046.1 GCA_022510615.1 Lachnospiraceae bacterium | reverse complement strand
TGCCACTGAGGATAATCGACATAGTAGCCCTGATTGCGGGGCGGGTAGACATTGTGACCCTGCCACCATTTGTTCTTGGGTCCTTCCCACTCGTCGAAAGCTTCATCCATAACCAGAAATCCAAGTTCATCACAGAGGTCATACAACTCCGGCATATGGGGATTGTGGCTCATACGAATTGCGTTACAGCCCATCTCTTTCAGCTTGTTAAGGCGGCGGCGCCAAACGGCAGGCCAAACGGCAGCCCCCAGACAACCTGCATCGTGATGCACACAGACTCCCTTGAACAGCGTGGAAACACCATTTAAGAAAAAGCCATGATTCGGGTCAAAGGAAATACTGCGAACGCCGACCTTTTTTTCATCGGCGATATATTCCGTTTGGCTGTCGTCTGACAACATGTATGATAGCGACGTTTGGAGTGTGTAAAGATTAGGAGTATCACAGGACCAGAGAGCAGGGGATACAAGCTTTCCCTGTGTTGAAATCGTGCCTGTCTGTCCTGCTGCCAACGTCAGAGCCGCGCCGGCAACAGCAGCTGTATTGCCATCGGGGTCTTTGAGCGTGTTTGTGACTGTGATCCGCGCCTCCTGATCACTCTGGTTGATAAGCTCGTTATGCACCACAATATCAGCCTCTGCATCTGTGACGGTCGGCGTGGTGAAAAAGATACCGTTTTCCACCGGGTGCACTGCTTCCTGCACAATCAAAGAAACCTTCCTGGTGATGCCGGAGCCGGTAAACCAACGGGAGTCTGAAATATCCGTATGCGTCACGCTGATGGAAATGACATTGTCCCGTTCGAAGTGGAATTGGTCTGTGATGTCATATGAAAATGAAATATAGCCGTTGGGGCGGTGACCCAGATAATAGCTGTTACACCATACGCGGCTGTTCTTATATACACCGTCAAAAGCAAGAAAGATGCGCTTACCCCGCCATTCTTCCTTAGGCGTGATGCGGATGCGATACCAGCCGATTCCGCCGGCCAGATAGCCTGTACCGCTGGAATACTCACTGGAAAAGGGCTGCGAGACGGACCAATCATGAGGAAGGTTTACTTCATCCCAATCGGAATCATCAAACCACGCTTGCCAGGCGTCCGGAGCGTCACCTAAATGAAAACGACATCTGTCTTGTAAAATCAAATTTTGTGTATTCATAAAACCTCCATGTATAAAATATTTGCATTCCTTATTTCCATTATAAAAGAATGCGATATAAAAACAATGTAAAATGGAGTGAGTTGTTGTAAAATAGCGACTTTTTAAAAATATATTATTGCCATTGGAAGTGGGGTATCTTACAATGAAAATATAACAGAAAGGAAAGCACAATTATGCTCGATCTTGCAGTCATCGGAGATATTCACAGTAATCACGCAGCGTTGGAGGCATGTATCCGCCATGCGTTGGAGAGGAATGTTGATGAATTTCTTTTTATAGGAGATTATATCAGCGATTGTCCTTATCCGCATAAGACGATGCAAATTATCTACGAGATGAAAGAGAGATATATCTGTCGTTTTATCAGGGGCAACAGAGAAGATTATATGCTCAATCATAGAAAAAATCCTGAGGAAAGATGGACTTATTCTTCCGCCAGCGGCAGTCTGCGCTATACTTATGAGAATCTGGCGGAGAGGGATTTTGATTTCTTCGGAAGTATGGATATAAAAGGTGTCTATCGGAAAGAAGGTTACCCCGCTTTTCGTTATTGTCATGGCTCACTGACGGCATCCAATGAATTGCTGCTGCCGGAAAATGGAAATGTGGAGAAGATAATGGATGAGCTTGATGTAGATTTATTAATAGCCGGACATACTCATATTCAGGACAGCAGAAATTACGGTAATAAAAAATTGGTTCATCCGGGCTCTGTCGGAATTCCCTGGTATCATGGCGGTAAAACACAGTATACCATATTACATGGCACAGAGAACGGATGGGAAGAAGAGTTTTTTCAGCTGCCATATGATGTGGATTTGATTATAAAAGAGTTTGAAATCTCCGGTCTGGCAGGAAAAGCGCATTATTGGAGTAAGCTGAATATTCATGCTCTCAAAACAGGAGACGATTACACGACACCTTGCCTGCAGCTTGCCATGAAATTGTGCAAGAAAGCGGAAGGAGATGTCACCTGGCCGGATATTGACGAGAAGTATTGGAAAGAGGCTGCGGAACATTTTGGAATATCTTGAACATGTTGAAGTGTTGGAACATTGAAAATTTTCATATGCTTCAACCTGTTTTAATGATAAAAGTATGTAGCAAATTATATCATGAGGGAGATAGACTATGAGGTTTTTTGAGGAAAAAGACGGCAGTCTGATTTTTAGGGAAAACGGCGAGACAGTCATGCTCACGCCATGGGGAAATAACAGCCTGCGCGTAAGAGCAAAGATTATGGATGATATCGGGGAAGAGAGTGCTGCCCTGCTTTCTCCGCAAACATCTACAGAAAAACCGGTCATCGAACTGGGTGACTGGGAGGCTTCCATTACAAACGGAAGTATTCGCGCTGTGTTAACGGTTCAACAATGGGGACATGCACTGCAGATTACCTTTTATAATGAGGATGGGAAAGTTCTCTTAAAGGAGATTCCAAATGGCGGTGCCTTGCAGAAGAAGGCCCGGCAGTTTAAACCGCTGTCCGGCGGCTCCTATTCCTTAAAGGTCAGCTTCGTTCCGGAAGAAGGCGAAAAGATTTATGGCATGGGGCAGTATCAGCAGGAGGTTATGGACTTAAAAGGCTGTAATCTGGAATTGGCACACCGTAATTCTCAGGCTAGTGTTCCCTTTTACATTTCCAGTGTCGGCTATGGGTTTCTATGGAACAACGCGGCAATAGGTGAAGTACACTTCGGTCTTAATACTACTGAATGGACTGCTTTATCCACGAGACAGCTGGATTATTGGATCACAGCCGGTGACACCCCTGCAATGATTGAAGAGGCTTATGCTTCTGTTACCGGTACCGCGCCCATGATGCCGGAATACGGATTGGGATTCTGGCAGTGTAAACTGCGCTATTACAATCAGGAAGAAGTGCTCTCCATCGCCAGAGAATACAAGAAGAGAAACATACCAATAGATGTACTGGTCATCGATTATTACCATTGGCCGCGCTGCGGAGACTGGCGTTTTAATGAAGAATACTTTCCAGACCCGAAAGCCATGGTTGAAGAACTTCATGATATGGGAATTGAGACTATGGTATCTATATGGCCGCAGGTGGACTGGCGCAGTGAAAACTATGAGGAGATGAAACAGCAGGGCCTTTTGGTGAAGAGCAATAGAGGTATTGATGTCCAGATGCTTTATCTTGGCAGCAATGTCTTCATGGATGCCACCAATCCCCGCACAAGAGAATATGTCTGGGAGAAGTGTAAGAATAATTACGCCGACCTTGGCATCCGGACATTCTGGCTGGACGAGGCGGAACCGGAGTTTACTACTTATGAATTTGAGAATTATCGCTATCATGCAGTGCAAGTGACCGAGGCGGGCAAGATATTTACCAGAGAATATGCGCGGCTTTTCTATTAGGGG
>JAFLTC010000045.1 GCA_022510615.1 Lachnospiraceae bacterium | reverse complement strand
TATACGGACCTTCAATGGATTTATGTCCGCCGCCTAACAGTCTCTTGCCAAAATAGGGATCCACCATATGTTCCGGATCCGCCTGCGGATGAATCACTTCACCGGTTGTCGGGTCCAGCTCCAAGAGGAAAATACCGCCGGACCAGGAACCGTATACCATCCACAATCTGTCGTCTTCATCATAAAAAACAGTGGGATCGATTGCATTGGGGTAAGCAGCAAAATTATATTCCCTGCCTGACTTGGTGGTATAATTTTCCAAGGCATACTCTTCACTCACATAATCCAGAACATCCGTAGCCGCAAGTGTATCAGCCGTAAACCCGGAATAGATCAGCGCCCCCTGCCATTCATAAGGACCCTCCACCGTCTCCGCGACACCGTAGCAGAGATTCGACGCGTTCCAGGTAGATGTGGTACAATAATACATATAATAAAGCCCTGTGGTCTTATTATAGATCACATCCGGCGCCCATACATGATAGCCTCCGTCATCCGTCGGAATCAGACTGTCCGCACTCCCCGAATAATCAAACACATGAAGCCCTTCCGAAAACAGATCTCCGTATACCGTGTTAGAAGAATTATAGCCGTTACCCAGTCTCGTCCAGGAACGCAGATCTGTCGTGTAAGCCCCTTCCATATGGGAACCGAAAATATAATAGGTTCCGTCCGCTTTTATAATGGAAGGATCATGTACGGAGACCCTTGCATTTACAATGCCGGTTTCAATCCCGTCATAGCTCACCGCAAAGTCACTGTCCACTTTCTCTGAAAAAATTGTATCTTTCAATAAAAGGACCGTAACAGCTGCAACTGCCAGTAATGCTGCAATACCTACAACAATAAATAACCGCTTGTTCTTTTTCACGATGGCTCCTTCCTTTACTTAATCAATCGCTTTGCTGCCCCAGATTGTCACCTGACCGTCCAGTCCCACTGCCGCCTGGGCAGGAAGATAAATGGCAGAAAAGGCCAAACCGCCCATGACCGCCGCCAACAGCAATACTGCGGCTTTTGCTCTTTTTTTCTTTTTTTAAGCCTTTATACAACAACCGCAATAATCACAATCACGACTGAAAGTAAAAAGTATTGCAGAAGGAATTGAACTGTAGAATATCATAGTCCTGATCAATGTCTATGTGCATCCTCTTGATTGATTTGAGCATTCATTGCTATAAGCTGTTCCACGAAAATTTCCCCTAAAAAAATATTCTCATAGTTGCTGATTTCTATTATACCCCATGGGCCTGCTTTCTTCAACCACATAGTAACAATGAAAAAAATTAATCTTTTCCTCTTTATCATGCCATTCTATAGCCTTGGCATAATCTCTAACTAATGATACATAACCGCAACACAAAAGGCAAAAAACACTCCGGATTCCGTATGATCCGTAATCCGAAGTGTTTTCTTTCGGTCAGATACACCGTCTTTTTATCACGATGTATCTGACACGCTTATTTTAGAAATCTTACTGCATTCGCTTGCGCTTAGTCCTGAAGGTCAATCAGGGAGCAATCTACGCCCAAGCTGAAAGCCAAATCGCCACTAATGGGGATGTTCTTATAGTTCTGGAAATGACTATCGCCTGTTGCGGTAGTGATCTGGCATTCTACATCAGCGGTGTCGCCGTTGTTGGTAACGGATACGGTAACAGTTGCGCCCTGCATATCTGCTGGCATAGTCTCCCAATTCCAGTCGGACTCAAGAGTCCAGCCCAACAGAGTATCCGCATCGGGGTCATTAGTAAATATCTGAACGCCATCAACAAACGCCCAGCCAAAGTTATCAGCACGAACTACTGCGTACTCAACACAGTCAGCAGACTTCTCAAGAGGGCTGACAGCCTCACTCTGCAGAACCACGAAAAAGGTATTATAGTAATTAGCAGCTGCGTCGCCGTGCCAGTTAACAAAGGTCTTGGAAACGGTCTCGCCGGAGGCAACTGCCCATCCATCACTGAATGCTCCCCAGAAGCCCGTGCTAAAGTCCTCAGCACCGATAGCTGTACCGGTAATAGGAGCCTTAAACTCTTCCGGTGCTCCTTCGGGAGCTACGGAATTTACGTTAGCATCTCCCAACTGATACAGGGACAGAACCTGACCGGGTGTCAGCGCGCTGTCAAATACATAGAACTCATCTATAAATCCCTTGTAGATAACATCCCAGTAGTTGATACCGAACCAAGTTTCAAATTCAGCACCGTTGGGCTTCATGAGGTCGGGAGCCAGACAGAAATCATATTCCCACGCCTCATCAATAACGGTCTGGGTATCGTATACCATGACACCGTCAAGATATAACTGTGCACGGGTAAATTCAACTCCCGCAGCGGTCAAGCCATCCTGCTTCTCACCGGTAGCTACGACGGTAAGCATCGTCCATTCCTTTTTGCCGTGAACTTCATTATCAAAAGCCTGCATCCAAGGCCAGCACGTGTTTATGCCGTCCTGTGAATTATATTTCTCGTTACGGCTCCAGACAATAGGGAACTTCACCACACCGTCACCAAAATCTGTCTGTGTGATATTCATCCAGGCTACTCCGTTTCCGTCCGCTCTGCCGACATTATAACCCATCTGCAGCGTAGGACCGTAATTTCCCAATCTGTCTGCGTTCATCCAGAAAGATACGGTATAAGCGTCGGTATTGGTAGGTTCAAAATTCAGATCCAGACCATGTTTTCCATCCAGATAGAGTGCCTGCCCCACGGGACCGTCAGCAAAAGCAAGAGCATCTGCGGATTCTACCATGTCGCGCTGTACATTAGCACCGTCTAAAACAGCAGGATCAAAATCCGTCGTCTCCTCAACCAATTTGTAAGCCTCGCCTGCACCCTCATCAAAGGTATAATGCACAACTGCATTAGGAATAGCTTCCGGTGCTACATCCGGCGTCACATCATTACCGCCCTGCTCCGGAGTCGTTTCCTCTTTGCTTGGGGTCGTATCGGATTCCGGAGTGTCTTTTCCTGCATCGTCGCCGCAGGCTGCCAAAGAAAGCACCATTGTGGCCGCGAGCAGTACGCTCAATAATTTCTTTTTCATATTTCCTCTCTTTCTGCCGCTTATGCGGCTTTTGATCGGGATACAGATTTTCCGCCTCCCGGTCATTTTTCTTTAAATAAATCTATAGAAACCTTACGCCATTATTGTGCCGTAAAGTCATCTATCATTCCCTGATACAGTGCGATCTCCTCATCGGAAAGGATATCGTAGCCGTTTGGTCCAAAGTAGGAAAGCATTGCCTCTGCATGATAGTAGTTTGCCTGATTGTTGGCTTCCTCTACATAGTCGGCTGCTTTTCCCTTGCCTGTATCCACCAGCGTGTGGATACCGATCTTATTGAAATACTGATCACAGAAGTTCCAGTAGCCTGCAATACTCTGCCAGCCAAAGGGCACGGGTCTGACGATACTGTCAAAGAGCGCGTCCCAGTATTCCTTGTTTTCATCATACTTATAGAACAGCTTCTTATAACGGCTCCATACATTCTGATCCAGAGTCATGGGTACCGGCATACCGGAATGCTTTAATGCATCGCCTGCAGCGTTGGTGATGGTC
>JAFLTC010000044.1 GCA_022510615.1 Lachnospiraceae bacterium | reverse complement strand
GGAGCCGTGCTGCTGGGGCTTGCCATTATCATGACAGTTGTCTGGTACAGAGTGGCTGAGTAAGATGCCAGTTGGTTAAAAATTTGGCACACTATGTGATGAACC
The DNA here is from genome assembly GCA_022510615.1 of Lachnospiraceae bacterium. GTDB lineage: Bacteria > Bacillota > Clostridia > Lachnospirales > Lachnospiraceae > Eubacterium_F. The sequence goes on along the minus strand of JAFLTC010000044.1, from coordinate 3,712 downwards.
AACCATAAATTGGCTGAATATATATATTTAAGAGCTGATTCAGGGTTTTTCCGCCAATTTATTTCATGTCAGGCATCCGGCCGATAAAAGTAATTGTACAGATTGCACTTTGTGAATAGCCCTCATGAGGAATTTGCGCTATTTTTGCACAATTGTTTCAGCATGGCTGTATCGTTGCTGACAAATACTGTCAGGGAAAAAAGTATTGACAATACGACTATCCTAATTTATAATACCGTCTTAACTGATGCAGTTGTATTAATGTATACAATAAAAGCGCATCCGAACGGGTGGTTCCGGTAAAACAGGTCGAAAGACGGGGTATTACGTATAATAATATTATAAGGTAGAAATACCTAAAAAGCGGTGTACCCTACCAAGAGTGGGAGTTAAAAAAGTAATTGGGGTTGAACTTGTAAAAGTTCAACCCACTTTTTTTCCAAGGAGAATGAGATGCGTTTTTCTTTTTACCAGGTAGCTCCTGACTACAGTAACTTTCTAAGACAAAGTGATCCGTGCATACCTTATACATCCGGCCAGAAAGCGACCCGGCCATTTGTAGGAATTGTTCTAACTATAAATGGCTTAAATTACTATGCTCCTTTGTCCTCTCCAAAATTTTATAGTTGATGAAATACAGTATAAAATATACAAACAACTGCAACAGCAGAATAATTCTTAAACAATTCTTTCAAATTCACTGTCCAAAATGGATATACAGGACTTGAAGAACAATTCTTACATGCACAGCCTCAAACTACTTCCAGATTCGGTTCAGTAAGTGATTCTACGCTTTCCTTTTTTCTCATTTCATCCAGCAGAGTTGCAGGAAGTATCCCCACATGTTCAAAGCTGATATCAATAACCTGTGCTCTGTGTCCGCTTGATTTGTCCGGGGCATGGACAAATACATCCTTCACCAGTTTGTTCAGCAGAGCGGATGTAAGATTCTGCAGATCTTTACATTTTTTTATCTTTTCAATAAAACCGTCTATGTGTTCGCTTTGTTCTGTCTGTTGCGAGATCTCCTGATTCAGCTGAGCCAGCTCTGTCTCCAGGCTTTTTTGTTCTGTTTCGTAACTGTCTGAGAGAATCTGGTATCGGCTGTCTGATAACTTTCCGTTTACGTTGTCCTCATATACCCTTTTGAAAAGCATGTTCAGTTCTTCGATGCGGGCGGACGCCCTCGCGGCTTTTTGCTGTTTTGCCGTCAACTGCCGCTTTGCCTCGGCTTTCTGCATGGCACCCATGGAAGACCGGAAGCGGTTTTCATCATCTGTCACACAGTCAGCCACCAGCCGGATGTAGGTCAGCACTTTCTGTTCCAGTACAAGAGCGCGGATAAAGTGTGTGGAGCAAGTGTCCTTTCCTTTCAGGCGCGAAGTGGAGCAGACGAAGTAATCTTGTCTGGCTTCAAAGCTTTTGCTGGTGCAGTAGTACAATTTTTTCCCACAGTCTGCGCAGCGAGCAATGCCGGAGAACAGATTAGTCTTTCCGATTCGGGCGGGACGCCTCTTGTTGGAGCGCAATTCCTGTACCCGGCACCATATGTCAGGATCTATCAGGGCTTCATGCGTATTCTCAAACACCATCTGATTTTCCTTCGGGTTATAGCATGTTTTCTTGTTTTTATAAGATTTTCGGTAAGTCTTAAAGTTCACAGTATGTCCCTGATACTCCGGCCGTTCCAGTATTCTTGCCACAGACTTTTCACTCCACCTGTAAACATCGTCCGGCAGCGCATTTCGGAAGGTCCGCCCGGAAAAATGATAGTATGCAGTAGGAGTGAAAATTTTCTCCTCTTGAAGGATTCGGGCAATCTGGGAAGGGCCGTAGCCTTCCAGACAAAGGTTGAAGATACGCCTGACCACTTGAGCGGCTTCCTCATCCACAACCCATATTTTACTGTTTACCTCATCTTTGCGATACCCGTAGGGTGCAACGGTACATAGGTGTTCTCCGGATTCTCCCTTGGAACGCATGACAGCGCGGATCTTTTTGCTGGTATCCTTGGCATACCACTCATTAATAATATTGAGAAAAGGAGTAAAATCGCTGTCCTGCTGTCTGGTACTGTCAATGCCATTGTTGATGGCAATAAAGTGTACTCCCTTTTCCACAAAAAGAACTTCAGTGTAAAATCCTACTTTCAGGTAATCCCTGCCCAGCCGCGACATGTCTTTCACGATCAGGACAGCAATCTCTTCGTTTTCTATTAGCTCCAGAAGCTCATTCCAGGAAGGACGGTCGAATGTCGTACCGCTATAACCGTCATCCACAAAAAAATGTGGATTGGAAAAGCCGTTTTCCCGTGCATACTTTTCCAGAATCGCCTTTTGATTTACGATGCTGTTGCTGTCACCCTCCAATTCGTCGTCTCTGGAGAGACGGCAGTATAATGCGGTGATTTTCTCTTTTGTTTTTTTCATAATAAATACCTGTTCCTTTCCCGCGTATTTTCCCGCGACTCTTTTTGCTGCGCCGGTCTTTCCGGCACATGTTTCAATTTTAACATGCGTTTTCCTCGACATCGCTTCAGTCACTGTATGTTTTATGACGCATTCATAGCAAAAGGAGCGCCGCGCCTTAACCGTTAGTCAGTTAATATGCAGCACTCCTTGGTGAAACAGTCGTATTCTAAAGGAACTGGCGGAGATTATAGAAAAATCTATTTTTTCGAAACACATTGACAGTGCAGTATATTTTCGTTAAAGTCAACATATAAATAAATCAGTGGTATCACTGATTGGGCTGGTTGATAGACCCTGGTCCACCGAACGGCGGGGAATTTCCCCGCTATTTTTGTCACTGAGATTTAAAAGGGGTGAGAGGTGTGATCTATGGCTGAAAAGATATTAAGTGTTTTTATAGACGAATCCGGCGATTTTGGGCCATATGATTTCCATGCGCCGTTTTGTTCTGTTCGTGATTTTAAAAAGAATTATCTAAAACCGTTATTACGAAAGCATTTATAGGTAGTAAGTATATTGCTTGCAGATGAAGATTTTCTAGGTTCTTGCAATCTGTTTTTCCCAGGTCTTCGCCGTCTGTTCCTTTAGGAAATCGCGGAGCGGATCAAGATCCTGTTTGGAATCCCATGCCTCCAGAGCAGTGTAATAACCTTTACGGTCTTCTTCATGGATTGTCACAGGCGGATGATTGTGTGTAACGAGGAAATAATTCATTGCCAGCCGCCCGGTGCGTCCGTTCCCATCCGCGAAAGGATGGATGTTTTCAAACTTCGCATGAAAGTATGCCGCGGCAGTCAGAGCATTTTTATCTGCCACATCTATAAGTTCTGAAAGTAATTCTGACATCTCTTCCTGTACATCCTTCGGAGCAGCTCCGATCTCAAATTTCCCGGTTACATAGTCATGGTGTTTATATTCCCCCAGACGTTCTCCTAATTGCCACCTACGCGTGTCGTAAGTGTTTTGCGTCAGGCATCTTTGCAATTCTATTATAAATGCTTCATCAAAGGAGCGTTTCTCTTGAAAAGCTGTCAGGAATAATTCGTAGGCATCTTTTGCGTTGCGGATTTCGAACAGTGTCCTTAGATCTCCGGTGTAAGATGTTACCCCGTCATGCTCGAAGATTTCTCTGGTGTCATGATAAGTGATTCGTTCGTTTTCAATTTTACCGGAGTGATATGCAAACGCGATGCTGTGCCCGTTTAAAGTTTCCGCCAATTCCGCATCTGAAGTTATATTTT
>JAFLTC010000043.1 GCA_022510615.1 Lachnospiraceae bacterium | reverse complement strand
CAATAATACTAAGTTTCATTTGGGTAATCCTTATTTGTGTTCTATATCATACGAACTCACGGGCTCGCGTATTATGCAAAACCTGCGTTTAGTATAGCATACGTAAATTTCACCGGCAAGCATATGAGGCAGCACGGATTTCGGCATAACGCTACCTGTACCGCACAATATAAAGTTGAATCCTGTAAAATAGATATGCTCTCCTATGGCGTACTCTAAGCGTCTCTAAAAGCTGTGCTCCTTGTGCCAACACATCATTTAATATCTGTTCATCAATTTCTAACGTTCCATACAAATACTTTTCATAGGTTTCGATAAATCTGTACGGAATTTCGTTGCCGCCTTGCCCGTCATCGTATTTTTTATCTATGTCTTCACATTCTTGCTCTATGCGTTTCAGCAGTTCATGAAAAGTTTCTGACGGCATCCTTTTGTATCCCAACATTTCAAGAATCTGTAAGTTGTGTAAAACCGCCAATCTGTATTTTTCAACCGGATTCCTTTTCTTATCCCGGAACTTCTCCCTAACCCAATCTGTTATCAAAACAAGTACAGTTCCGATTAACAGTATCCAAACAACCCTGACCAGATATGGTGTCCACCGGTTCCGCTCTCTTTCTTCCATTATATTCTCATCAGAAACGCTCTCTTCCATTACCTCGCTCTCTAATGCAGGTATATCATCCCGAATCTGAGGTTCCGGTTCTCTTGTATAGACAGTTTCCACATCGTTACCTTCATTTTCGTCCTCAGGCAGATAGCGGTTGACGCCAAACCCGGGCGTAGGTTCAAAGGGAATCCATCCTTTTCCCTCTATATATACTTCCGGCCAGGCATGTGCCATATCGGAATAGACAGACGTTTCATTTCCTCTTACGATCGGGACACAAAAACCTTGCACATATCTGACCGGAAAACCTTCCGCCCTTGCCAGCAGCACAAATGTAGTGGCGAAGTGCACACAGTATCCCTCTCTTTTTTCCAACAGAAAATAATCCAAAAAACTACTCTCATCAAATACCGTTGCCGGCAATTCTCCCGGAGTCATATTATATTCCATGTCAGAGAGCGCACTTTCTATATATTTCAGCCTGTCTGCATCCGTTTTGGCTTCTGCGGTAACAACGGTAAGCCATGCTTCAACTTCAGGACTAACCCTCGTTTCCTGCTGGTATTGCTCCTTCACCCTGTCCCTATATTCATAGAGTTTTTCTATGGGGATGTTCCTTCCGGTATACTGTCTCACTACCCTATGCCATTCATCCGCATCATCACCTTGATTCCATTCCAGAAATTGATACAGCTCCTCCCGCCCCATATTCAGTTGCTCAAACTGTAGTGTATATGCAGCACCATAGCCTGCCTTTCTGTCAAAAATGAAATTGCCTCCACTCTGATGATATTTTATCTTATTTGTCCCATCCTCAATCATCCATGTCTTAGACGGCGCCATCAAATAATTTGTATGAAAATATCGATATGAAACATCCATTCTGATACTTCTGTAACATGGCGGATTAATGCTCCCTGTATATCTTCTCAGCGCATAAACCGTTTCCAAAACATCCATAATTCTTTCGGACTCGTCAGCGCTTTCTCTATTTTCACTACGTTTTCCTCTTCGGTCCGTGTTTGCATCATCTCTCCTGTTTTCCCACTCGCGGCCGTTAAAAGCATCGAAAATCTTGCCCGTGAGATAGACGGATGCTTCCTTTTGTTTCCCTATGCCCAACATCATTAACTGCCTGTCATCATTTGTGATATCCGTAAACAGACCGCCTCTCTCAGAAAAACCGCTGGTAGTTCCCCCAAAATACTCACTCCCACCATTACGCATGTTCTCCGCATACATTGTTATTTTCTCTTCTGCTCTTTGGTAGAGACTTTTCGCCCACTGCCAGTCATAAGGTTCTGTCGGCATTGGTATAAGATACAGGAACACAACATACAAAATCAAAAACGGCAGAATCCTCAAAATATATGACTGCACATTTCTGTTCTTCATCTTTTTAAGGCGGAATCTGACATACTCCGCCACAATCAGCGCGACATACAAAACAAAAAATACAACACCCGTTTTCGGTACCTTCAACATGTAAAGCATCCATCCGCCGATCATATCAGCAGATGCGATTTTAAGAAGAATATGTTTTTCCAGCAGTAAATACAGTAAATAGCAGATTACAGCCATTAAAAATACCCTTCCCAGTTCAATAGCAATCATCTCTTCCGTCAGGGATTCAAAATCTACAATAACCGGATCTTGCATTGTAGATAAATCTTGTGCTGTCGGCCAATCCAGTACTCTCCCTAAAAACATCAGGCACCTGTCGCTTCCTATGGAAAGAAAGAGAAAAAGGAACACTAAAAGAGCCATTATCGCCGCATATATGCGTTGCCTCCTGTCAAGCAGCCGCACAGCCGAAAAAAGAGCTGTCACAACTAACAAAACCGTCACGTGCTTCCAATTAATATTTGAAATGTTTAACAAATCAGAAAAGCAAAATAATATTGCTATTGAAAATACCCCTGCATAAAGCAGACCGTAAAAAAACGAACTGTCGTGCTTGTGGGATTCGCTTTGCAAACTCCTTGTCCTATCCATCACAATACTCCCTCCAGTTCTTCTTCCGGTGATATTGCAATGATTCTCCTACTTAAATCACTCATTGTACAAAATTCTTCTATGTTTTCATCTGTAACTGCATAGCAAATGACAATCGTGTCATTTTCCGCAAGCTGATAGGTGATTTTCAAAACTTCATCATCCATTTCATGAAGCACGAAGAAAACAATCGCTTTGTCCATCAATAACCCGTCCTGAAGGATTCTCAAAAGATCACCCTGCATATCAGTATTTGTGTCAAAACCCACTTTTTTAATCTGCTCATAAAATTCCTCGATATCTCCCAGACCACCCAGCTCTCCCTGTCTGATACCGGTCTGTAAACTGTTTTGATGATGAAAAAAGGATACCGGCACATTGTTTTTGGACATAAAAAGCGAAAGCGCCAAAACAATTTCCAGTATCTTGTTCTCTATGGGAAGATATACTTCGGGTTTCTTACTGCACCGCTCTGTATCAAAAATAAGCGCCGCTCCTCTTTTTTCTTCGCCTACCGGCTTTCTGGACATCAATTTACCTTCTCTTGCCGTCGCCTTCCAGTTGACCTGCTTCAGGGAATCTCCCGAGGCATACTCCCTGGTCACCACATCCAATTCCGTGGTTTGGAGATTTTCTCTCTGCATCATCGCACTGATGTCCATAACGCTTTTTAACTCGTCCAACTGAATCAGCTTCGGAGCGGCAATTACCTTTTTAGCTTCCCGCACGGCAAATTTGATACTGAATAAACCCCAAAAATCGGATATAACAACCGCTTTAATACCTACACCATACTCGCCACGATATTTACAGACAAAAGAGGTTTCATACTTGTATTGCTCTCCCGGAAGCAATTCATACTCGATTTCCTCCGGCAGCTCTTCCACATAAGAAAAATCAGAATAAAAGAAAACCTTAATTCCCGCAAAGGCGAACCAAGACTCGTTTTTTAACACAAAATAATACGGTACAGACCGCCCGCATACAATATTCCTGCTCCCGATTTCCTGATAGATTCTGTGGAACATCCACACAAAAAGAATATAAAGGAACGAAATTAACGGCACTAAAGTAAGGCCAAAGAATATCCCGTAGCTTACTGTCCCTCCGTAGAAGCTGATTACAATCAGTGACAACAGCCAGCAGATTCCCCAAATACCTCTGCGTACTTTCATTTCAAATATTATCCCTCTGTTTAATTGTTCATGAATGCTTTACACCGGTATCCGTGCTTTGACGATCAGGCTTTT
>JAFLTC010000042.1 GCA_022510615.1 Lachnospiraceae bacterium | reverse complement strand
TGTGCACACGATTCCACCAATCCGCAAGGATGCCACGGACCGCAACCGTACCTCACCATTTGCCTTTACCGGAAACAAATTTGAGTTCCGTATGGTGGCTTCCTCTATGTCCATTGCCGGCCCGAACACCGTATTAAACGCTACTGTTGCGGATGTTTTGGAAAAAATGGCTGACCAACTGGAAAAGGCCGATGACTTCGACAAGGCAGTTGACGACCTGATTTATGAGACTCTGAAAGAGCATCAGAAGGTTATTTTCAACGGTAACGGCTACTCGGATGACTGGGTTGCCGAAGCTGAAAAACGTGGTCTGCCGAATGTAAAAACCATGGTAGATGCCACTGCTTCCCTCACCGATGAAAAAACCATCGAAATGTTCGAGAGACAGCATGTATTCACCCGTACCGAACTGGAGTCCCGTGCGGAAATCAACTACGAGGCCTATGCCAAGGCAATTAACATCGAGGCAAAAACCATGATTAAGATGGCATCTAAGCAGTACATTCCATCTATCATCCGTTATGTTACCAGTCTGGCAGAATCCATTAACAGCATTACTGCCGCCTGTGCAGAGGCCGATTTGACCGTTCAGAAAAACCTTCTGACCAGGTGCTCCTCTCTCTTGACCGAGGCCCAGAAAGCACTGGACGCCTTAAAGGAGGTGGACGCTACAGCCGCTTCCATGGAGGAAGGAAAAGAACAGGCAGAATATTTCAAAGATGTAGTATTCCCGGCCATGGCTGCCCTCCGTGCTCCTATTGATACCCTGGAGGATATGGTGGATAAGAAATACTGGCCAGTACCGGCATACGGCGATATGCTGTTTGAGGTATAAGATATAAGAAAAAACGGCTCTCCGCTTCTTATGGGATGCGGAGGGCCATTTTGGTTTTAGAATTTTCATATTTCCGGTTCACTTTGTAGAAACTCTTCATATTCCTGTCTGGTTATGCTTTCGGGAAAAACAATTTCCTGCCACTCTGTTTCGTGATCGGCAAGCTGTAAACGGCACTGTATCTTCTCTAATCCTTCCGGTAGAATCATTTTTTCTTCCGTGCAGAAGGCAAAATACAATGTCTTGCCATCTTTGCTGTATAGCCACCCATTATCATCGTTTTTGAACCATTTATTTTTCGAGTCCACTTTCACGCCGCAGGTATCTTCCAGCAATGTCTCATAGGTTATGGGATTTATGCCGATTTTTCCCACAGAGCGGGAAAGATAAATTGGCTCTTTTATATTGGCTCCTACTTCTGCACATATATAAATGGCATTGTCTCCGATTTCCTGCAGATTCTCCGGCAGGGAAAATTCATGAACCGGATGCCAGTTGTCAAGCGCCGCTTTTCCTATTTTTTTTACAGAGTCCGGCAGGTCACAATTGGCTCCCTGCAGGGCACGTTCTTCTATTTCCTCCAACCCGTCGTTCAATATAATCTCTGCACTTTCATTATAAAACTGACAGAAGGAAGATTCCCGGATTACCTTTACGGTATCAGGCAGACGAATGGTGCTGGCATTTTCCCAAAAACGATAATTGCTTACATACATAAAAGCACTTGGTTCAATTTCCGTGCGTCCCGGCTCAAAGGTTATTTCTGCCGGTCCCAAATTGCCAAAGGCTCCCGGTTCTAAATATACATCCTTTGGAATACACAGCGTAAGCTTTTTCCATTCATCTTTCTGCTGCTTGTAATCTCTGGCTGTCCATGGTTCTGTAAAACGTTTCTTGTCAACGGCAAAGGCATGGTAAGCAACGGCTATGGTATCCTCCGGAAGTGACACTTCCTCTTCTTTCTGATAATCTTTATTATACTTGATTACCCGGCAGGCCATCATCGTAAAATCCCCCACCTGGTAGGTTTTCTTTGCCTGCTCCCTGCTGTCCTTATAAATTCCCATTTCTTTCATCTTACCCTTTTTGGAAAAAGACAGGCAGATTTCATAATCAGACTTATATGAGTACCGTCTCTCCTCCCCGGTCTTTGCTTTGGGTGTTCCCAATGCTTTGTCACACTGCTCTGGCGTAGAGAAAAAATTCACCTTTCCGACTTTATAGTTCTCCATTTCTTCTTTGGGAATCCGATTTCTCTTTACTTCCACATAGGAGACATTTTTCCTGCCTGGCATTTTCCCCAGTTCTGCCGACCTTTTTTCACCAGCTGTAAGTTCTGCACGGACAACGGAATATTCGCCAAGACACTTTGACAGGTCACAGACCTTCATGGCTTTTTCTATTTTCTGTTCCGGCTCAATGGATGGCTCCGGTGTGTCTGTAACAGCCAGAGCTGGTGAAGATACTATATTCGCCTCAGTTTCCGGCGAGGCCGCTTCCCGCTGTCCCTCAGACTTCTTTTCGCAGCCAGCAAATGTCAGGGTTCCTGCAAGCAAAAGAAATATAGCAGGGTACATAAAAATTTTTTTCATAACTATCACTCCTTATACGTCTCTAAGATTACAGGCCCCACGGTTCCTGTAGGAATATGTTCACAATTAGGATGACGAATTGTCTCTACACTTTTTTTCGTAAACTTCTCTACCCGGAATGCTTCTTTTGCAAATTTTGCCGCCTTAGAATCTGCAGGGGCAATAATACGGTTTACACAGATAAATTTCGTACCTCGTGGGACAGAAAATGTCTCTTCATCGTAACTTACTTCCACATATGGTTCCCCCGTTATTTTAGTTTTGGCATCTTTGAACAGCAGGGTCGTAACATTCTCTGTATAATTATCCGCACACTCGGTACTCCGGTAAGTCAGCCGCCCGGTCCCTTCAGGAATCACCAGGGTCATTTCTTTGCAACCACGAAACATATATTTCCCCAGATATATGTGCTTCTGATTTTCCGGAAGCGCTACCTTTTCAAGATTTTTGCAATCTTCAAAAATTCCATCTCCAATGTTTCTCTCCCCATAATTTTTTGGAAAAGCCGGCCATTGAATCTCGCTTATTCCGGTAACCGAAAAACAACCACTGCCTAAAAAGCTTCCTTTTTTCATACTGGCTGGAAGTTCAATTACTTCCATATTTTCATTCCCCCAGAACGCACGCATGCCAATCTGTATTACCGGAGAATCAAAGTGGATTTTTTCTAATTTACAATACGAAAAAGCAAAATCTCCCACCTTCTCCACATGCTCCAGATTTATCTCCTTTACATTGCTATCGTTAAATGCCCTGTCCCCTATTTCTTTACAGGTTTCTGACAATACAACTTTATCAAGTTTTGTTCCCTCAAAGGCATAATCATTGATTTTCTCAACATACTCTCCTAACACCACCTGAGTCAGCTTCCGCTCCGCACTCTTTGTCCAAAGCGTCCAGACCGCATAGCCGCTGTCCTGTCCCGGAGAATCCTCCCAACTCTTTGCTCCCACTTCCACCACCCGGTGGCCATCTATTTCTGAGGGGATTATTAACTCCTCCCCCTCCGGCACCAGAGAGCGCAGGCGGATAGAATCGTTTTCCCTCATTTCGTATTCTATGTATAAATACTTTCTACCCTCGATAACCAGATTTCTTCCCCGATACACCCCGTTTGTCAGCGTAACCGCCGGTGTCGATTCCGGCACTGTCTGTACGCCACCGGTCACAGCCTCCTGCCCAGACGCTGTAGCCCCGGTCTGCACCTGGTTAGCACTTTCTGATTTCCCACAGGCTGTTAATAGTACTGCAAGGATAATAATACTGGTAAATTTCCATCTTTTCATAGGCCCTCCCCTCCTGTAATAACCTTTGTTATTATCAATTTACCAAACACTAGTCGAATAGTCAAGAAGTTTTTGACTATCTGACTAGTTATTTTCCTTCTTAGAATACTTTACCCTGGGTCTTCACATTCTGTTATATAAATATTTTATTGTAAAAAAGCCTTGCCGCCTCTGGCGGCAAGGTCAATATGCACCAAAATCGCACTGGAAAAACCGGAGTTTTCCCGATGCGATTCTGGTGCATATTCACTCATCACATTCTGTGATGAGTGCTTTTTATATATAGAATTAAAACTCATGACAATTTCAGCATATCTGCCAAAATATTATTGACCAGACATTACCGGGCAAAGAATTGCCGGGCAAAATATTGCCTCACTTCAATCAAATCGTGAAAAATCTGAAAAGCCAGCTGCTCCATCTCCTTATCCGGCACTATCAAATCCGGCACCAGCAGAACACGCAGACCGGCGGCCGCCGCAGAACGAAGGCCGTTTTTGGAGTCCTCAATGGCATAGACTCCGTCCGGCCGGATTCCCATTTCTTCACAGGCCTTCCGATAGATATCCGGGGCAGGCTTGCTTTTTTCCACCATATCTCCGCCCACTATCACTTCAAAAAAATCAAGAAGCCCTGTTTGCTCCAGTTCTTCCAAAATAACCGCCCTGCGGGTTGAGGA